>NZ_LT629710.1:957750-1277000 GCF_900104535.1 Nakamurella panacisegetis | reverse complement strand
GGCGGCCGCGGTGTCCTGCGTCCCGGAGGCGACGGTGACGGTTCCGCCGAGTTCCTTCAGGGCGTCGGTGCCGCCCTGGTCGGCGATGACCTCGTAGGGGTTCTGGGTGTCCTTGGGGATGAAGTAGATCTTCAGCCCCTTCTTGATCGCTCCGCCGGCGGCGGCGCTGGAGGATCCGGCCGACGAGCTGCCCGCGGCGGGGGCCGAGGACGACCCGGCGGCGGGAGCGGAGCTGGATCCGGCCGCGGCGGGAGTGGATGCCGCCGCCGGGGAGGTGGCGGCGGCGCTGCTGCTGCTGGAGGAGGCGCTCGTGCTGGAGGAGCTGCACGCCGCCATCGTGGTGGCCAGGGCCACGGCGGTGGCGGCGCCGAGCAGGCGCCGCATCTTGGTGCTCGAGGTCATTGCTGGGGGTTCCCTTCATTGGGGTGGAAAAGCCCGGAACGGTGCGGATGATCGGTGGAGCCGGCAGTGCGCATGCGGTGAAGCAGGGGCGGGCAGTGAAACTGGGACGTGCGTGGTGGGACTTCGGGTTCGTCCTGGCCGGTGCCCGCTAGCGGGCAACCCGCCTGGTGCGGGCGCGGATTCGGCGCAATGCCTCGCCGCCGTTGGGAAGGATGACGGAGAGCAGCAGCAGGGCTCCGGTGATGATGTTCTGGATCTGCGGGTCGATGTTGATGATGGTCATCGCCGACTGCAGCACTCCGAAGATCAGCACCGAGAGCACCACCCCGAAGACGGTGCCGCGGCCACCGAAGATCGACACGCCGCCGAACAGCACGACGGCGACCACGTTGAGCTCCAGGCCGGTGCCCTGGTCGTACCGGGCCGATGCGTTCTTCAGGGAGAAGAGGATTCCGGCCATCGCGCACAGCACGCCGGACAGAACATACAGCCAGAACTTGATCTTCTCCACCCGAATTCCGGAGAAGCGTGCCGCTTCGGACTGGAGACCGATGGCGAACAGGGAGCGGCCGAAAGGCGTTGCGTGCAGGACGATCCCGAAAATGATGGCCAGGACGACGAAGAGCAGCGTGGAGAAGCTGAAATGCGTGCCGAAGACACCGGCGGCGCCGATCTTCGTCAGGGAGGCCGGAAATCCGGTCACCGAGTCGGCGCCCAGCAACGGTTCGGCCAGACCCCTGAACAGGCCCAGCGTTCCGATGGTGACGGCGATGGACGGAAGTCCGAGCCGGGCGATGAGGAAGCCGTTGAGGGCGCCCCCGACGGCGCCCACCACCAGCGCGGCGACCATGGCCAGATAGATGTTCCAGCCGTCGTGGAAGAGCAATCCCATGACGGTGCCCGACAGGCCCAGCATCGAGGCCACCGAGAGGTCGATCTCACCGACCATGACGATGAACATCAGCGGCAGCGCCATGATGGCGATCTCGCCCATGTTGTAGCCCATGAAGAACACGGTGGTGCCGGTGGCGAAGTTCGGCTGCGCGAAGCCGAACCACAGCGCTGCGATCAGCACGACCACCAGGCCGGCCTCCCACCGCACCAGGCCCCGCAGTGAGGGGCGCTGGGCGGCCGCGCTCGAGCCGGTCGGGTTCATCCCGAGCTCGGGTTTGGTTTGGACCTCAGACATCTCGATGGGCCCCTTCTGCGGACTTGAGGCTGCGGGCGACGCGGAGCGAGAGCCAGCGATCGAACGCAATCGCGGTCAGCAGGAGCGCCCCGGCCACGGCCTGGTTCCAGAACGACGGCACCTTGAGAGCGACCAGGGCCTGGTTGATGGTGTTGAGGAGCAGTGCGCCGAGGGCGGCGCCGAGGATGGTGCCGCTGCCGCCGAAGATGGCGACCCCACCGACGACGACCGCGGCGACGACCAGGAACTCGTAACCGGTCCCACCGGTGGAATCGACGGTGGCGTATTCGGCCAGGAACAGCGCGCCGCCGAGCCCGGCCAGAGTTCCGCTGACCAGGAAAGCGGTGAAAACCCTGCGCCCGGCCGGGATACCGGCGAGCTCGGCCGCATCCGGGTTCGACCCGATGGCGTAGAGCTCGCGGTTGGCGCGGAACGAGCGCATCGCGTAACCGGCGATCGCCACGATGACGGCCACGATGATGAACAGCCAGGGAATGCCGAGGATGTTCTTGTAGCCGACGACCTGGAAGGCGTTCGGCACGCTGCCCGGATCGATCCGCTTGCCGTTCACGATCAGGGCGTCGATGCCGCGGACGATGTAGAGCGCGGCCAGGGTGACGACCAGACTTGGCACGCGGGTGACGGTGGTGATCAAGCCGTTGATCGCCCCGACCAGCGCACCGACGCCGATCCCGATCAGAAAACCGACCAGGATCGGCATGTTCGGGTGTTTGACGAACTGATCGCCGACGACGTAGGCCGACAGCCCGACCACCGAGCCGATCGACAGATCGACGTTACCGGTGATGATCACCATCGTCTCGCCGACGCCCAGCAGGGCGAAGATCGATGCGCCGGTGAGCAATTGCTGCACGCTGCTGGCGGTGGCGAAGTTGTGGTTGAACAACGTGGTGAGTCCGAAGACCAGCACCAGGGCGAGACCGATGCCGAGTTCACGGGCGCGCAGCAGGTTGCTGCCGCGTCCGACCGTCCTGGGTGGGGGTGGGGGCTTGGTCAATGTCGTCATGCGGCGTCCTCGGTGCTCTGCAGGGTGGCGGCGCGCATCACGGAGTCCTCGTTCGCCTCGTCGCGGGTCAGGCTCGCGGTCAATCGTCCCTCGCGGATCACCAGGACGCGGTCGGCCATGCCGAGCACCTCCGGCAGTTCGGAGGAGATCATCAGGATCGCCATGCCCTCGGACACCAGACGATCGAGGATGCGGTGCACCTCGGCCTTGGTGCCGACGTCGATGCCCCGGGTCGGTTCGTCGATGATGAGCAGGGAGGGACGGCGGGCCAACCACTTGCCCAGCACGACCTTCTGCTGGTTGCCGCCGGACAGGGTGGAGACGGGATTCTTCATCCGACCGAACTTGAGCTGCAGCTGTCCAGCCCAGTTCAGGGCCAACCCACGCTCGCTGGATCGGGAGATCAGGCCGCCCCGGCTCAGGCTGGACAGCGAAGCCAGGGCCATGTTCTGGTCGATGGCCATGTCCATCACGAGTCCCTGCTGGCGCCGGTCCTCGGGCACCAGCGCGATGCCGGCCGTCATGGCCGCGCGAGGCGAGCCACCGTGCAGGACCTTGCCGTTGAGCTTCACCGTCCCGGAGTCGTACGGGTCGATGCCGAAGACGGCCCGGGCCACCTCGCTGCGCCCGGCGCCGACCAGCCCGGCCAGGGCGACGATCTCACCCCGACGCACCTGGAACGAGATGTCGGTGAAAACGCCGGCGCTGCTGAGGTTCTCCACCTCGAGCACCGTCTCGCCGGGCTCGGTGACCGTCTTGGGAAAGAGGGATTCCAGGTTGCGTCCGACCATCGACCGGATGATGTCGTCGATGGTCAGGTCTTCGATCGGGGCTGTGGTGACGAAGTTGCCGTCCCGCATGATGGTGACGCGCTGGCAGGAGGCGAAGACCTCTTCGAGCCGATGCGAGATGAACATGACGGCAGCACCCTGGGCGCGCAGTGTCTTCATCACCTCGAACAGCCGGTCGACCTCGACCTGGGTCAGCGCGGCCGTCGGCTCGTCCATCACCAGCACCTTGGCGTCCAGGGAGAGGGCCTTGGCGATCTCCACGATCTGCTGGTCGGCGACGGAGAGGCCGCGAGCCAGGCGGTCCGGGTCGAGATCGACGCCGAGCCGGCCGAACACGGCAGTGGCGGCGCGGTTCATGGCGCCGCGGTCGATGCGACGTCCGCCGCGGAGCGGCTGACGTCCCATGAAGATGTTCTCGGCCACGGTGAGGTCGGGGAAGAGGGTCGGCTCCTGGTAGATGATCGACACGCCGGCCGCCTTGCTGGCGGCCGGGCCGCTGAAGTCGACCAGTTGTCCGTCGACGGTCAACTCACCGCTGTCCTGGCGATGCACGCCGGCCAGGATCTTCACCAGAGTCGATTTGCCGGCGCCGTTCTCACCGAGCAATGCGTGGGCTTCGCCCGGGTAGAGGGTCACCGAGCCGTTTTCCAACGCTCGCACCGGGCCGAAACTCTTCGTGGCCCGTTCGAGCACAAGCAGTGGTTCCAGTGGAACCTGCGCAGTCACCATCGACTCCGTTCTGTGGTTGCCGGCATCTTTGAGGGCTGTTCACTACCGATCGAGCGCTGCCGGGCCGACAATCCGGCTGAGCGATCGACCTACGCCGCAGCGGCCGGCGACGTGTCGGCCGGGCGCGAACGGCCTGGTTGTGGAGTGTGTGTGTGAAACCTTTCACTACCGTGGGCGGAACGCTAACGCCGCCGCCCGGACGCGTCAAGGGGCAAATGCAGATTCGTTACCAAACGGAAGGGCGCGCGGTCATCGAGGGTGGCCAGGACTCCGGAAAGGGCCGCTCATCTGCGCAGATCAGCGCTCCGGCGTAAGAGTGACACTTTCGAACGGAGCATTTACCCGGTCCTTCCCCGACCTGCCCCGGCGCCGTGCCGGGCCCGCCGCCGTGATCCGATCGGGTGGCCCGCGAGCCTTTCGTTGCTCCGACCGCCGCGCGTGAGTACGTTGATTCGATTCAACGCCTCCGGTCACGCGCCGGTGGCTCCACGTCACCGGCTCAACGCGCCGCCGGTTGCGCACTGCGCTCGGTCTGGGAGGTCATGGCATGTCGGGGGAGGTGGGCGTGGTCGACGTGGCCAAGAAGGCCGGCGTGTCCCTGGGCACGGTGTCGAACGTCCTCAACCGCCCGGAGCGCGTGGCGCCGGCGACCAGGGCCCGCGTGCTGGCCGCCATCGAGGAACTGGGATTCATCCGGAACGAAGCCGCTCGTCAGTTGCGGGCGGGCCAGAGCCGTTCGATCGGATTCGTCGTGCTCGACATCCGCAACCCGTTCTTCACCGACCTCGCGGCTGGGGTCGAGGCGAGTGTGGCCAAGGCGGGGCTGTCACTGGTGCTGTGCAACAGCGGGGACGATCCGACCCGCGAGGATCACTACCTGAGTCTGCTGCAGGAGCAGCGGGCGTCCGGGATCCTGATCACCCCGGCGGCGCGGGCGACCAGCCCGATCGAGGAGATCCGCCGCCGCGGCATGCCGCTGGTCCTGGTCGACCGGAGCTCCACCCGCCGGCAGTGCTCGGTCTCGGTGGACGATCTGGTCGGCGGCGAGCTCGCGATCGACCATCTGGTCTCGTTGGGACACAAGCGGATCGCCTTCGTCGGGGGAGCCCTGTCGACCAAACAGGTCCGTGACCGGTTGATCGGAGCCCGGACCGCGGCCGACCGCGCCGGAATCGAGATCTCGGTGATGGAGACGGCCGGGCTCACCTTCGGGGCCGGACGGGCGATGGGGGAGCGTATCGCCGCCCTACCCGTGCGCAAGCGTCCGACCGCGGTGTTCTGCGTCAACGACCTGATCGCCCTGGGCGTGCTGCAGGAGATGACACGGCACCAGATCTCCGTTCCGGGGGATCTGGCCATCGTGGGCTACGACGACATCGATTTCGCGGCCGCGGCCGCCGTCCCGCTCACCTCGGTCCGCCAGCCGCGGGAGGATCTGGGTCGGACCGCGGCCGACCTCCTGATCGAGGAGGTCGTCTCGCCGGCCACCCACCGCCACCGCCAGGTCGTGTTCGAGCCCGACCTTGTCGTCCGCGAATCAACTGTCCCGGCCTGACCCGTCCCGCCCGCCCCTCTCCGGCGTGGATCAACTTCGTCGGCGTGGATCAACTTCGCCGTTCTGGGACGTAAGTGACGCAAGTGATCAAGTTCGGCCACGCCTGAGAAGTTGATCCACGCCGGGGACGGGCCCGGGGGAACACGGGTGGGCAACAGGGGTGACAGGTTGCGTAAGCCAAGCAGGCGCATAACGTAAGCGCTAGGCTTTCGCTTCTGCCTGAAGGGTTGACGCTCCAGGAGTACCCGTTTACGTTTCGTTTCGGTTGTGCAGCTCGCCCACGTCGGTCGGGCCTGACGTGTCGAAGGAGGTCCGCCCGTGCCGTCGCTCGACGAGTTCGCCCGGGAACAGGCCATCCTGAACACGCTGAACGCCGAGGGCCGGGTCGTGGTCAACGACCTGGCCGCGGAATTCGGCGTCTCGGCCGTCACCGTGCGCAAGGACCTCGAGGGGTTGGAGCGGCGCTCCATGCTCCGGCGGGTCCGGGGCGGTGCGGTCAGCGTCGGGGCCAGTGACGAGGGCGCGTTCGAGATGCGGCTGCGTCATTCCCGAGATGTCAAGCAGCGCATCGCCCGATCGGTGGCCCCGATGGTGCGGCACGGCGACGTCATCGCGCTGGATTCGTCGACCACCTGCTACTACCTGGCCAAGGAACTGCTCGACCGCCGCGACCTGGTGGTGGTGACCAATGCCCTCCGGTTGGCCATGCTGCTGATGGAGCAGTCGTCGGCCATGGTGCTGATGCCCGGCGGGGTGCTCCGTCGCTCGGCCGGTTCGATGGTGGGACCGATCGGAGATGTGCTGACCGGCCGCGGACGCATCAACAAGGGCTTCTTCGGGGTCGTCGCCATCTCGACGGTCCATGGCCTGATGGATCTCTCGGCCGAGGAGGCGCAGACCAAACAATTCATGGCCCGGGCCTGCGACCAGGTGTACGGGGTGTTCGACTCGTCCAAGGTGGACGGATTCGGGCTGCACTCGTTCGCCTCGGTCGGGGAGATCGATGCCATGTTCACCGACGACGGAATGGAGCCGGCGGTGATCGCGCAGTGGGGTGCGCTCGGAGTCCCGGTCCACGTGTCCGGCGGTTCGACCGAGCGCCCGGGGCGCCGGGGGACGGCCGCCCGATGACCGTAAAGACCGTTGCTGCAGTGGATCTCGGCGCCGAGAGTGGGCGCGTCACCGCCGTCTCGTTCGACGGAGAGCGACTCCGGATGACGATCGCCAACCGCTTCGCCAACACTCCGGTCGTCACCGGGGGAGCCCTGCGGTGGAACACCGACGACCTCTGGGGGAGCATTCGCGCCGGGCTCGGTGTGCTGGCCGCCGGGGACGCTCCGATCTCCAGCGTCGGAGTGGACACCTGGGGGGTCGACTACGGGTTGCTCGACGAATCGGGTCACCTGCTGGACGCCCCGATCAGCTACCGCGACGATCGCAACACCCGCTCGTTCGCCGACGCCCGCGCCGCCGTCGGCGCCGATCGGCTGTATCTGTCCACCGGCGTGCAGGTGCTGGCCATCAACACGGTGTTCGGCCTGATGGCCGACGTCCGCGACGATCCGGATCGGCTGACCCGGGCCCGGACGCTGCTGATGATGCCCGACGTGTTCCACCACCTGCTGTCCGGCTCGCGGGTGGCCGAGTACACCGGCGTGTCGACCAGCGGGGCCTACGACATGGCCGGAAATCGCTGGGCGACGGAGCTTCTGGACGATCTCGACGTGCCCACCCACATGTTGCCGGAGGTGGTGCCCCCGGGCACCGACGTCGGTTCTCTGCTGCCCGGCTTCGCGACCGGTGCCCTGGCCGGGGCGCGGGTCATCGTCCCGCCCGGCCACGACACCGCCAGTGCGGTGGTCGGCGTCCCGTTGGCCGAGCCGGGCGGCCTCTACATCTCCTCTGGTACGTGGTCCCTGGTCGGCGTGGAGACCCCGACCCCGGTGATCACCGCCGAGTCCATGCGGGCCAATCTGACCAACGAGGGTGGCTACGCCGGAACCATTCGCCTGCTGCGCAACGTCATGGGGCTGTGGATCCTGCAGGAATGCAGGCGTCAGTGGCTGCGGGAGGGCACGGACATCTCGTACCCGGACCTGGCCACGATGGCCTCGACAGTGCCCGGACTGGTCAGCATCATCAATCCGGACGACCCCCGGTTCCTGGCCCCGGGAGACATGCCGAGCCGGGTGCGGGCCTACTGCGCGGAGACCGGAAGCCCGGTGCCGCAGTCGATCCCGGAGGTCGTCCGCTGTGTGGTCGACTCGCTGGCGTTGAGCTATCGAGCGGTGGTCGACTATCTGGTCGAGGCGACCGGGGTGCGGCCGCCGTCGGTCAACATCGTCGGCGGCGGCGCCGACAACCGCCTGCTGTCGCAGTTGACGGCCGACGCCACCGGCCTGCCCGTGCACTGCGGACCGACCGAGGGCACGGCCCTCGGGAACGGCGCCGTGCAACTCGCCGCGCTCGGCGAGTTCTCCGGCCTGGGCGACATCCGCCGGGCCATCGCGGCCAGCACCCAGATCCACCACTACGCACCGCGTTCGGGTGAGGACTGGGCGGAGGCCCAGGCCCGGTTCGAACGACTGGTGGAGCGCGATCAACGGGCCGAGGCGGCCGGACGATGAGCGGAAACCGAATCTCGAGCACCCGGAAAGACGAGCGAGCGCCATGACGGCCATCCATGCCCCCGAACTGGTCAGCCCGGACCTGCTGGAGCTGACCCGGTCCCTGGGACGTCCGGAACGCGATCTGGTGATCCTGGCCGAGGGCAACACGTCTCAGCGTCTGGCCGATGGGCGGCTGGTGGTGAAGGCGTCCGGGGCGAACATGGCCACGGCCACCGCCGACGACTTCGTGACGGTCGACGTCGAGCCGTTCCTCGACCTGTTGCGGCGTCCGACCAGCACTCAGGCCGAGGCGACCGCCGCGCTGGACGCCGGGACGGTCGGCGGGCGCCGCCGTCGCGGGTCGATCGAGGCGCTGGTTCACATTGCCGTGCAGGCGGTGTCGCCCGTGGAATTCATCGGCCACACCCACCCGACGGCCATCCTCGGGCTCATGGCCTCGGTCCGGGCCGAACAGGCCTACCGCTACTGGGTGTACTCCGACGAGGCGGTCGTCATCGGAAAGCCTTTGTACGTGCCGTACTTCTCGCCGGGGATCGACCTCGGCCGGGCCTTCTACACCGCCCTCCGCAACTACGCCGACGAGCAGGGTCAGCTGCCCCAGCTGGTGTTGCTGGGGAACCACGGAATCGTCGCCATCGCCCCGACCGCGGCCGGGGTCGACGGCATCTCGTCGATGGCGGTCAAGGGCGCCCAGGTGCGGTCGGCTGCCTATGCGGCCGGCGGCGTCTCTCCCATCCCCACCGACTCGGTGGCGAAGTTCTTTGCCCGCGAGGACATCTCCGAGCGTCGCGGCAAACTCGAGCACGGCCGGTTCTAGCCCATTCTTCCCCGACTTCCCCGAAACTGTGATCAGGAGCAACCCCCATGAGCCAGGAAATCCCGGTCGGCGTCGCCGAACTGCTGGGCCGGTCGAACCGTCTCGGATCCGACCCGACCGTCACCAACTACGGCGGCGGCAACACCTCGGTCAAGGTCCGGCAGATCAGCCCGGCCACCGGCGCCGAGGTGGAACTGTTGTACGTCAAGGGATCCGGCGGTGACCTGGGCACTCTGAAGGCCGGCGGCCTGGCCGTACTGGAGCTCGATCGCGTCCGGGCCCTGGACAACGTCTACCGCGGCGTCGAGTTCGAGGACGAGATGGTTGGCTATTTCCCGTTCTGCGCCTTCGGCACCGGCGGGGCCGCCCCGTCCATCGACACCCCGATGCACGGGCTGGTCCGCTACGACCACGTCGACCACCTGCACCCGGACGCGGTCATCGCGCTGGCCTGCGCCGCCGACGGCGAGGCGTTGGTGCACAAGATCTGGGGTGGCACCGTAGCCTGGGTGCCGTGGAAGCGACCCGGCTGGGAACTCGGCCGGGCGCTGGCCGAGATCGCCAAGGACCCCAGGGTGATCGGCGCCGTCCTGGGGGGCCACGGTCTCACCGCCTGGGGTACCACCAGTGACGAGGTCGAGGCGCGCAACCGGCAACTGATCCAGCAGGCGCAGGCCTACCTGGACGCCAACTCGGTGGCCGAACCGTTCGGCCCGGTGGTCCCCGGACATCGGAACCTGGACCCGGACGCCCGCCGGGCCCGCGCGGCCGAGTTGTTCCCGTACCTGCGGGCGGTGGCTTCGGCCGACCGCCGCCAGGTCGGCCACTTCACCGACTCCGGCGTCGTGCTCGATTTCCTGTCTCGGGAGAAACTTCCCCGGCTGGTCTCCCTCGGCACCTCGTGCCCGGACCATTTCCTGCGCACCAAGGTTCGGCCGTTGCTGCTCGACACCGCGCCCGACGCCCCGATCGACGAGGTCGTGGCCCGGCTGGCGCAGCTGCACGCCGAGTACCGGGTCGAGTACCAGGCCTACTACGACCGGCATGCGACCCCGGAATCGCCGGCCATCCGTGGGGCCGATCCGGCGGTCGTGCTGGTGCCCGGGGTCGGGATGTTCTCCTTCGGGGCCGACAAGCAGACCGCCCGCGTCGCCGGCGAGTTCTACGTCAACGCGATCAACGTGATGCGCGGGGCCGAGGGGGTCTCGACGTACCAGCCGGTGGCCGAGGCGGAGAAGTTCAACGTCGAGTACTGGCAGCTGGAGGAGGACAAGCTCAAGCGCCGCCCGAAGCCGAAGGCGCTGGCCGGCCGGATCGCGTTGGTGACCGGCGGGGCCTCGGGCATCGGACTGGCCACCGTGCGGTTGCTGGCCGAGCACGGCGCCAACGTCATCGTCGGCGACATCAACCAGGCCGGGTGCCAGGCGGTGGCGGCCGATCTCGGAGGCGCGGACGTCGCGTCCGGCGTCGCCATGGACGTCACCGACTTCGACGCGGTCAAGGCGGGGATCGCCGCGGGCATCGTCGCGTTCGGTGGCATCGACCTGATCGTCAACAACGCCGGCATCACCCGGGCCGGCTCACTGGCCGACACCTCGCTGGAGGACTGGGACCTGCAGTACCAGATCATGCCCCGGGGCTCGTTCCTGGTCGCCAAGGCGGCCGAAAACGCTCTCCGGGCCCAGGGTCTGGGCGGCGACATCATCAACATCTGCTCGAAGAACTCGGTCTTCGCCGGCCCGAACAACATCGCGTATTCCTCGGCCAAGGCGGCGCAGGCCCATATGGTCCGGTTGCTCGCCGCCGAATTGGGCGACATCGGCGTCCGGGTCAACGGCATCAACCCCGACGGCGTGGTCCGCGGCTCGGGCATCTTCGCCGGCGGTTGGGGCGCGTCGCGGGCCGCCACCTACGGGGTCGCCGAGGAGGATCTGGGCAAGTACTACGCGCAGCGCACGGTGCTCAAGGAAGAGGTCCTTCCGGAGCACATCGCGATGGCCGTCCTGGCGCTGACCAACGGGACCCTGCCCATCACCACCGGCCTGCTCGTCCCGGTCGACTCCGGAGTGGCCGCCGCGTTCATGCGCTGACCGCGGACGCGGCGCGGCCACCGGGGGGACCCGGTCGCTGTCGCCGCGCGGCGCTGTCATCATCGAAGCCATGACGACCGTCCTGATCCAGCGTTACGCGGCGTTCAGCACCACTCCCGACGGGGGCAACCCGGCCGGAGTGGTGCTGGACGCGGGCGATCTCACCGACGACCAGATGCAGCACATCGCGGCCGACATCGGCTACGCCGAGACGGCATTCCTGACCCGGTTCCGCGCCGACGGCGAGCCGCGGCGCGGCCGGATCCGCTACTTCTCGCCGGTGGCCGAAGTGCCATTCTGCGGTCACGCGACCATCGCCACCGCGGTCGCCCTGGCCGCGCGGGACGGCTTGGGAGCGTTCACCTTCGAGACCGGGATCGGCGACATCACGTTGGCCACCGCGGAATCGGACGGCTACGTCGGCGCATCGTTCACCAGTGTCGAGCCGTCGATCGACGAGATGCCCTACGAGGTCCTGGCCGAACTGCTCGAACTCCTCGGGCTGTCGGCCGCGGACCTGCGCGCGGACTACCCCCACCGGTTCGTCTACGCCGGGAACACCCACCCGCTCCTGGTGTTGCGGGAGCCGGAGCGGTTCGACTCGTTCACCTTCGACCCGGACGAGCTGCGCGCCCGGATGAACCGGCGGAACTGGCCGGCCACCGTCATCGTGGCCCGCGTCATCTCGCCGACCGAGTTCGAGGCGCGAAACCTGTTCCCGGTCGGGAGCATCTCCGAGGACCCGGCCACCGGAGCGGCGGCCGCCGCGTTCGGCGGTTACCTACGAGCGCTGCACCTGATCCACCCCCCGGCCGACGTCGTCATCCACCAGGGACGTCATGTCGGTCGGCCCAGTCGCATCGCCGTGCACGTCCCGGAGGCCGGCGGCATCGTGGTCAGCGGCACGGCGGTGGAGATTCAGGCGCCGCTGTCGTAGACGGTCCGGGCGGCCAACACCTCGTCCATGTGGCTCTCTGCCCATTCCTTCACCGAGGCGAGCAGGGGCAGCAGGGAACGACCGAGCGGCGTGAGGGAGTAGTCGGCCCGGACCGGGACCGACAGCGTCAGTTCGCGGCGGATCAGCCCGTCCCGTTCCAGTAGCCGCAAGGTCTGGGTGAGCATCTTCTGGCTCACCCCGACCAGTTGGCGGGACAGTTCGGAGTAGCGCTTGTCCGACTGACCCAGGGCCACCAGCACCAGCGCGACCCACTTGTCGCTGATCCGGTCGAGCAGATTCCGGCTGGGACACATCGCCAAGTACGCGTTGTACTCGCTGCGGGCGTCGGACCGCTGCTGGGCGACAGTCTGCGTCGTCATCGCTTCCTCCTCGGTGAGATACGCACTCTCGGGTGCCTACTTCCCAACAGAGAGTGCCACGGGCAGGCTGGTGATCGCAAGCAGTTCCAGCGACGAGAGGGAATCCCATGCGCGCCATCATCACCACCGGACACGACGACCTGCAGTTGATCGACACCCCGATCCCCACGCCGGGCCCGGGCCAGCTGCGCCTGGCTGTTCGGGCGGCCGGCACCAACCCGGTCGAGAACACCATCAGGTCCGGGGCCTTCCACCGGGCCGGCTTCATCACCCAGACCGGTACCACCGGCCTCGGGTCAGACGTCGCCGGGACGGTCGACGCCCTCGGTCCGGACGTCCTGGGCCCGGCCGTCGGCACCCCGGTGGCCGCCGCGCTGGACGCGTTCGACGTGCCGCTGGGCGCCTACGCCGAGTATGTCGTGGTCGACGCGGACAGCATCGCCGAGCTGCCCGTCGGGATCGATCCGGTCCGGGGGGCCACCGTCGGCATCAACGCGCTCACCGCCGAGCAAGCCCTTGACCTCCTCTCGCCCCAGGCCGGTGACCGCCTGCTGGTCACCGGGGCGGCCGGAGCCGTCGGCGGACACGCCGTCACCCTGGCCACCCGGCGCGGCTGGAAGGTGTCCGGTCTGGCCCGGCCGGATGACGCGGACTTCCTCCGCTCGGCCGGCGCGGTCGAGGTCCTGACCGAGCTCGGCTCGGCGCCGCGATTCGACGCCGCGATCGACGCCGCCGTGCTCGGGGCGGCGGTGCTGGAGGTCGTCCGTGACGGTGGGGCCTACGTGGGGGTACGTCCCGGCGGCGCGCCGGAGTCCAGCCGCGGCATCAGCGTGACCGCCGTGCAGAGTCACCGCGACGGACCGCGGCTGGCCGCGCTGCTGAAGCTGGCCGCATCCGGGGAACTCAGCATTCGGGTCGCCGGAACCCTTCCCCTGGAAGAGGCCGGACGGGCCCTGGACCTGGTCGCCGCTGGTGGGCAGCGCGGACGGAGGATTCTCGTTCCGTGATCGGCCCGGTGCGAAGCCCGGCCCGCAGACCCGGCCCGGCCCGGCACCGCTCGGGACGGCCGACCGCCGACGGACTACCCGCCGGTCCGGCCGCCGTCGATCACGTGCTGCGGCCCGGACCGGATGTCCGGCGGCGGTTCGGGCCGGGGCGGATCGGTGCGGGGCGAGGCGTTGCGGGCGAACTCCCGCACGCGGCGGTTGTCCCAGATCTGAGCCGGCACGGCGCCGCCCAGCAGATCCCGGGCCAGGCCGGCGGTGGCGACCGGGGCGTCAGACCCAATGAGGATGACGTTGCCCCGTCGCCGCCCCTTCAGCATCGGGGGGTCGGCGATGATCGAAACGTGCTCGAACACTGCTCCCACCGTTGCCGCCTCGGCCCGGGCCAGGTTCAGATCCGGCCGGTCGGCGCAGTTCAGCAGATACAGGCCACCGGTCCGCAGCACCCGCCGGACCTGGCCGGTGAATTCACCGGTGGTCAGGTCGGTCGGGGTCACCGCGCCGGCGAACACATCCCGCACCACGACCGAGTAGCTGTCGTCGGGTAGCGCCTGCGTGACGGCGCGGGCATCACCGACCCGGATCCGCAACGCCGGGGCCTTGGGCAGGTCGAACCACTCGCGGACCAGCCGGGCCAGCTCGGCGTCGCTGTCGACGGCCAGATGCTGGGACCGCGGGCGTTCGTGGATCAGGTAGCGCGCCAGCGAGCACGCCGCCGCCCCCAGGTGCAGGACGCGCATCGGATCGCCCGGATGTTCCTGCTCGTGGTCGAGGATGGTCGACGCGATCCACCGCATGTACTCGAATTCCAGCACCGACGGGTCGGACAGGTCGATGTGCGAGGATTCGACTCCGTTCACCATGAGCAGGTACGCGGACGGATTGTCGCGGTCCGGCCGCAGTTCGGCCGTGCCCGACGCGATCGGGTAGAAGCCGGAATCGGGTCCACTGATCTTCCCGCTCCGGCCGCCGCGCTCCCGTTGTCTGCCCACAGCACCCGATCATTGCCTGTCCGTCCGGGCAGCGGGCGATGATTGTTGCCTCGAACACTGAATCGATCCGTAATCGGGCAGTTTCGCGTCGCGCAGTCCACACTCTCACTCACTCACCCGTCCGATCCGCCGGACGTCCTGACCCCATACCCGGGCCGGGCCAACGGCAGGTGGACGCCCGATGATGGAGAGCCCGATGACGCGCTACGTTTTCGATTTCACCGAAGGTGACAAGGACCAGAAGGACCTGCTCGGTGGCAAGGGTGCGAACCTGGCCGAGATGACGAAGCTGGGGCTGCCGGTGCCCCCCGGGTTCACCATCACCACCGACGCCTGTCGCGAATACCTGGCGCTGGGCAGTGAACCGGGCGAACTACGCGTGCAGGTGACGATGGCGCTGCGCCATCTGGAGGACGACGCCGGACGGCAGCTCGGCGACCGGCACGACCCGCTGCTGGTCAGCGTGCGATCCGGGGCCAAGTTCTCCATGCCCGGCATGATGGAGACGGTACTGAACATCGGGCTCAACGATGCCAGCGTCAAGGGTCTGACCGAGGTCAGCGGTGACGAGCGGTTCGCCTGGGACTCCTACCGGCGGCTGCTGCAGATGTTCGGCAAGACGGTGCTGGACATGCCGGGCGAGGTGTTCGCCGATGCGCTGGATGCGGCGAAGTCGGCCAAGGGCGTGACCAGTGATCTCGATCTGGACGTGGACGACCTCAAGGCCCTGGTCGCGACGTTCAAGGAGGCGGTGAAGGAGCATTCGGGCGCCGAGTTCCCGCAGCATCCGCGCGAGCAGCTCGACATGGCGATCCGCGCCGTCTTCAATTCCTGGAACACCGAACGGGCCCGGCTGTACCGCCGCCGGGAGCGCATTCCGCACGATCTCGGCACCGCGGTGAACATCTGCACCATGGTGTTCGGGAATCTGGGCGACACCAGCGGCACCGGGGTCGCGTTCACCCGCGACCCGGCGTCGGGCAAGACCGGGGCCTACGGCGACTACCTGGCCAACGCCCAGGGCGAGGACGTGGTGGCCGGAATCCGGAACACGTTGAGCCTGGACGACCTGGCCGCGATGGACCCGGAGTCGAATTCCCAGCTGCGCAAGGTGATGCGCCGACTGGAGACGCACTACCGGGACCTGTGCGACATCGAATTCACCATCGAACGCGGCAAACTGTGGATGCTGCAGACACGCGTCGGGAAACGAACGGCGGCCGCCGCTTTCCGTATCGCGGCCCAACTCGTCGACGAGCAATTGATCACGCTCGACGAAGCGCTGTCGCGGGTGACCGGGGCGCAATTGGCCCAATTGATGTTCCCGCAATTCGACCCGTCGGCGCAGCGGGTGCTGCTGACCCGGGCGATGGCCGCCTCCCCGGGGGCGGCGGTCGGCCGGATCGTCTTCGACTCGCCAACGGCCAAGGAATGGGCCGCCCGCGGGGAGGCGGTCATGTTGGTGCGCAAGGAGACCAACCCCGACGACCTCGAAGGCATGATCGCCGCCAACGGCATCCTGACCGCGCGCGGCGGCAAGACCTCGCACGCCGCCGTGGTGGCCCGCGGCATGGGCAAGACCTGCGTCTGCGGCGCCGAGGCGATGCTGGTCGACGCGGCCGCCAAGACGGTCACGGTCGGCGCCACCGTGCTCGGCGAGGGAGATCTGCTCAGCATCGACGGGTCCACCGGCGACGTGTTCGTCGGTCAGGTACCGGTGGTCCCGTCGCCGGTCGAGACCTACCTGGAACAGGGATTGGAGACGGCGACGCAAGGGGTAGACGAGGAGACGGCGGACCTGGTGCGGGCCGTCGACCGACTGCTGCGGCACGCCGATTCCCGTCGTCGCCTCGGGGTGCGGGCGAACGCCGACACCGCCGAGGACGCCGTCCGGGCCCGGAACCTCGGGGCGCAGGGCATCGGCCTGTGCCGGACCGAGCACATGTTCCTGGGCGAGCGGCGCGGCCTGATCGAGCGGGTGATCCTGGCGTCCGATGCGGCCGAACGGGAAGCGGCCCTGGCCGCCCTGTTGCCGTTGCAGCGTCAGGACTTCACCGAGCTGCTGGAGGCGATGGACCCGTTGCCGGTGACCATCCGGCTGCTCGATCCGCCACTGCACGAGTTCCTGCCCGACCGCACCGAGCTCTCGGTCAAGGTCGCGCTGGCGCAGGCGGCCGGAAAACCCGATCCGGCCGACGTCACACTGCTGGCCGCGGTCGAGCGGCTGCACGAGTCGAACCCGATGCTGGGGCTCCGCGGAGTCAGACTCGGGTTGCTCACTCCTGGCCTGTTCGCGTTGCAGGTGCGTGCCATCGCTGAGGCGGCCTGTGCGCTGGCCAAGGCCGGCCGCAGCCCGCACGTGGAGATCATGGTGCCCCTGGTCGGGTCGGTCATGGAGCTGTACCTGGTCCGGGACGAGACCGACGGCATCGTCAACGAGGTGACCGCCGCGGCCGGTGTGGACCTCAAGGTGCCGATCGGCACCATGATCGAGTTGCCCAGGGCCGCGCTGACGTCGCACCGCATCGCCGAGGCGGCGGAGTTCTTCTCGTTCGGTACCAACGATCTCACCCAGACCACATGGGGCTTCTCCCGTGACGACGTCGAGGCGGCCGTCTTCGCCGCGTACCTGGAGAAGGGCGTGTTCACCGTGTCGCCGTTCGAGTCGATCGACGTCGACGGGGTGGGCCGGCTGGTCGAGATCGCCGCGGCCGAGGGCCGCCGCACCCGTCCCGACCTGAAGCTCGGAGTCTGCGGCGAACACGGCGGCGACCCGGAGTCGATCCACTTCTTCCACCGGGTCGGCCTCGACTACGTCTCCTGCTCGCCGTTCCGGGTGCCGGTGGCCCGGCTGGAGGCGGGACGGGCTGCGGTGTCCTAGCGGTTGTTGTCCGGTTCGTAGACCCGTTGGGCGAGAAGCTGCTTCGCTTCGGCCAGTGACAGGTCCAGGTCCAGCCAGACCTGGTCCCGACGGTCGTCGGGTCGGTGCAGACCGGTGGCGACCCAGCTGAAGGTGGCCGGGAGCACCTGGTCGTCCAGGTGCAGGTCGACGGCCAGGGCCAGCCCGGCCCGCATGACGGCGACCCGGTTGTCCTGCTCCGGGATCCGCACCCCGCCGGTGACGAATTCTGGATCCTGCGTCACCACGATCCGGCCCAGCCGGGCCTCCGGGCGGGCGGCCAGGAGGTTCGGTTCGAGCAGGTTGCGGATGGCCGGGCCCGGATCGGGCGGCAGCCAGCCCAGCCAGTGGGTGGAGGCGAGCAGGGGGGTGAAGTGATCGGACACAAGGGTTCACGGTAGCCGCTGGAGCGGACTGGCTATCCTGGCGGACATGCCAGTTGACGGAGAATACGTCCCCAGTCCAGCCCAGTGGGTCCGCGATCAGGTCGAAGCCTACGAAGGGTCGGGCGGTGAGCAGGGCAACACGCTGCGCGGGATGCCGGTGGTCCTGCTGACCACGATCGGCGCCAAGACCGGCGCCGTGCGGAAGGTGCCGTTGATGCGGGTGGAGCACGACGGAAAGTACGCCGCCGTCGCGTCGTTGGGTGGTGCCCCGAAGAATCCGGTCTGGTACTACAACCTCAAGGCGCACCCCCAGCTGGAGCTGCGGGACGGCGAGAAGACGTTCGACATGACGGCCCGCGAGATCACCGGAGCCGAGTACGACCAGTGGTGGGAGCGGGCCGTCGCCGCCTATCCGGACTACGCGGACTACAAGCGCAAGACCGACCGGGTCATCCCGCTGTTCGTGCTCGAGCCGACTGTCTGATCGCTGTTCATGCTGCCCGAAGTCCGCTATCAGCAGCTGCGGGACGGGGTGGTCGCGGCGGTCCAGGCCGACGGCGGCTGGTTCGTCAGCAATGCCGGATGGATCGTCGGCACCGCCGGGACGCTGGTGGTGGACACCTTCGTCAGTGAGCAACGAACCTTCGGCCTGCAGGTCGCGGTCCAGGCCGCGCGCCGGCGGGCCGGAGTAGAGGACACCCCGGTCACGGTGGCGCTGACGCACGCCCACGGAGACCATGCCAACGGCGCCTACCTGTTCGAGCAGGCGGGTGCCGAGATCCTGGCCAACCCGCCGGCCGGGCTGGAACTGGTGCAGGAAGGAATCCAGACGTTCCCCGGATTCCTCACCGCTCCCGACTGGGGTGGCGTCCGGCCGCCGTTCGCCGTGACGGGCGCCGTCGGACGCCGCCGGATCGACCTGGGCGGCGTGTGCGCGGACATCGTCGCCTTGCCCGACACGGCCCACACCGCAGGCGATCTGCTGGTGTTCGTGCCCGAGCAAGGAGTGCTGTTCGCCGGTGACCTGGTGTGGGGGGCGGTGACGCCGCTCGCCGTATCGGGTTCGGTCACCGGTTGGCTGCGGGCCCTTGACACGTGCGCCGCGCTCGGCGCTTCCGTCATCGTCCCCGGGCACGGCGACGTCGGCGGCCCCGACCTGGTCGAGTCGACCCGCCGCTACCTGGAGTGGGTGGTCGACGCGGCCCAGTCGGTACTCGGCGGATCGAACCCGGCGGCCGTCGCCGTCGCCGCCCGTTCCGCAGGTGCGGCGTGGGCCGACTGGCCGTGTCCGGAACGCGACGTCGGCAACATCCTGCGCGCCGTCGCCGATCTTTCGGGCCGGCCCTTCGACTTCCGCGCCGCCGTCGCGGCCATGATCGCGGTGCACGGCGGCCCGATCACCCCGCCCCGATAGCGTCCGGGCCATGCCGGCGGAAGCCGGGACCCACGGGGCTGCGCGGCCGACCCCTCGGACTGCTTCGCGTACGCAGGTGCGGCGGGGGTCCAGGTGTGCCGGGGAGCGTCATCGAACCCCGCCGCCTGCGGTGACGGGTTTGGATGCGTCCGTCCCGGCCCTCTAAGCTGGAACGTGGAGGCGTGTCCGAGTGGCCTAAGGAAACCGCCTTGAAAGCGGTCGGGTGTAACAGCCTCGCAGGTTCGAATCCTGTCGCCTCCGCGTGATGCGCGGGTACCGGAGCTATCCGGTACCCGCGCTTCGGCCACGGAGAGGTGAGTGAGCTGATCACCGCATCAACTCGTGGCTCCACCGGACACTCCCTGGTCGGGGCGAACACCCGGTGCGGACTCCGACTGTGCGAACTCCGGCCACGTACGATGCTCGGGTGGAACTGCTTGAGCGAATGGCCGACGGGCGAGGAGGTTTCGTTCTCTTTGCCCTGACGCCCCCTCGGGAGGCGGCGTCGCCGCAGAGAGTCGCCGAGATCGCCGAGGCGACCATCAAACGCCTGAGTTCGGTCGAGCTGGACGGGGTCATTCTTTACGACATCACGGACGAGAGCGACCGCAACCCGGACGAGCGTCCATTCCCGTTTCTTCCGACCAGGGATCCGGCAACCTATCTTCAGGAGCATTTTCTGACGTGGCCGACGCCGGCAATTGTCTATCGCGCGGTGGGCAAGTATTCGGAGGACCAGCTGCGGTCATGGCTGAGTGCCCAGGACACCGATCGGGTGCTGTCCGTCTTCGTCGGCGCGTCCAGTCGAGGCCGCGAGACGGCGATCTCGCTCGCGCGGGCGTATTCGCTTCGCAATGAGGTCCGGCCGGATCTGGTCTTGGGTGGAGTGGCGATCCCGGAACGGCACATGAGGCGACGTGACGAGCACCTGCGGTTGATCGCCAAACAGGAAGCCGGCTGCTCGTTCTTCGTCACACAGGTGATCTTCGACGCGAACGCGGCGAAGAACATGATCTCCGACTATCGGCACGAGTGCCGGGCCCGCGGATTGCCGTTGGTCCCCATTGTCTTCACGTTCTCAGTTGTCGGATCCCTCACCACCCTGGAGTTCCTGCGGTGGCTCGGCGTCGAAGTGCCGCACTGGGTCGAACGGGATCTCACGGATTCGGCTACTCCGCTTCAGATCTCACACGACCACGCCCTTGCGGTGGCCGCGGACCTTGTCAATTACTGCAGGCGAATGGACGTCCCGTTCGGCATCAACGTGGAAAGCGTCTCGGCCCGCCGCGACGAGATCGAGATGTCTGTGAAACTGGCCGGGCAGATCGCCGCGGTCTGTGGTGAGAACGTACGGCCGTTTGACGGTGCGTAGCATTCCGCGTTCTCGAACGAGGCGATGAATGACGTTCCGGGATCAGTCGGGGATCACGGCAGCAGTTTCGAGCAGTTCGCGGAACCGGGCGCCGAAGCGGGTGGCCGGGGCTCCGTCGACGACTCGGTGGTCGATGGTCAGCGTCAGATCGAGAACGTCACGGATTTCGACCTGACCGTCAATGGCTCGCGGGCGTTGCGTCATTCCGCCGACGACTATCTCCAGCGAGGCGACGGTCATGGGGGTGATGCCGAAGCCGCCACCGCCGGCGAACATGCCGACGGCGGTGACGGCGACGGTACCGATGCGCTGCCGCACCGCGACCGATCGCGCCATCACCGCGTACATGACCCACAGCGCGCCCGGGATGAGGGTCACGACCGGGGTGGCGCGGTCCATCCATCGGTTGCGGTTGGCGCCCGGCTCATGCTGGGCTCGGCGCAGGTCGGCGGTGAGATCGGCGACGCTGCGGATGTCGGCGTCGTGCAGGACATGTGGCCGCCCGATCGGGCCGTGCGCGGTGGGGACCTCGACCAAGGTGATCACGTCGACATGGCTGTGGATGACGAGCCGGCCGCGCCAGTTGCGATAGGCGTGCACCTGCGGGTATTCGGCGGCGGCCCGGGCCACGCTGGCCACGACGAATGCGGTCATCGAGAGGGGTGGGTCGTTCTCGGCCAGCGCCTTCCTGGCCCGGGTGACGTCGACCTCCACCAGTCCGTACATGGGCACCAGGCGTCGGCCGGCGCGCAGCCCGGCAGTGACCAGCCGTCGGCTCGCCCGGAACGGCTGCCGACGGACGCGGCGGGGCCGGACGGCGGTCATGACTTCCATTCTGTCGTCGCTTCGCTGCCGGGGCGAGCGGGCGGCCGCTGGTGCTTGTCAATCTGGTCCGGTTCGTCTTGACGGCGTCATTAGTATGCGCGCATACTAATGACATGACGACGATCGCCACCGCCTCCGCCACTTCCACCGCTCCCGCCGCCCAGTTCTTCGCCCTCTGGGCCGACATGGACACCTGGCCGGAATGGAACACCGACACCGAGTGGGTCAGGCTCGACGGACCCTTCGTCCAGGGCGCCACCGGCACCCTCAAGCCGAAGGGTGGCCCGAAGGTGAAGTTCACCGTCGAGAAGCTGACCGCCACTGACTTCGTCGACGTCTCCACCCTGTGGGGAGCGAGGCTCACCTTCGACCATCACATCGTCGAAACGTCCAGTGGCACCGAGGTTTCGGTCGCCGTCCGGATGTCCGGACCGTTGTCGAAGGTCTGGACGATGGTCATGGGCGGTGGCCTACGCAAGTCCGCCCAGGCCGACCTTGACGCTCTGGTCAGGGCCGCCGAGGCCAAGGTGGCGGCTCAGCGGTGACGAGGCTCGAGACCGGTCACGAATCCGCCGCGGACAGCCCCGGGCTGCTGCTGTGGCAGGTGACGAACAGCTGGCAGTCGGCCATTCGGGCCGCGCTCAGGCCGTTCGATCTCACCCATGTGCAGTTCGTCCTGTTGGCGTCGTTGACCTATCTGGCCGCCGAGGGTGCCGTCACGCAGAAACGGTTGGCCGACCATGCGGCCACCGACCCCATGATGACCTCCCAGGTGATCCGCACCCTGGAGGCCAAAGCGTTGGTACGACGAGATTCCGATCCCACCGATCGGCGGGCCAAGGCCCTGACCGTGACGCGCGCCGGCGCCGATCTGGCCAACCGAGCGGTCGTGGTGGTGGAGGCGTGTGACCGCGCGTTCTTCGGGCGGTTGGGCGACGGGGTGCCGTCGCTGGTCCGCGCCCTGGCCGTGCTGGCGAGATAGCTCGACTTTCGGGCTAGAGCGCGAAAGACCGTGCGGCATCGAGGAAGGCGTCGTTCTCGGCCGGGGAGCCGATGGTGACCCGCACCCCACCGGTCGCGTCGGAGAACGGCCGCACGATCACCTTGTTGGCCTCGGTGTGCGCGGCGAATGCCGCGGCACGCTCGCGGAGAGGCAGCCAGACGAAGTTGGCCTGCGACGTTGGCACCTCGTAGCCCGCCGCCCGCAGGGCATCGGTCACCCGGGATCGCTCCGAGATCACCTGCTGCCAGCGGGGCTTCAGCTCGTCGCGGGCGCCCAGGGCGGCGATGGCGGCCTGCTGGGCGAGGGAGTTGACGGCGAAGGGAATGGCGACCTTGGCCAGCGCGGTGATCACTGCCGGATCACCGACGGCGTACCCGACGCGCAGGCCGGCCAGCTGATAGGCCTTGGACAGGGTCCGCAGCGACAGCACGTTCGGACGGGAGGTGGCCAGGGCCACTCCGTCCGGCGAATCCGGGTCGGTGTCGAATTCGCCGTAGGCCTCGTCCACGACGACGAGCACGTTCTCCGGGACCGCATCGAGGAAGGCGAGCAACTCCTGCTGGTGGACCACGGTGCCGGTCGGGTTGTTCGGGGTGCAGATGTAGATCAGGCGGGTCCTCGGCGTGACCGCGGCGGCCATGGCCGGCAGGTCAAGGGCGTGTTGCGCCGTCACCGGCACGCGGCGCGACACCGCTCCGGCGATCTGCGTGACGATCGGGTAGGCCTCGAACGAACGCCACCCGAACATCACCTCGTCGCCCTCCGAGCAGGTCGCCTGCACCAGCTGCTGGCACAACGCGACCGAGCCGCAGCCGGCGATGATGTGGCTCGGGTCGACGCCGACATGGGTGGACAGGGCGGCGATCAGGGCCTGCGCGCCGTTGTCGGGGTACCGGTTGATGCCGGACGCGTCGGCTCCGATGGCGCCCAGGATCGCGGCCGACACGGCGGGCAGGGTCGGGAAGGACAGCTCGTTCGAGGCGAGCTTGATCGCGCCGGGGACCGTGCGGCCTGGCGCGTAGGCCGGCAACGAGTCGAGCGCCGGGCGGATCTGGACCGTCATGGTCAACCTCGATGATCGGGTGCGGGCTGTCGGCGTCCGTGTCCGGTGCCGGTTGGACACTCTAACCTTCGCCGTCGCGCTCGGCCCGCGCTTACCAGGAGTCGACGGGGTCGTCGTGTAGGAAAGTGGCATGCCCAGCTTCGGTAGTCGGTCCACCAGACACAGGACATGGACGCGCGGTGTGCTCGTCGGTGGGGTACTGGCGACCGCGTTGACGGCGTGCACCCTGCCCAGCTCGACCGCCGCCAGCAGCAGTTCGGTGTCGGCCTCGGTGTCGGCCTTGCCGGTCGCCGGCCCCACCGCCGGTGCGTCGATCGTCGTCACCGTGCCGGACCTCGGTGGACCCGCCACGAGCGCAGCCGTGACGGCCGCCTCGACACACATCGCGACCAGCAGCGCCACGGCGCTGAGTCCGGTGGGTGCTTCCGGCCCGAAGGCCGCTCCGGTCACGTCGGCCTCTCCGAACGCGACGGCGTCTGCGGCGAGCACCTCCTTGGCGCCGAGTACCTCCTCGTCAGCGGTGGCGGCGACCACGGCGCGCAGCACCATGAACGTGCAGCTGGCCAACTGCCCGGGCTGCACCGTGCTGGCCACCCACGCGGGGATCACGTCGACCCTGGGGGCGGCCGAAGTCGCCACTGCGCAGGGACGCGCCGCGCTGCTGGCCATCCGCGGGGACGGGACCGTCGCCGGCGCGGCCAACATCACCTACGGGACCACCTTCCCGACGCCTCCCGGCGGTGAGCTGGGCTGCGACACCAACGGTCGGTGCATCGTCATCGCGGCGCAGTCCGACGGCACGGCCGTGGCCGCGGCGTACCAGGTGAACGCCCAGGGGAGTTGGTCCGACGTCAGCGGCGTGGCCGGCATCACCTCGGTCACGGCGAAGGCCATAACGTTGACCGTCGGCGACGGCATCGGGGTGGCCGTGCAGGACCAGGCTGACGGCTCCACCGTCTGGATCGTCTACGCGTGGGACGGCACGTCGTACGCGGTCAAGGGGTGCTCGGCGGCCACCGTGCCGGACCCGAATGCCCTGGCCATGACCAACTGCCTGTCCTGAAACGGGCGTCGGCGCAGGTCAGCCGAGAGCACGCCGATCGTTTTGCCACCCGGTCCCGCAGGCAGGTAGGGTAAGCGCTCGGCGGGCCACCCCAGGGTGGCCCTGGGAAGCGTGCCAGAGCGGCCGAATGGGACACACTGCTAATGTGTTGTGCGAGTAATCGTACCGAGGGTTCAAATCCCTCCGCTTCCGCGCTGGTGGTCTCCTGGGACGCGCCGGTGGCAGTACTGTTGGACCGCGTCAACAACTGAACATGCGCCTGTAGCTCAACGGATAGAGCATCTGACTACGGATCAGAAGGTTGGGGGTTCGAATCCCTCCAGGCGCACCACCGCAACAGCTCCTCACCTGCATTAACAGGTCGAGGGGCTGTGGTCGTTTCGGGGGTTGAGTAGTCCCGATCCAGCGTTTACCCAGCGGAATCGCTGCGATCGGCCTCGTCCGCCGGCTGACCGAAGGCCTCGAGCAACGACCGGGCATCGGGCCCGGCATGCGTCTTCGCCAAGTAGTGCCGCTCGGTCACGGCGGTTCCGCTGTGCCCCAACTGATCGGCGGCCGCGCGGACGTCGCCGAGGCCGATGACGGTGGCCACCGACTTTCGGAAGACGTGCGGCGTGATCCAGTCCATGCCGGCCCGAGCTCGAGCGGCGCGCCACTGCCGGTGGACGTTCTGCGGCTCCCGGAGTGTGCCCGTGCTCGAGGGGAAGACCAGATCCCAGGCGTTGCCCTCGACGACATCCATCTGCCGTCGCAGCAGCATGGAGACGACGAAGGGCGGCAGCATTAGCCGGCGGCGGCCCGACGCCGTCTTCGGGTGGTCCTGGATCGTCAAGCCCTGGCCGTGGACGCGCACCACGGTGCCGGTGACTGTTGCCGTGGCGATCGCCGATCCGAGGTCGAGGTCCGCCCACCGGAACGCCAGTGCCTCACCGATCCGCACGCCGGTGCCAAGCATGAAATCGACGATGTCCGGTAGGTCGGCTCTGACGGTGGCCTTGTCGGCGGCCAGCTTCCCGCGGAGCGCTCGAACCTCGCGCTCGGTGAGCACGCGCACGGGTTTCCGCTCCTGCGGTACGGCCGAGGTGTCCCGGACCAGGTTGCGAGGCGCCGCGTCGTGGCGGGCGGCTAGGCCGAGCATGGCCGCCAGAACGACTCGGCATCCCTTGGCCGTTGCGGCACCGACGTGATCGTTGACGGTGCGGATGAAGCGGTCCAAGGAGCCGACGGTAGCTTCACGGACCTGCAGTCCGCCGATGCCGGGTACGACGTGGTTGTTGACCAGGTCGCTGTACCTGCTTTGGGTGTTGGTGGCCAGATCTGACCGGGCAACTTCGGCCAACCAGATCCGGCCCACTGCAGCCAGCCTGGTTTCTGGCGTGATCGAGTCCGCAGCCGGCGCCGAACGATCGGTCATCGCCGACACCAACGCCCGCTCGGCGGCCGCCCCGGACTTGCCCCATGCCTCCACCTGCCGGGTGCGGCCGTCGAAGTCTCGGAACCGCGCAAGGGCCCGCCACCGGCCAGTCTCGATCTCCTTCCGGCTGATCCGGCCGTAGGTGCCTAGCGGCAGGGGCTTTCGCGGCATCAGACACTCGCCTTCCCAGGCCCGGGTTCGTCGCCGAGCAGTCCGCGGTCTCGTGCTGTCCGGACCCACCGGTCCGCAGTAGGACGCGGTATGTCGAAGGACGTCGCTACGCGTTTAGTTGGGGAGTCGCCGGTCGCGAAGGCCACCCGGTAGATCCAGGCGACCATCTGCAGGGTCTCGGTGACGGGGCCCGCTTCTCTCATCCGTGCCTGTAACTCGCTGGTCAGCGCGTAAGGACCTGCCATCGGCTTCTGATCGATCGGTTTTACCACCTGCATGATCAGCTGACTCACCGGAATGCTCCGCAGCACCTCGCCGGTCACGGTCGCGCCTGTCTCGGCGTCGACCTTCAACCATCGAAGCTCGTAGCGCCCAACCTGTTCGTTGAACTCGATGCGTCCAGACCAGAGGATCGGCGGCGTTGATTCGACTGCTCCGGTGAGGTCCCAACCGACGGGATAGAGGAGACCCGGGCACAGCTCGACGACTCGCGTTCTGTCGGGCTTCGCCGCGCGTGTGCTCCATCCCATGGCGTCAGTCTGTCATGACGGGCGTAGATCCGCCAAGCCACATCACTAATGATGGATGCTTGCAGTACCACATCGGATGGCGTACAGTGATGTGGTCTCGCTAATCCACTTCGAACGGAGCATCGCTTATGAAGCGCAACACGGTTGCCGTTGGAGCACAGGAAGATCGGCTGCTCGACGTCGCGGAGCTCTCTGCGCTGGTCGGGATCCCGCAGCAGACCTTCTACCGCTGGCGGACTGACGGTCGGGGCCCGCGCGCCATCAAGATCGGCAAGCACCTGCGCTACCGCCGGAGCGACATCGACGAATGGCTCGAGTCGCAGGCCGATCAGCGACCGCCAGCGGCTTGACCGCTCATTGCACTCACTGAAGGAAAGAGGCCGGCCCGACGCGTCAACGTCGGCCGGCCAGAGCACCCCAGCCCATTCGTCCGAAACAGGAAAGGCACTCCCGTGACCGTACTCGAAATGCCGACGTTGCCGCAGCAGAATCGACAAACTGTGGACAAGGCCGCACCAGAGGAGCCATTGACGCTCACCCGGTGGTTCGATGACCGGCGCCACCTCGCGTCGGACAACGTCGACGTTAAGGCGGCCTGGAGCGAATTGGACGCTTCTATCCGCGCTTCTTGGCTGATTCAGGTAGGGGATCCGAAAGACGCACTGGTACGCGACGCGTTCGTGGACTTGACCACCATCGTGCTCACCTACGACTCGCTTGCGGTGCAGATCGTGTGGGATGAAACCGAGATCGCTGACGGCTGGCCCGTTGTGGCCGCGTGGGACGGGAAAGTCCGCTTCGTCCGGATCGCCGGTAACTGTCCGCTGTCCGCAATCGCGACAGGCATCGCCGCCATCTTCGAACGGTGGCAGGACGGTCTGTGGTTCGGGCCGGCTATCGAACCGTGCCCTGCGTGGTGCACACTCCACAAAGCCGGCAGCCACCTCAAGGACGAGAGCACCTGCGAACACAGCTTTGTCATGGACCCGGCTCCCGCCTACGCCCACGTCGAAGTGAACGTGGTGGCCGTCCGCAGCTGGGGCCAGTTCGTCGAGCCGACAGCCGTCGAAATGATCGGCTTGGCCGATGTCGCCCTGACACCCTCGGAGGCCGCTCGCCTTGCTGTCGGGCTGGTGACGGCGTCGAACCTCGCTGCTGGCCTCGACCAGACCATCGACGCAGACGGCTCGGTGCATCCGTGACCGCAGCAATGCCGATGGTGAAATCGCCGCGGCGTCCTTCGCCGGAACCATCTATCGCGCCTGGTACGCGGGAGCAGAGGGCCTGATCAGACGTGGACGACTTCGTCAGGTGGGCGCTCAAAGTGCCGTTGCCGATCGGCAACCGTCACATTGGGCAGCACGCCATCGGTCGCGTGTTGGTCGCGTTGGCCACCTATGCGAACGGCGCCGGGGAGGCGTGGCCCTCCAGTTACACACTCGCAGAGGAGGTGAGTCACATGCCTCGCCGTCACGTACGGAACGCGCTTGAGGCACTCGAAGTCGTTGGGCTGATTTCCCGAAGTGGCATGGAGGGTCGCTCTGTCAGGTGGCGATTGAACGTCGGTTCCGAAGCATCCGACCAGGCGGGATATCCCGCCCATCACCAGGCGGGCGACCAGGCGGGCGACCAGGCGGGCGACCAGGCGGGCGACCAGGCGGGCGACCAGGCGGGATATCCCGCCCCAAAAGGAAGGGAAGTAATTGGAACGGAAGAGCCACCCGCAACCCATCCGACCACGATCGAGCTCAAGCCGTCACCGCACTGCAGCGTCCACCCCAACGGAACCGCCGACCGGTGCTACGCCTGCGGCGCGGCCCGCCGCGCATTCATCAAATGGGAGACGACCCACGAGAGCCGAGCGAAAGCCGATCGCACGCGGTGGTTGAACGACCTGTCGAAGATGGACCCCTGCCCTCACGGTGTTCCGGGAGGCGCTGAGGTGCGACCGTGGGTCGGAGACGCCCAATGCCCGTCCTGCCGTGCCGCCTCGAGGTCAGCATGATCTACGAACGGAAACCCCAACCGTCGGCCCCGTCGCCGACCGATCTGCCATCGTCGATCGCCGATATCGTGCCCATCGACCGTGCCCGGGAACTTCGTGACGCCGCTGCGTTCCGAGCGTTGGTCAGAAGCGTGGACTGTCCGACGTGCACCGCGTCGGCCGGCGAGAAGTGCATCAACCGACTCACCGGCATCGAGTACGGCGAAAAGGTGCCCGGCCACCACCGGCGGGCCCGAGCAGCGGCCGGCCGACGATGACCGCCCGGTTCCGCCTGTTCTGCGATCAGTGCCAGACCGTCACCGAATTCGAACCCACCGACCAACCGCGGCTGAGCATCTGCTCCCGCTGCGGCCACGGCCGTGTCAGCCCGGCCCGCACACCACGAGCGCCCCGCTCGAGCTGGCTGGAAATGTCCCAACCGCCGGGCGACCGGTAACCCCACATCGAGGAGCCCCGACATGACCGCTGCACCCCAACAACGCACGACCCCCGACCCATTGGACGCCCTCAAGTACCTGGTCCTGTTCGTCGCCGACCAGGTGGGCTACATCAGCGACCAGATCGGCGGACGCATCGAGGGCGACAACAGCTGCGAAGTCGCCTGCGAGATGCTCGACAGCCTGAAAGACGAGGTTCAGGCCATGCTGGCGCCGTTCTTCAACCGACGCCTACCCAACACCATGCCGCCCGTCCGCGACGACGGCGAATACGACCTCACCGACCACGTGTACATCCCGCTCTACAGCGACGGACGCACCCCCTACGTCGACTGCGAACCACGACCTGGGATTACCGGCCGGACCTGGAATCTACCGACCGGCTACCCGCAGAAACCCCCCATCGACTGGCACACCCTGTACCCGCCCCTCGAACCGACCTTCGTCCTCGACCCCGAAACCGGAGAACGACTGTGACTGACCGCGCCCAGTACATCGGCCGAAAGGTCCAACTCCGCAAGCAACTCAACGACAGCCTGGTCGTACTGCGGAAACTCCTCGCAGTCGACCAAGAACACGCCGCCGACCCCAACCAGGACGACGAAGAACGCCGACTCTGCGCCCTCGGCATCCCCGAATGGGAGGCTCAAATCGCCCGGACCGAAGAACGACTCCGCCTACTCGGAGAGATGAAATGACCGCGAAACGCGCAACTCCTGGAGCACGCAACAGCCCCTCGAAGCGACTGTCGGTACGCACCGTCGAGATCCGTCGGAAGCAAGCCGAGGCGGTCCGGCTGTTCATTGAGGGCACGCCGCTGCGGGTGATCGCCGAGCGGGTCGGCTACGAATCGAAGGCCGGCGTCTCAAGAGCGATCAAGTCCGTCCTCGATCGCAGCGATAGCGACGAGGCCGACGCTCTCCGATCCGCGCATGCGGAACGGATCGGCATGGGGTACCGGACAGTGCTCGAGGTGATCAACAGGCAGCACCCGGCGCCAACGATCCCGGCGGCCATGGACGCAGTCGAGGGGGCGAAGTGGGTTGATCGAGTGGCTGCTGCGCTGGAGGACCGCGCCGAGCTCCGACTGCGGGCGGTTGACCGGCTCGTCCGCCTCCTGGAGCGCGAGGCGCGCTTGCACGGGCTGGACGCCCCGGTCCGTGTTCAAGCCGACGGCGACACCTCGATCAGTGTCGTCTTCAGCCAGGCGCTCAACCCAATGGTCAAGGAGCTCGAGGCGTGAGGTTCATCCAGATGCAGCACGACTCCATTGGCACCGTGCTGATCAACCCCGCACAGGTCGCGTCGATCACCGAGAAAGCGGGGGAGACCGGGTGCACGGTTCGCCTCAGCGACGGGTCGGTCTACACGTCCCACGGGTCGGCGGCCGAATTCGCGGATCTCGTCGTGACTGCGTCGTCGACCCCGGCTCACCCGCGACCGATGGCCAGCCCCTGAACCCAGGGTGTCCATCGCGGCGGACACACTTATCAAAAAGGGTCCATTCCAGTACGAAACCGTGGTCACCGACCGTGATCACGACGGACGAAGGGAACCGCTCCGGCGCAACTCAGTCAACAGACGCCTGGGACCAGACGTCGCGGTCACCGGGCCACCTTTTTCGTGACGCCACGAAAATCGCAGATCGAGAGCGTAGCCGCCGTTTTTGGGGTCAACCCCGAGAAGGGTGTCGGGCGATGACCGAACCGGAAGCCCCCGAGCGTGGCCCGTTGCCCGTGTACATGATGCTCGGCGAGGACGTCTTCTGTCGGGCGTGCTCGACATGAACCGCATCACCGAGGACGGCACGCGGTTCGCGTTCATCCTCACCACGATCTGCCACGACCCCGCGGTCGTCGACGTCGTCATCGGGCGGGTCATGGCCCATCACAGCAAGCAGGAGTTCGGGTACGTCTTCGTATCGGCGCTGTCTGTGATGACCCGGCACCCTCTCGCAGACGCGGTTGCAGCGATCAAAGCGGCGACGGGCCGCGACATTCAGCAGGAAGCTCAAGGACAACTCGACGCGCAGTCGCGATAGAGACGTTAGAAGCGACCGATCGCTCCTTGCGGGCTAGATGCGGCGCGCCAAGCGATGAAGCTCGCGGTGGGAGTCCTTGTCCGGGTAGCGTCACGTTCATGGCGTTCGAGGTTTTCGATAAGCGACTTACTCCGTTGGCGAAGGCACCCATCATCACGATCCAGATGAGGGGCATCTTCTCCATGAATCGCGCTGCCTACGCGCTGATGGACAGTCCATCGCACGTGGAGCTGCTCTATGACAAGGACGACCAAGTCATTGGAATCCGCGGTGTAGACGATGACGTACCACACGGGTACGAGGTGCGGGCACAAACCAGGGACAAGGTCTCCGGACCAGTGATCATCGCAGGAACTGCATTCACGCAGTACTACAAGATCGACACCTCAGTCTCGAGGCGCTGGACCCCAACGGTCGAGAACGGCATCCTGCGCATAGATCTGAAAGAGCCCGGGGTAGCGATCAAGGGCAATCGAACTGCTCAGGCAAGCAGTGGAGATGAGCAAGAATCTTGATCACTCGCGCAGTAGGCGGCCCGGTCAGCAACATCGCTGGCCGGGCCGTGGGCCTGCGCATACACGGTTCGGCGGACAAGAAGCGCGAACCCCGTGAGCGGCGGTGGCGCATTTGAGTGCGTACGCGTTCGTCGATGAGACGTTCCGTGATTGGCATCCTTCACAACCCCGAGAGCTGGGCTACTACCAACTGACCGGCGCGGTGCTCAATCAGGCGGCGTTTGCTGCATGTCGCAACGGCATTGCAAAGATTGCTCCGGGAGGCTTTCATGCGACCGAGCTTGTGCACCAGGGCCGCGAGTCCGTTGTAGAGACGATGCTGGAACACATCGCAGGCACGGTGGATTGCACTCTGATTACGCTGACCACTGACTCGCAGCGTAAGCTCGAGCCGTCACGGCAGCGGTGCTTAGAGGAACTACTCGTTCAGCTGCATGCGAAGACCGTCACGCTGGTGATCGCCGATAGTCGCGAGGCCATTGGACCAGACCCTGAGGTTCATAACCGGCGGGATGTCCGGACGTTCAATAAGCTCCAGCGCGCTGGCGCGATCCATGCTCAGATGCGCTTGCGGCACCAGCACGACAGCCACGAGTCGCTTCTATGCGTGCCCGATGCAGTGGGATGGGCGTTCCGTCAGAACGTTCTCAGAGGGAACGCTCGCTACTGGGACGTGGTCAAGGCGCAGTCCACGGTCTTCCAGGTGTAAAAAAGCCCCAGATACGCAACAAGGCCAGCGTCCCCGCGGGGTTCTCGCTGGCCCCTGACTTAGGCTCTCCGTTCAGTCCCAGTCAGTGTTGCTTGGTCCCACTATAGCAGCGGTGCTGCGTTGGGCAACACCTACTGCCCTCGATTGCGTCACGTTAGCCGCCGCTACTTGCCCGCCTCTTAACGCCTCCGGCTACTGCGCATCGTAGCCGCGTCCTGCCTGTGGACCGTGCCTCGTGGCATTCTGATCTGCATGGATGCAGCTCCGAATCGTTCTGCTATAGAAGTTGCCCGTGATGCTCTTGCAGCGGTCGAGAAGCAGAACATCGCCATGTCCCCGGAAGCAGTGGCAAGGGTGCGCGGGGCCGTCCAAGCTCTGGACTGGGTCCTTGGATGCGGCCCAGCACCATCAGCGGTCGGCGGCTAGCGCGATAGCGCGGCAGCCAGCTGGGTACCAACGGCCCTTACCCGTTGGGGTAGCCACCTTGTCATCGTTCAGCGCGGCCGCGATCTTCGGCCAGGAGTTACCCGCGGCGCGCGCGGTAGTAATCCGATCGACGACGGCGGACGCGACGGCCGTTGGCCGGCCGAGACGAACGCCGTCGGCCTTCTTCTTCGCCAGCACCTCACGTGTGCGCATCGAGATCAGCTCCCGCTCATACTGCGCCGCCGACGCTAGAACGTTGGCCGTGAATCGTCCGGCCGGGTCGGACAGGTCGAGCGCGGGGGACAGCAGAACCAGGTTCCAGCCTTTGCGGCCAGCGCGGTCGACTAGGCCGGCGAAGTCCGCGACTGATCGGGAGATCCGGTCGAGGCGGATGGCCATGAGAACATCGGCGTCGCCGGCGTCGAGGCGGTTCAGCGCTCCGGTCAGGCCCGGGCGGTCCAGGTTCTTGGCCGAGACGCCTTCGTCGGCGACCACCTCGCATTCCCATCCGCGCCGTTCGGCCTCGGCGATGAGAGTGGCGCGTTGAGCGTCGAGGCTGGCCCCGTATTCGACCTGGTCCGCGGTGGATACTCGGACGTAGACGAGGGCGAGCGGTCGGGTGCGGGAGGATTTCCTGCGTGTGGCCATGCCCTTATCATAATACAAACGTGGGTATTTGATAAGGTGGTCGGGTGAAGACGACAGGACTGGTCGACTCCCGCACCGGCCGCCCGACCGTCGCACGACTGTGCCCCAGCTGCGTCCGCCGCTTCGCCCGCATCGTCCGCGACGACTGCCCCATCTGCGCCGGCACCGGCATGCTCGTCCTCGGCTCCACACCCGTCGAGCTCCATGGCCAATCCGTCGTATCCCTGGCCATCGGGATCGCCCTCGAAGCCCAAGCCCGCCACGATCTCGCCCAACCGGACATGGACCTCGGCGCCGCTCGGATCAACCAGAGCACCATGGTGCAGCGGATCCGCGACATCGGCCTGCTGGCTCCGCTCCCCGGTGAGGCTGGTCGGACGACGAAGCTGAAGGTCCGGTCGGGTAGGTCGGGTCCGCGGCGCCGACCGCAGGCGAAGGCGCCTCGCGGAGGGGAGTGGGTGGTAGACGACTGGCTGCCTTCGCCGATCATCGACGGGTTCACCTGCGGCGCGTTCATCACCCACAGCGTTCCCGAACGGGAGTGGGCGTGCCGAGACGACCCGCAGCAACTGCTGCTCTGGTGAGGTCCTGCGACACGCCGACGGTCCACCTCTTGCATTCAAACGTCCTACATGGTTCTTCCCATGAGAGCAGCAGAGGGTCGACGGGAACCGGAGACGGTTACGGTTGCTGTCCGGTTTCCGAAGTCGGTTGCTGACCGGATCGACGCTGACGCGGCAGCCCACCTCAGCTCGAGGTCGCAGCGGGTGCGGCAGTTCGTCATGGCCGGCCTCAGCCGCGAAGATCGGGAATCGGCGTGACCTCGCCAGGGGTCCAGAACTTGGTGATCCGCATGGTCGTCGCCGACGCGAACCTGGCGGCCGCGGAGATCGGGAAGGTCAACGAGTCGTTCGTTGCCACCGGTGCCGCGGCCACCGAAGGCGCTGCCCGGACCAACGCTGCCCTCGGGACTACAAACGTGGCGTTGTCGGAGACCGCGGCTCGGGCCGCTGCCACCGGCGAGGCAAACGCCACCGCCGCGGCGGTCGCATCAGGGGCATGGACCCGCACCAGCGAAGTGGTCGCCGGCACCGGAACTGCCGCTGTCGCCGCTGGACGACGGTTCACGGAAGCCACCGAGCTGATGAAGCCGCTCCTGGGGATGGTCGCCCTGTTCGGTGCCGTGTCCTTCTTCGGCGGCATGATCGACGAGGCCAAGGACGGTGCTCTCGGGATCCGTCTCGTGCGGCAGGAGTTCGGTGCTGCGTCGGAAGAGGTCCTCAAGTTCGGGGAGAACGCCGCGCATGCCTTCGGTATGTCCGCGTCAGAGACCGACAAGATGACCGTCAAATTCGGTCAGTACCTGACCTCGATGAGGCTCGGCTCCCGCAAGGACCTCGCCGACATGTCGGAGACCCTCACCGAAATCACAGCCAACGTGGCTCGCTACAACGGCGTGACCACGGATGAAGCTGCGACGAACATCCAGATGGGCCTACGCGGTATCGGGCGGGGGTTGAAGGCCTACGGCATCACCTTGGATTCGGCTGCCCTGTCTCAGGCCGCCCTCGATCACCACCTGAAGGATGCCAGCGACCCGATGGCGAAGTACTACGCCCTGGTCGATCAGACGACCAAGCAGATGGGCGCCATGGACAAGGCGCAGGGGTCGCTGAGTCTGTCCCAAGGGCAGGCGAAGGCCGCGGTGCACAACTTGCAGGACGAGATGGGGCAGAAGCTCCTCCCGATCCTCGGCGCCGCCGCGAACATCATCGGCAACTCGATCGTGCCGATGTTCACGGCGATGTTCTCCGTCGTCAAACCGGTCCTGGGGATCTTCACGCTGCTGCCGCAACCGGTGCAGATCTTTGTGACTGCCGGCCTGGCCATGCTGGCGCTCAAGGGTCCGCTCATCGCGATGCTGACCGGTCTGTCGGACCGGTTCTACCTGATGGCGGCCAGTGGCGCGGCGGCGAAGATCGGGATGAGCGGGGCACTCGAGGGCGCCTCGAAGTTCACAGGTTTTCTCGCCGGCCCGTGGGGGTTGGCCATCGGCGCCGGGATTATCGCGCTCACCTCGTTCTTCTCGTCGACGTCGGACAACACGAAGCAGACCACCGACTTCTCCAACGCAATCGACGAGAACACCGGACTCCTGCTGGCCAACGCGTCCGCGCTGTCCCAGGACAGCATCGCGAAGGCCGGTACCGGCGACATCATCGAGAAGCTGGGCATCTCGACGAAGGACTACGCCGACGCGCTGACCGGCGGGTCGGATAAGCAGGAGCAGTTCCGGCAGCGGATCGTCAAAACCTTCGAGGCGATGTCCTCCGACGGTGCGATGAAGACGATGGAGGCGACGGCGAAGCAGAACGGCCTCACCGTCGACCAGGTCGCCGAGTCATACCTCAAGGGCACCAACAGCATCCGGAACAACTACGACGCCACGAACAAGGCCCGCGAGGCCTACCAGGCGTTCAACTCCGACGCCGACTCGTTGGCCACCACCCTCAAGCACGAGGCGCAGGCCCACGAGACGAACACCGACGCGATGAGCGACAGCCTCGACATGCAGGACCGCGACAAACTGTCCGCGCTGGACCTGACCCGGACCCTGGGGAACATGGCTGACCAGACCCTCCCCGCGGTCACGGAGAAGGTCAACACGTTGCGGCTCGGCTGGTCCAGCATGGACGACCAGGTCAACACCGTCATCGCGACCCTTGATCGACTGGCTGGCCGGGACGCGCCGCTCGAGCAGGCCATCGGCAACATGTACAAGGCGCTGAAGGCGCAGGCGGACCAGTTCAAATTGGGTCAGCAGGGCGCTGTGCAGCTGGACCCGAGCAAGCTGTACAACCCGGACGGCACGATCAACCAGCGCTCCACGGCTGGGCAGAACCTGTACTCCACGCTGACCAACGATCAGCAAGGGATCGTCGCTGCCGGCACCGCCGCGTACGACCAGACCTATGCGAAGACCCACGATCTCACTCAGGTGCGGGCCGCAGCGAACAAGGTCGTCGCCGAGGGCTACCAGTTGGAGGAGAAGAACCTCACCGCCCTCCTCGGGTCGAAGAAAGCCGCCGACGACCTGCAGAAGACATACGGGCACATGCCCGAGACGGTCGTGACCACGATCATTATGATGACGAACCAGGCCGACGCTGCCCTCACTGCGCTCGGCGGGAAGGTCGCAGCGGTCACCGGAACCGAGAACCCACTGACCGGCGCTACGTCTGGGAGCACCCCCACAGGGACGATCACCGCAAATGCCGGTGGTCGAGTCGACACGCTGGCCTCGTCGACCTACAGCGAGCAGGTACCCACCGGCGCTGCTGGTGTCGGCGCGGCTACCGCTACGTCGGGATCAACCGCCGGTGAACAGATCCCGTCTGCTGCCTCCGGTTCGAAATGGTCCCCGTCCGTCGAGCGGTGGCGCGGCGCAGGTCTCACGGCTCTATCTGTCATGGGGCTGCCCGCCTCGGACATTGACGGTGTGCTGCGGCGGATCAACTACGAGTCATCCGGCAACGACAAGGCCATCAACCTGTGGGACAGCAACGCGAAGAAAGGCACCCCATCGGAAGGGCTGGTGCAGGTCATCCAGCCGACCTTCGACGCGTATTCCGTCGCGCCATACAACAAGAACATCTGGGACCCGGTGTCGAACATCGTCGCCGGCCTGAGTTGGTCCAGGGCCCACTACGGACCAGCGGGACTGATCAACAACGGTTTCTTCGGATCAGGTCCATATGACGAGGGCGGCTGGCTCATGCCGAACGACGTCGCCGTGTCGAGGTTGTCGACGCCCGAGCCGATCCTGTCGACCGCCCAGTGGAAGATCGCGGAGCAGTCGATCCAGCACACCGTGAATAGCAGTCAGGGCAGCGGGAAATCCGTGGTTTTCCAGGCCGGGGCATTCGTGTTCCATGGCGTCCCCGACGCCACAACACAAGATGCCTTCCGCGAGCAGATGCGCCGGGTCGCCACGGAAGAGTTCGAGAGGGCGAAATGAGCACGGTCACCATCCCGAACGTCGAGCTCGTCTCCATCGGCAACTGGAACGCATCCAAAGGCGACGGCAACGTCACCCGCGACGACATCGCCTCGATGGCCGCAGCCTTCGAGGATCACCTTGTCGACCGGCCGGCGATCACCATCGGATTCGGCGCTGACTCGCCCAGCCACGACGGCGGCCCCGCATTCGGATGGGTCGAACGCATCCGGGTGTCCAACGACGGGCAAACGTTGCTCGGTGACCTCGTCGGAGTACCCCAGAAGCTCGGCGACGCGATACCGACAGCGCTCCGTCGCCGATCGATCCAGATGTCCTGGGGCGCCCGCACCCCCGCGGGGAAGGTGTACCCGGCCGTCTTGATGGGAGTCACGCTCCTGGGGACAACGGCGCCCCCGATCACACGCCTATCGGATGTAGCAGCCCTCTACTCCGGCGGTGTCGCATCCAGTGCCTCGGCCGTCTTCATCGAACAAGCACCGAACGGAGCAACCATGAACCAGCCCACACACACCTCTTTCGCAGCGGCACCGGTCAACCACACCGTCGTACCCCAGTACACCGTCTACGGGTCCGACCGACCAGTGACGCCCGAAGCCGCAGCCTTCGCGGCGGCCAACCGCGCCGCCGTCGAAGCCGCCGCTCAGCAGGCAGCCGCAGACCGGGTGCGCGTCGAAGCCGGCATGCGCGGTCTCGGTCTCACGCCCGCCAGCGAGCGCAACCGCTGGTAGCCCAGCAAGCTGGCCTGCGCCTATCAAGGCCTCCTGTGACCGCACAGGCGTAGGCAACGGGTTGCCGGCCGGGAGGTGGAAGCCCCGGCCGGCACCCAACCCTCATTTCGGACCCACCTCGACCACAGACAGGCGGCACTATGGCCACGAAGACCCTGACCCGCTCCACCCTCGGTGACGAAGCCAGAGCGACGGTCGCCGCCGCGGCGACCGTTGTCGACCAACTGAACGCGGCGGCGCAGCCCTACATCGACGCTCACCAGGCGCTGCTGCAGCGGATCGCCGATGGTGACGACACCGTCAAGGCGGACGAGATCATCGTCGCGGAAGCGGCGCGCAATCGTTCCGTCCGAGATCTGCCGGCCGCCAGAATTGCGTTGGCCGAAGCCGAGGGTGCCGTCGCCGACGCTGATCAGGCGGACGAGCTGGCCAACCTCGAGGCCGAGGCGAGGGAGTACGCGCGCACCCGCCCGGACAAGCACCTGTCCCAACTCCGAGCCAACATCACCGCGGCGCAAGAGGCACTGCTGCAGGCCGAACAGGCCCACGTCTCCAAGGCCATCGACATCGGGCGTCGTCTCAAAGCCGCCGGCTTTCCCGTCCGTCTCGACCGCGACCGAGACGCAGAACCGGGCGTCGGATGGATCGGACAACCGATCGGCCCGTTCGACGAAGTCCACGGGTTCACCGTCGACGACGTCAGCCTGGCGACCTATGGCGGCCACGCCTGATACACGACGCAAGCAGATGCGAAATCGGCCATCAGCTGCTCCGGCCCGTGTCGAGCTGGTGAGGAAGGTGGGTGGCTACCGCGGCGTTCCATGAGTCATGATGAGCCGGAGGTGGCGGCAGGATGAACTCGGGTATTGCTTTGCCAGCTCGATCCTTGCCTCGTGATCGTTTCCGCCAGCAGGGATAGTGACCTGTGCATTGCAGCCATGGTCCTGGCAGTGGTAGGTGTCACCCTCCGGGTGGTGCAGTTGGTGTGCCTCGTACTTCTTCACTGTTGGTCCTTCCTGCGTCGTTGCCGGGGAAAGCAGTATGCGGCCGACTCGCTTGTCTGCCCCGGACGCGCCACACCAAGGCAGCGGTGGGCGTCCCTTGGCGATCGACATCGAGGCAAACATCGGTTGGCTAGCCCCTCGGGGCAAAGTTGGACCCCCGGAGGGCCACAGTGTCGGCATTCGTCCAGCCCACGGATGCCGAGGGTCGTGGAGGTCCTGCACTCACTTTCTGGGTAGGGGTCTCGTCCACGACTGTTGGACATCGGTACGGCTCTCCCGGCGGTACCAGGTCACCGTGATCTTGTCATCCACGGTCGCGTTCGTTCTCATGGCAAAGAACTGCAGCGCGCTACCGGGTTGGACGTCCTGTGGCGTGCGGTCTATCCGGTTCACCAGATCTGACGAGGCGAAGAGTTCGGCACCGAACGCTGTCTCATTCGAACCATTTACGAGTGACCAGATCTCGCCGCTCTCATGCTCGAACCGCCAGACCGGCACGTAGTTGGACGCTTGCTCCTCCGCCAAAGCGACAGCCCGCTCGTCGGCGGCAGCCGAACGTTCGGCTGCCGCCGCTGCCCGGTCAGCCGCGACGACTGACGCGCGGGCGGACCGGTTGGAGTTAGCCGCCTGTTTCCAAGCAACTGCCGCGCCGCCAGCAGCCACAACAGCGGCAGCCCAAGCTGCAACGTCACCCCATGCCATCGATTCTCCTCAGCCCTGATCATGGCCCGACACAGCGGGCTCACCGTAGCCGTGAGCCAGGGCAAACCGAACAAGGGGGTGGTCCCGGTGATCACTTCGCGCCTCAGCGCCAAGGTGCGCCTTAGTGGACGCGCCGGGCCGGCGACTTCCTCCAGGAGCAATGCGCGCCCCAGCCACGGTCTAGGCTCGTGCTGGCTACACTCCCGACCATGCCGAACAGGTCCGAGAGTTCCGCGCGGCAGTTGAATGGTCCTGCCATGATCCAGCGGTACATGACGCCCAGGCAGGTCGCTGAGCTCCTCCAGGTCAACGAGAAGACCGTTCGCATCATGGTCCTACGGGGAGAGATCGCTGCTATCCGCCTCCGTGGGCCCAGGTCGGCGATCCGGATCTCGGAAGGAGCTCTTGCCGATTTCCTTTGGTCGCGCCGATCGGCATCGTCGTGACCGCCGGGACCCAGCGTTAACCCAGCGAAATCAACGGATGCCAGCGGAAAGCAACGGATGCGAAGACGCGCAATCGGGCAACGTAAGAGCAGGTCAGAGGGCATGTGTGCCATCCAGCGGAAACCACTGGATGTTGCGATCACTCAACAGAAGGTTGGGGGTTCGAATCCCTACAGGCGCACTCCAGATCCACCTCCCGATCAGGAATCCGACGCCGCGGCTTCTTCGCCGTCTCGTGCGCAGCAGCCGTCAACTCGCTCGGACTGATCCCCGTCACCTGGGTGATGGCATCCAGATCATCCGGTTCGACGCCCCTGGCCCGTCCGCCCCGGCTGGTCTTCCCAACCGCGAACGCGACCTTCGAGGCGCTGATCCGGTTTCGGGCCCGTTCCGAACGCAGCTCCGCGGCCATCACGGCCGCGGTGAATCTTGTCGTGCGCCACCCTCGGCCGGGGTGGGTTGTGAAGAACGCGTGGAACCCCCACACGTCGAACCAGGTCGGCTACTGGTCGCTCCATTTGCATTGAGGTCCGGGATCCGCCGGACTCCAATCGGCCGGTGATCCGCTGATCCATGCGGCGGGAAGTGCAAGCAGTCAACGGGATCTCGGCGGCTTCAGTGCGGGAGACCCAACCCTGCGCGTGTTCATCGAAGACGGCGTCGGCGCGCTGGAGGCGTCCTTCGTACCGGTCGAATCAGGTCCCGGAGATCGCCACTCTCCCAGCGCCAAGGGCATTCTCGCGGTCACGCCGCACACCGCACTGACGCACGTCGGCGGGCTCTTGACCGAGATTCCGGCTCGAGTCCTTCGTCCTGGCCATGAGTGCGGCGATGCGGCCATCCAAGTCGTCGCGCTCTACGCCGCGTCCGCGCCGATGAGGTCGGCCACCTCTGCGGAATACAGCAAGGCGGGGTCGATGGTGGTGGCCCGCAGGTGACCGTCGAGTTCCAGGCTCACCAGGCCGTGCAGCCTGGTCCAGGACGCGATGCCGAGGCGCAACGTCGAGGCCGGTAGCGCGGGCTCGGCGGAGCGGCTGTGCCAGGCGGTCAATTCCGCCGCGAGGGCCGGATTCACCGTCCGGCCGGAGGATTCCCCGCTCTCGGGGAGCTGGCCGAGCGCGGAGAGGAAGACGTTCATGCTGCGCGCCGAAGCGCTGACGACCTCCTTCGACGAAAGGTGGTCGGCGCCCAGCCAGGTGGAGAAGACCAACCGGTAGCAGTGCGGCTTGGCCAGTGCCCAGTTGCGATAGGCGTCCGCCACCGCCTGCACCCGCGCGCCGGCCGACCGGTGCCGACCGGCGGCCGCGGTTTCCATCGTCTGCGCGAGATCCTCATAGGCCTGCACGACCAGCGCGGTGAGCAGGTCGTCCCGGCCGGCGAAATACCGGTACAGCGCGGCGCCCGACACGGCCATCTGCTTGGCGATCGCGTTCATCGACAATGCCGCTACCCCACCCGCCGCGATCTGGCCCAGGCCGATCGCCATGATCTCCTCCCGCGTCTGCTCGCGGTACCGCTCGCGCCGGCTCGGTGTCTGCTCGCTCATCTGGATCAACCTCTCGTTGGCTCTTGACACGATGCTACTACCTAGCGCTAAGTTAGAAGCTATAACCAAGTGAGACATCATCACGAAATCCTTCACTTCCAGCAGAACGGATCCCGACATGACCACGACAGCACCCGCCCCCCAGCTCCTGGAAGTCGACCGGGCCGCACCACCAGACCCACGCCGGTGGAAGGCACTCGCCGTGCTGGCCACGGCCGAGTTCATGGTGGTGCTGGACGCGTCGATCGTGAACATCGCGCTCCCGGACATCGGGAACGGCCTGAAGTTGGGCGGCGGCCGGTTGGCCTGGGTCATCACCGCGTACGTCGTCGCCTTCGGCGCATGGCTGCCGCTCGGTGGGCGGGTGGCGGACCTGCTGGGACGGCGACTGGTCTTCACCGCGGGCATCGGATTGTTCTCCGCTGCGTCGCTGGCCGCCGGGTTCGCTCCGGGAGGCGCCGCGTTGATCGGGGCCAGGGCACTCCAGGGCATGGGTGCTGCGCTAGTGGCTCCGGCTGCCTTGTCCCTGGTGACGAGCACATTCAGGGCGGGCCGGGAACGCACGAAGGGCGCTGAGCATCTGGGGGGCGGTCGCCGCCGGTGTCCTGCTCGGCGGCCTGCTGACCGGCAGCCTGGGCTGGCGTTCGGTGTTCCTGATCAACGTCCCGGTCGGGGTCGCCGTCATCGCACTGGTCCGTCGCACCGTCTCCGAGAGCCGCGCAGAGCGCTCCGGCCGGCTGACGGTTGCGCACTTCGATCTCCCTGGAGCCGCCACCGCCACCGCAGGTCTGGTTGCGGTGGTGGTCGGTCTGAGCCAGGCCACCACCTGGGGATGGGGCTCGCCGCTCACCGTTGGCTCGCTGCTCGCGGGATTCCTCCTGCTGGCCGTCTTCGTCCGTCTGCAGCGCTCCGGCGCCCACCCACTGATCCCGCTGCGGCTGCTGAGGCTGCGCACCGTTGCCGGCGGCAACGCGGTGATGTTCCTGATGGGGATCGCCATGCTCGGACTGTTCTACTTCTTCTCCCTCTACGAGCAGATCGTCCTCGGCTATGGGCCGATCACCGCCGGACTGTCGCAATTGCCCCTCGCCGCGGCGCTGATCCTCGCCGCCGGGTCGGCCGCTCCACTGATCGCCCGGTTCTCGGCTCGGGCGGTGCTGACCGCCGGCCTGCTGGGCGTCGCCGCAGGGCTGGTGTGGTTCGCCCAGGCGCCGACCAACGGCAGCTACCTGATCGACATCCTCGGGCCCTCACTGGTGGTCGGGATCGGTCTCGGCGCAGCCTTCGTACCGGTGACCAGCGTCGCCGTCACCGGTGTACCGGCCCGTGATGCCGGGGTGGCCGGTGGGTTGATCAACACCACCCAGGAGATCGGTGGCGCAGTCGGACTGGCCGCGCTGGCCACTCTGGCGAATTCCCGCACCCAGTCGACCGCTTCGACCCAGAGTGCACTGTCGGCGCTGAACAGTGGCTACTCGGCGGCTTTTCTCGTCGCCGCAGCCGTGGCCGGTATCGCTGCCCTCGTCGCCTTCCTCTCCGTCGGGGGTCGCCGCTGACATCCGCCGACATCCGCCGTACTCGCCGATCTCAGCCGACCACGTCCCCCGCACCATCGCTCGTGCTTCCTGTCCGCACCACCCCTTCCCGAACGGAGAATCACCATGACCACCACCTCGACCTCCACCGCTGCCGTCAGCGGTTCCATCCCCGCTCGCCCGCGACGCTTCCTCATCTCGCTGTGGTCCATCCCGGTGCTGGTGATCGGCCAGTTCGCCATGCTGGCCGTCATTCCGGTCGTGATCGTCCTGCTCGGGGTGCTGCGGGACGCCCGGCTCCGGGCGGTGCGGAGCTGGACCATCGCCCTGGGGGCCGCCTACGCGACACCCCTGGTGATCTGGCTGGTCCGGCCGGACGGCGCGAAGAGCCTGTCCAAGGACATGAGCCCGGTCTTCGTCGTCCTCATCGCTGCGCTGACCGCCATCGTGCTGATCCGGATGCGCGTCAAGAAGGTCTGACTTCGGTACCGGAACCGGGCCCCCCGGATCGGTTTCCCCGTCGCACTGATCAATAGCTCACCATCCCGTATTTCTGATTCCAGAGGAGAATTCTGATGAACCACACCAACAGCCCCATCCTGATCACCGGCGCCACCGGAAGCACCGGTTCCGCCATTGTCGAGAACCTCACTGCCGCCGGTCATCCCGTCCGGGTCATGGTCCGCCGGCCGCCGGTGGCCGGGGTCTTCCCCGCCGCGGTGGACGCCGTCATCGCCGATTTCGACGACCCGAGAACCCTGTCCGCAGCACTACACGGCGTGCGGCGCGCCTACCTGGTCACGCCGTCGTCGGAACGGGCTCAGGAGCAGCAGGTGCAGTTCGCCGACCGGGCCGCAGCGGCCGGCGTCGAGACGCTGGTCGTGCTGTCCCAACTGGGGTCCGAATCGACCTCACCGGTCCGATTCCTCCGTTACCACGCGGCCGTGGAGGAGCACATCCGCAACCTCGGCATCGGTTACACGTTCCTGCGGCCCAACCTGTTCTTCCAGGGATTCCTGGCCTTCGCCGGGCTCATCGCCCAGAACGGGATGTTCTTCGCACCGATCGGCAGCTCCGCCATCAGCGCCATCGACGTCCGGGACATCGCCGCCGTCGCCGCCGCCGCCCTGACCGAAGACGGACACCAAGGCGCCACGTACACCCTGACCGGACCGGCGGCCATCACCCACGAGGAGATCGCCGTGGCCATGAGTGAGGCGCTGGGCCACACCGTCACCTTCGCCGACGCACCCCCGGAGCAGTTCGGTGCGGCACTGGACGGCATCCTGCCGGCCTGGCAGATCCAAGGAACACTGGAGGACTACGCCCACTACAGCCGCGGTGAGGCGGCCTTCGTGTCCACAGCGGTCAACGAGGTCACCGGCCGACCGCCGCGGGACATCGCGCAATTCTGCCGCGACTACGCGGACCATTTCCGACTGCAGTAGTACGGCACACCGATTTGGGCCTACGCCACCAGGCCCAATCTCTGCGTCCGCTTCAGGCACTGCGGCATTTCAACATCTCACCCAACTCGCCATACCGCATCGGTTGCCATAGCATCGCTGCTGTCCGGCCCGGGAACCATGCCCGCGGTCTCCATCATGAATGGGTTGGGGCGCCGTCGTGGGTTGGTCGGTCCCAGTATTCCGTTGGCCGCTCCATTGCACGATACGAGGCAGATGCCCGCCACCCATGAAATCAGGCGGCGGAAGCACGCGTTTCTGCCTTTGCTCTGTCTTCGTTCTCCTTCATTCGAAAGTGCGATCGAGGTCTTCCCTGTGCGGCCGCTAGATCCCTGCGGCTTGGCGGGGGCAGTGAGCCACGAGCTAGGTCCTCCCAGGAGGCCGTGGGTCTCCGCGTCCGACCGCAAGGACCTCTGACGGAGCCGGTGCATCACCCTGATCGCGACCCAATCACGTCCCAAACGGATGAACCTGACGTGCTCGGGTCGCGGTGTTGGCTACTTTCGGATAGCGCTGCGGCTCAGAAATTCAAGCCGAGGAGCGCTTGCGTGCCCGACCAGAACGTGCTGCGGCTTCGGGAGTCCGTGATTGATGCACTGCTCCTCACGCGAGGTAGCCGCTCCTTCGCGAGATCTGGCATGTGAACAGATGGGAAGCTATCTATCTTTGTCGTGCCTTATCGCGTAAACACTGTGTGTGGTCATCCCTCGGCTCCTCCGAGGCCGTTGTGCGTCGTCGAACCTAGAGTCTTGGAGCAGCAGCATGTTTCGTCGCCCGGTGTCACCCGTGCCCGCCTCGACCAGGTCGAGAGGTCTTCGGACCGTCAGGAAGCCGAACCCGCTGGTCCGGGGCTCCCGGCGGTGGCGAAATTCGGCGGTTCTGGTCATCGTGATCGCATTGGTGGCGGTGTTCGCCGGCACGACGGTCGCCTCAGCGGCCACGGTGGCCAAGCACGAGTTGACCGCGAACTGGGCTGACGCTCCGGCCCCGACCGACGCTCCGTACGGCGTCACCCGAACGGCCGAATTCCACCTGAGCACCAACGATGTCAGCGACCCCTTCGCGAATGACCCGGTCTCCAATGTCCGCGCCACCTTGACGGCCACCAATGGGGTCTTCGTGAGCATCCCGGCCGTGTGCAAGACCAAGGGAGTGGTGCCGCTGTCGGCGATCAGCGCCAACGGCACTCAGCTGCTGTGCAACGTCGGCACGATCACGGAAGGGACGGCGTCCGTCATTCAGGCGCCGGTCAAGGCGACGGGAGCGGCGGGGTCCAAACTCTCCGTCTCGGGCACCGCGACATCGGACTCCGCTGTGGCGCCGACCGCGCCCGCGAGTACTCCGGCGCTCCCGATCACCGGTACGCACGGCATGGACCTGGTGCTCAGCGCACCGAACCAGAACTACCAAGGCGCCAACGCTCCGAGCCGCAGTGGCGGAAACCGGTCGACGGTCATCGTTGATTACGGCGTCGCGATGACGGCGGGCAGCGTGGCGGGCCCGGCGACCTACACATTCACCGTCGACATCGCCGTTTCGGTGTCGGGCCAACTCACCGGCCTCCAATGGGAGGGTTGCGCACCGGTCGACAACACGGCGCAGGCCACTGGAATTCCCTACTCCGCATCGACTTTCGCCAACCGAACGAATGTGCCGACCTGCTCCATCAGCGGCAGCGGCACGCACTACACGGTCACTCTGAGCGGTCTGGACTACTCCCTCCAGCACGTGCCGACCGTCGACAGCCTGGGCAACGCGATCCCGTCCACGACGAACTTCGTGGCCGCGGGCAAGCTCACCTTCAGCTACAGCACCCCGATCACGGCCAGTACCGGCGTCACCTTCAGTGCGACACCCAGCCCGTTCACCTTTGCCGACGGTGTCACCCAGGCCGAGACGAACACCGGCAACGACGTCACAGGCACAACAGTTGTCCTGCCGGGTGCCTTTGCCATCAGCTGGCAAGGCGGGCCGACCACCGGTCGCTCGCCCTGGGATGCGAACCTCTGGGCCGCTCCGGGAACGGCCCAGAACCTGACCCTGCCCGTGCCGGGGGCAGGGACCTCGACCAACCCGGGCACCCCCGTGAGCCCTCTGCAACTCCCGCTGGTCAGTTCGGCCGACAGCGTGACGTGGTCCACCTACACCGGGGCGGGCGGTGCCGACATGGCCGGTTCGTGCAGCATGGTGCAGAACCCGGCTGCCTTCACCCCGCGTTACGTGGACACTCTCGCCGCAGACGGCGCCTCCTATTCGAGAATCACGACGGCACACATCTGGTATCGCACCGATGCGATCAACACGAAGACCGAGACCTGCGGTGAGCCGGTCGGTGTGGCCGGCAGCCCCTGGATCGCGGCCCCCTTTCCCGCTGGCTGCGCGACCCAGCCGCTGATCAACGTGGTGTACTCCGACGATCAGTGCCTGGTGAATCTTCCGGCCGGAGTCACCGCGGTGAAGATGACCTGGAACCCCGCAGTGGACCAGCAGACCCACCACATGCTGAGAGTGTGGGGCTACGTTCCGCCCACCGCGCCGATCGGGGCGGAATCGTGGACCGTGGGCGCCTTCAACGCGCCTTTCAACACCGCCACCGTGTTCCCGGGCTACCCGACCCTCAACAACTACATCAACATCAGCACGTCACCGGCAGTCCTGGCCGTCATTCCCGGGAGCACCTACGGCCCGAACACCAACGGCCAGCGCGACGCCATGCGGATCCAGGGGCCGACGGGCGTCATCACCAAGACGACCCCGAGCACGACGGCCACGCCCGGCGTGCCGGTCAGTTACAACCTCACCGCCGAAGCTGATCTCGCCGTTCAGAGCCCGCCGAACCAGACCTTCACCGTCACCGACACCCTGCCGGCCGGCATGACGTACGTTGCCGGCTCGGGCGCACCCACGCCGACCGTGACGACATCGGGCGGTCAGCAGACGCTGACCTGGACTTTCACCAACGTCGCGGCAAACACCCCGCAGCCCATCACCTATCAGGCGCAGACCGCCGCGAACAGCGCAATCGCCCCGGGCACCGTGCTCACCAACACCGCACAGATCGACGTCCCGGGGGACAGCCGGCCGGCCGCGGTCAGGCAGGCGACCGCCAGCGTGACGGTCCCCAGCGGCGGAGCCACGGTCCTTGGCAAGTCCGTCGAGGCCAACGTGTTGTCGTTCTACGGAGACAGTTCCGCCTGGGATCTGGTGATCAATTCACAGGACCCGGTCGACAATCCGTTCACCGACACGATCGACATTCTGCCGAGCAAGTTGGATGGCCGTGGAACGAATGCCGATGGTGGCTATTCGATCACGGGTGTGACGCCGCCGACCGGCGGAACGGTCTACTACACGAGTGATCCCATCTCCTCGTTGTCGAGCGACCCGCGAGCCACCTCCAACGGCGGGACGCCCGGGAGCATCTCCGGAAACACCGTGCACTGGTCGACGACCCCGGTTGCCCATCCGACCGCGATCCGGGTGATCGGTGGTGACCTGGCACCTGGTGCCACGCAGACGATTCGGATCGCATTCTCCACTCCGGCCGGCTCCAGCTGCACCGCTCCGACGGCCTCCGACAACAAGCCGGGACAGGTGTTGGTGAACTCGGCCAGTTCACTCGCCGGGCACACCGCCTTGCCCATGCTCTCGTCGGCCACCACCACAATCGGTGACTGCTACGCGTTGGACCTCAAGAAGTACGTGCTGGCCAAGGGAGGCAACCCGGCGAGCGATCCGACGGCTGCCGGGTCGGACTACCACGACGCGAACTCGGTCGCCGACTTCCAGCAGCACGCGGTCGGTGATTCGGTCCCCTACAAGATCGTGGTCACGAACAAGGGCACCGGCACCCTGACCAACATTCCGGTGTCGGATCCGCTGGTTCCGGGGTGTGACACGACGATTGCCTCCTTGGCGGCCGGCGCCTCCACGACGATCAGTTGTTCCGGCACGGCCGCGGTGGGCACGACGGTGAACACGGCGACGTCGACGATCACTCCGCCGACCGGGCCCACACTGACCGCGACCGACGTGGCCGGAATTGTCGTTCCGGATCCGTTCCATGTGGTGAAGACGGCCAACGTCGGTACCGCGGTGTCGGTGGGCCAGATCATCACCTACACGATCAAGGTCACCGAGCCGACCACGAGTGCGGCGCCGTTCCTGGCCCCGTCCCTTACCGACGACTTGTCGGCCGTCCTGGATGACGCCCAGTATCAGGGCGATGTTTCGGCCAGTTTCGGTACGGCCGTGGTCACCGGCAACACGTTGAAGTGGTCGGCCCCGTCGATCATGCCTGGGCAGAGTGCGACCATCACGTATTCGGTGAAGGTGAACAACCCAGACACCGGTAACAAGGTGCTCACCAACACGGTGGAGACGCCCCCGAATTCCTCGAACTGTCCGTTGAATTCGACGGATCCGGCCTGCTCGGTGACCACCAGCGTGGCGTCCTACACGGTGGCGAAGGCGGCTTCGGCAGCCACGGTGCTGCAGGGCGGCGTCGTCACCTACACGGTGAAGGTCGTCAACACCGGCGCGGTCGAGTATCCGGCCAGCGGGGCCGGGGCCGCGTCGTTCACCGACACTCTGACGGGCGTGAGTGACGACGGCGCCTACGTCGCCGGATCGGCGACCGCCTCGGCCGGTACCGTGAGCGTGACCGGTGGCGTGGTGTCCTGGACCGGTCCGTTGGCCGTGTCGCCCGCCGCCGGATCGAGCGTCACCGTCACCTACCAGGTGAAGGTCGATGCCGCCGATACCGGCGACAAGTTGCTGACCAACAAGGTTGTGCCCGACGGTCCCGGCGGCGTCTGCGCCACCACCGGCGGATGCGCCACCAGCACGATCGTGCAGGTCCCGAAGATCGACCTCGTAAAGACGGCCAACCCGACGACGGTCGACAAGGCCGGTCAAACGGTCACCTACTCCTTCCTGGTGACCAATACCGGCAACGTCACGCTGACCGACGCGGCCGTGGTCGACACCGCATTCTCCGGGACGGGCACCCCGCCGGTGATCACGTGCCCACCGGCGGCGAGCTCGTTGGCCCCCGGAGCCTCGGTGACCTGCACCGCCCCGTACGTGGTGACCCAGGCGGATGTCGATGCCGGAATGGTGACCAATACCGCGACCGCCACCGGGACACCCCCGGCCGGGCCGGCCCCGGTGTCGCCGCCGTCCAGCGCGATTGTCAACATTCCGTTGAAGGCGGCGATCAGCGTCGTGAAATCTGCTGACACCGCTGCGATGAACGCCATCGTGTTGGGCCAGACGGTCACCTACTCGTACGTCGTGACCAACACCGGCAACGTCACGCTGACCGACCCGTCGGTGACCGAAACGGCATTCAGCGGCACCGGTGTCGTTCCCGTGCCAGTGTGCCCGACCGGCGTGACCCTGGCCCCGGGCGCTCAGATGACCTGCACCGCAAGCTACGTGGTGACCCAGGCGGATGTCGACACCGGCACGATCAGCAACACGGCCACGTCAACCGGCACGCCGCCGAGTGGGCCGCCCCCGGTGTCACCGCCGTCGACCGTGGTCGTGCCGGCACCGCCGGCGCCGGCGATCACCCTTGACAAGACGGTCAACCCGACCACGGTCGGCAAAGCCGGTGACACGGTTCTGTACTCGTTCCTGATCACCAACACCGGCAATGTGACGCTGGCGAACGCCACCGTCACGGAACAGAAGTTCTCCGGAACGGGCACGCCTTTGGTGATCACCTGCCCGCCCGCGGCGGACTCCCTGCTACCCGGCGCGTCGGTGACCTGCACCGCTCCGTACACGCTGACCCAGGCGGACGCCGACGCCGGATCGGTGACCAATACCGCGACCGCCACCGGCACTCCGCCCGGCACCACCGAGCCGCCGGTGTCCCCACCCGCGGATGCGATCCTGGCGGTTCCGCCGGCCCCCGCGCTCACCATCGTCAAGTCGGCCGACCCGGTAGTGGTGGCGCACGCCGGCGATACGGTTACCTACTCGTATCTGGTCACCAACACCGGCAACGTCACGTTGCACGCCGTGGGCGTCTCCGAAACAAAGGCACTGTTCTCCGGTACCGGCACACTCCCCGCTCCGACGTGCAACCCCTCGGTTTTGGCGCCGGGTGACTCGGTGACCTGCACCGCCGTCTACACGACGACGCAGGCCGACGTGGACGCCGGTGTCATCACCAACACCGCCGTCGCCCACGGCACGGGGCCGGTCACACCGACCGACCCGAACCCTCAACCGACTGATTCCGGACCCTCCACCGCCGTGGTGACCGCACCGCCCACCCCGGCCATCACCTTGAAGAAGTCGGCCGATCCGGTCACCATTGCCAAGGCCGGCCAGAAGGTCACCTATTCATTCCTGGTCACCAACACCGGCAACGTGACCATGGACAAGGTGGCGGTCTCCGAGGACTCGTTCTCGGGCACCGGAACACCCCTGGTGGTGGTGTGCCCGCAGGGTGCCCTCGCGCCCGGAGAATCTCTGACGTGCACGGCGGGATACGTCGCCACCCAAGCCGACGTCGACGCCGGGTTCATCGAGAACCTCGCGACCGCCCACGCGTCTTCGCCCGGATCGGACACTCCAACCGACTCGAACAGCTCGTCCGCGCTGGTGACGGCTCCGTCGACACCAGGCATCGCCGTCGTGAAGTCGGCTGACCCAGCGGCGCAGAAAGCCATCACCGTCGGCCAGACGGTGACCTACAGCTTCTTGGTCACCAACACCGGCAATGTCACCTTGACGGATGTGACGGTGAACGAGGGCGCCTTCAGCGGGACCGGCTCCATGTCAGCGCCGAACTGCCCGGCCGGCGCGGCGTCGTTGGCGCCCGGACATGCGATCACCTGCACCGCAACGTATGTCGTGACCCAAGCGGATGTTGATGCCGGAAAGATCACCAACACTGCCACTTCCACCGGGACGCCGCCCTGCCTGGTGCAGGTACCGGCGGGGAAGCGGACCGCCGCGGCCCGCGCGGCGGAGGCCGCCGACCAGTCGTGCTCGGCGCCGATCTCGCCGCCGTCGACCGTCACCGTGCCCCAGCCCCCGGCGCCGGCCATCACCCTGGTCAAGTCGGTCACGCCGACGGTGGTGGCTGCAGCCGGTGAGAAGGTCACTTACCGCTTCAGGGTGACCAATACCGGCAACGTCACTCTGCGCACGGTCGGGATTACCGAGACCGCGTTCTCCGGGACCGGGAACCCCCCGGTGATCACCTGCCCGGCCGCGACCTTGGCCCCGGCCGCCACCGAGATCTGCACGGCTCCGTACACCGTCACGCAGGCCGATGTGGACGCCGGGGTGATCACCAACACGGCGACCGCACACGGCACCCAGCCGCCAACGTCCGATGACCCGAGCCCGACACCGACAGATTCCAACCCGTCCAAGGCCGTGGTGACCGCCGAACCCGTACCGGCGATCACAGTGGTCAAGTCGGCGACCCCGACGACCGTCACCGTGGCCGGCGACAAGGTCACCTACTCATTCAAGGTGACGAACACCGGAAATGTGACCCTGCACCAGGTCGGCGTCACCGAGACCGCGTTCTCGGGCACGGGCACTGCGCCCGTGCCGAGCTGCCCGAGCTCAACATTGGCGCCGGGCGCTTCGGAGGTCTGCACCGCGACGTACACGGCGACACAGGCCGACATCGACGCCGGGAAGCTCACCAACACTGCGACGTCACACGGCACGCCGCCGGTGACGCCCGGCGACCCGCATCCGAAGCCGACAACGTCCGAGCCGTCTTCGGCGAAGGTCACCGCCGGTGCTGCCCCATCGATCACGGTGGTCAAGACCGCCGACACCACCACGGTGAGTCGGGTCGGCCAACAGATCACCTACAGCTTCCTGGTCACCAACACCGGGAACGTCACCCTCACCCACGTCACCGTGGACGAGGGAGCGTTCTCGGGAACCGGCACACTGTCGGCGATCAGCTGTCCGAGCGGAACGGCGTCCCTGGCGCCGGCGGCCAAGATCACCTGCACCGCAACCTATCTGACCACTGCCGCTGATCTGGCCGCCGGAACCCTGACCAACACGGCAACCGCAGGCGGCACCCCGCCGGGGAGCACTCCGATCGTGTCCGTCCGGTCCGAGGCCCGGGTTCTCGCGCAGCCGGCGAACCCGCCCCTGGCCTACACGGGCGTTCCGTTGCTGACCGAGATCCTCTGGGCTGCTGCATTCCTCCTGCTCGGAGCGATGGCATTGATCATCGGTCGACGGCGCAAGGTCAGTTAGTCCGCCGGAAGCACAGTCAGAACGAGCGGTGAGGCGAGTCCGTGACCACGGGCTCGCCTCACCGCTGAGCGTCGACGGGGTGTGGTCGCATCCCGGCGTTGCCCCATACCCCTTAGGGGTATACCGTGAGTTCGAGTACCCCCCACGGGTATCCGCACGGAACAGGAGGCCACGCGATGTCGAGCAGCAACCAGACGACCAGGTACCAGGTGACCGGGATGACCTGCGGTCACTGCGAGGCAGCCGTCAAGGGTGAGCTGGCCCAGGTCGACGGGGTGGAATCGGCCGAGGTGGCGTTCACCGACGGGATCCTGGTCGTGACCGGACGGGACGACCTGGATGAGCGCGCCGTACTGGCCGCCGTCGACGAGGCCGGTTACCAGGCGGTACGACTGCCGTGAGCACCAGCACCGACGCCGCCGACGCGGAGACCGTCCGGCAACACATCGATCTGGACATCAGCGGGATGACCTGCGCGTCCTGCGCGATGCGAATCGAGAAGAAGCTCAACAAGCTCGACGGGGTACTCGCCTCGGTCAACTACGCGACCGAGAAGGCTTCGGTCCTGGCCGCGGCCGGCGTCGAGGTCGGCGACCTGATCGCTGTGGTCGAGAAGACCGGCTACTCGGCCACCGTTCCTGCCCCGGAGGCAGAATCCGACGAGGCCGATCCGGCTCTCCGGGTGCTGCGGTGGCGCCTGCTGGTGGCCTTCGCTCTTTCGTTGCCGGTGATCGCCCTGTCGATGATCCCGGCCCTGCAGTTCACCTACTGGCAGTGGGTCACCCTGGCCCTGGCCACCCCCGTCATCGTCTTCTCGGCCTGGCCGTTCCACCACGCCACATGGGTCAACCTGCGCCACGGTGCGGCGACCATGGACACCCTGATCTCGGTCGGCACCGGCGCCGCCTTCCTGTGGTCGCTGTACGCGCTGGTCTTCGGTACCGCCGGCGAGCCCGGTATGAAGGAGCACTTCGAGCTGACCGTCATGCGGTCGGACGGCACCGGCAACCTGTATCTGGAGGTCGCGGCCGGGGTCACCCTGTTCGTGCTGTTGGGCCGGTACTTCGAGCAGCGCTCCAAGCGGCGGGCCGGGGCCGCACTGCGGGCGCTGCTCCAGCTCGGCGCCAAGGACGTCGCCTTGCTGCGGGACGGCGCCGAGGTTCGGGTCCCCAGCTCGTGGCTGGTCGTCGGCGACGAATTCGTCGTCCGGCCGGGCGAGAAGATCGCCACCGACGGCATTGTCACGTCCGGTCGGTCCGCGGTGGACGCCAGCCTGCTGACCGGTGAGTCGGTTCCGGTCGAGGTGGTCGAGGGCGACCCGGTGGTCGGGGCAACGGTCAACGTCGGCGGTCGTCTCGTGGTGCGGGCCGCCCGGGTCGGCGCCCAGACCCAGTTGGCCCGGATGGCCCAACTGGTACAGGACGCACAGTCGGGCAAGGCCCAGGTGCAGCGGCTGGCCGACCGGATCGCCGGGGTCTTCGTCCCGATCGTCATCGGCATCGCGGTGGTTGTCCTCATCGCCTGGATCGCCGCCGGCGCCACCGTCGCGGCTGCGTTCACCGCGGCCGTCGCCGTGCTGATCATCGCCTGCCCCTGCGCGCTCGGACTGGCCACCCCGACGGCGCTGTTGGTCGGCACCGGCCGGGGCGCGCAGCTCGGCGTGCTGATCAAAGGCCCGGAGGTGCTGGAATCCACCCGCCGGGTCGACACCGTGGTGCTGGACAAGACGGGCACCGTCACGACCGGCCGGATGACCCTGCTCGACGTCCTCGTCGACGGGGCCGAGCGGGCCGACGTCCTTCGCCTGGCCGGCGCTCTCGAGGACGCCTCGGAACACCCGATCGCCCAGGCCGTGGCCCGCGCCGCCCGACAGGAGCTGGGCTCCCTCCCGACCGTCGAGTCGTTCCAGAACGTCGAGGGCCGGGGCGCGCGGGGCATTGTCGACGGGCACGCCGTGCTGGTCGGCCGGGAGAGTCTGCTGGCCGACCGGGCGCAGCCGCTGACCGAGCCGCTGGTGGCCGCCCTGGCGAGCGCACGCCAGCAGGGGCTCACCGCCATCGCGGTGGGATGGGACGGTCGCGCCCACGGCGTGCTCGTGGTCGCCGACGCCGTCAAACCCACCAGCGTCCGAGCCATCTCCGAACTGAAAGCCCTTGGACTGGAACCTATCCTGCTGACCGGCGACCACCAGGCGGTGGCCGAACAGGTGGGCGCCGAGGTCGGCATCAACTCCGTTGTCTCCGGCGTCCTTCCCGGTGGCAAGGTTGACGCGGTACGTCGCCTGCAGGAGCAGGGCCGGGTGGTCGCGATGATCGGAGACGGAGTCAACGACGCGGCGGCCCTGGCCCAGGCCGATCTCGGGCTGGCCATGGGTACCGGCAGCGACGTGGCCATCGAGGCGGCCGACATCACGCTGGTCCGCGGCGACCTGCGGGCCGCGGTCGACGCCATCCGGCTCTCCCGCCGCACCCTCCGAACCATCAAGATCAACCTGTTCTGGGCCTTCGCCTACAACGTGGCCGCCATCCCGCTGGCTGCCTTCGGCCTGCTCAACCCCATGCTGGCCGGTGCGGCCATGGCCCTGTCCAGCGTGTTCGTCGTCGGAAACAGCCTGCGGCTGCGGTCGTTCCGGTCGGTCATCAGCAGGTGACCCGGTGCGGGATCAGTCCGCGTCGATCAGCTGACCGGGCCGGACGTAGGCGTAGCCCTCGACGTTCGGAGTGACGACGAGGTTCGGGTGATTGCCGCCCTCGTCGGCCACTTCGCCCTCCTGGTGCACCCAGTAGTACGACGAGAGCCGTTCGTAGGTCGGCACGTCGACCGCCTTGACCTTGATCAGCGGGCCGTCGAGGCGGACCGGGTACGACGTCTCCTCCTCCTTGAGGAATCGCGGTTTGTCGTCGTCGAAATCGATCCTTCGCGGCGATCCGCCGGCCGTGTACACGTCCACCCGCCGGTCCGCCCCGAAGAACCAGGCGGTGTCCTTCACACTCTTCACCCCGTTCGCCCCGGCTGCCGCGGCCTGATCGTCGAACGTCACCTGCTGACCCTTCTTCAGTTGCTCGTACAGTCGGGTCAGTTCCAGGCCGAGGCCGGGGGACAGGCCGTCGACGTCGATGTATCCGTACTTCTTGTCCTCGCGCGACCAGAGCCGGACGCCCCAGTTGATGCCGAAGTTCTCCAGCAGCGGACCGGCCGGGTACCCGGTGACGAATCGGGTCCAGTCCTGCAGGTTGGACAGTTCGGCCACCGCCCGGTGCACCAGATGACGAAGGTCGTCGCCCGGGACACCGGTGACCACGGCCGCGGTGAAATCCGGGACGCCCGGTATCTCCTGCTCGCTCAGGGCGGCCTTCATCGCGGTGGCCTGGTCGCCGTCGAAGACGATGTTCGCCTCGGTGTTGTCCCAGCTGCTCATCTTGGCCAGCGCGATCTGCGGCGTGATACCCAGTCGCAGCCACCAGTTCATGGCCGCCATTCCGGTCCGGGCGCTTCGGGCCCGCCTGGCCTCGGCGGCCGCGGCGCCGGCGCGGTACTGGGAGATGCAGTCCAACCCGATCCGGACCACCTCGATCGCCGCCAGCCCGGCCGCCCCCACCCGGGTCGAGGTCGGCGTGACGATCTGCCCACCGGGTGCGTAGATGGCCCGGCCGCTGGTCTCGGCCCGGGCCACCACCTCGTTCAGCTCGATCTGACGGGCCAGCGTCTCCGACAGCACGGTGCGGAACTCGGCGCTCATCTCACGTTGGGCGACCATGGCCGACATCTCGGCGGTGCGAGCCTCGAACTTCTCCGGCGTCCACTCGGCCTGGGTCGCCGCCCAGGCCGACTTGACGTGCTCGTGAACCACCGCGGTACCGAGCACGCCTTTGGCGGCGCGCCATAGGTCGTTCGTCTCGGCGCGGGCCTTGAACAGTTCTTCCACGTTGTCGGCCTGCATCGCCTGGATGATGCGGACCGAGTTGTACGACAGCCGGGAGTACAGGCTCAGGCCCTGACCGTGAGCCACCAGGTCGTTCGCGGCCTGGGTGAGCTGCGTGTCGTGTTCGGGCAGGGTCGCCGCCAATTGTTGGAGGGCCGCCGTCACCTGGGTCATGTCGGCGCTGGTGCGGACGCCGCCGACGCCCGCCTCGGCGGTGCGCATCTCGTTCCAAATGGTGTCGGTGGCGGTGCGCAGCTGCGTCTGCCGGTTCTGCAGGTCGGTCTCGGTGGCGGTGAGTGAACTCAGCATGGCGGCCGGTGCGTCGCCGCCGCTCAGGGAGGCCCGGAGGGCGGCCGTCTCGCTGAGCATGTTGGAGATGGCGGCCAGTTTGCGGTAGGCGTCCCGGAGCGGGGTGTCGTTGGCCTGCAACGCACTGATGGCCGTCTGCGCCCCTTGCATATCGACGGTGACGCGGGCCAGCGCGGACCCGCGGGCCCGCACGGCCTGGGCCTGACCGGCCGGGGACGGGTCACCTTCGATCTTCTCCGGGGACACCCCGGCCGTGTCCAGGAAGTTGTACGTCGACGACGGCTTGGCGGCGAAGTTGGTGGTGGTCTGCCCGACCAGCCGGAGGTCCCCGTTGCCCGACTCGTAGGCCAGCTGCAGCATGTTGATCATGCCGCGGGCATCGGGTCCGCTCTGTTCGCCGAAGTGATGCGGCGCCTCCATCAACTTCAGGTTGTGGCCCTCCGACCCGAGGATGAGCCGCAGCCCGGAATCACCGACGGCATTGACGATCTCGTCGAACTGCCGGCCGTTGGCGTCCGCGGTGAAGAGCATCCGCTGCCCGTTGACCAGGTCCCGGACGACGGTCACCGGGCTCGTGTGGTTGCGGTTGTAGGTGGTCCGGCTCGCGTCCATCAGGTTCTGGTGGGCCGCCACCGACCGATACTCGGTCAGCTCCATGTTGCCGATGACGATCCGGTTCACGTGTACCGATCCACCGCCGCCGGTGACGTTGATCTCCAGCACGCGTTGGGTCGGCTGGGCGGTCAAGGACATCGTGCTCCATGCCCCGGCCCCTGCGCCTCGCACCTGTTCCATCGCGACCTGGATCGTGGTCGCGGCGAATCCGGCGTTCGTCATCAGGGCCCGGGCCGCGTTGTAGTGGTCCGTGTCGGCGTGGGACAGGATGATCCGCTCGGGGACGCCGGTCACCCCGGTCGCCACGGCGCCGATCGCGTTGGCCAGCTTGAGAACCGACGGTGCGGTGATGCTGCTCGTCTGGCCGGCCCCGGCGTCCATCAGGACGCTCCCCCCGCCGATCGACGACACCAGGATGGCGCGGCCCTTGCCGGGCTGGAAGATCCATGCCTCCACCCCCTGTCCCACCGCCGGTGCGACCGTGGTGAGACGAAAAGCGTTGGTGCGGAAGCCGTCCAATCGGGTCCCGAACTGCATCCCGAGGATCACCGGCTGAGGCGGGCCGACGGTGAACCCTTGCGGGAACCCCTGGACCAGCAGGCCGCGGTCGCCGTCGTCCAACACCAGCCCGGCGGTGATCAGGGCCGCCGCCGATGTCTGGTCCAGCCCGGCCGCCGCCGTGCCCGGAGTGGTCGGGCCAGGCGGGGTCGGGCCGGGTGGGCCGCCGGGCCCGTCCCGCTGCACTGTCGCCTGGGCCTGCTGGACCCGCGCGACGGTGGCCCGGTTGCCGGCCTGCCGTTGCAGTTGGATCAACTGGTGCGGATCCGGCCGGGCGCGCGCCGGTGCCGGCCGGCCGGACGGCGCCGGCGGCCGATCGGCCCGCTCCTGCGGCGCGTACGGCATGCATCCAGCCTGCCCGATGCGCCGCCCGGCTCCGAGGGTTCGCCGGGCGCCCGAACGGGACACGCGGGTTTCCCCTTGGGGCAAGGCGGGGTCGCTACCTCCGGGACGAGCTCGACGTGGCCGCCTCACGCACCGCAGCCGCGACCGCCGGTGCCACCTTCGGGTCGAAAACACTGGGCACGATGTAACTCTCGTTGAGTTCCTCCGGTGCCACGGCGTTCGCGATGGCGTTGGCCGCGGCCAGCAGGGTCGCCTGGGTGATCTCGTGGGCGCCGGCGTCGAGCATGCCGCGGAAGTAGCCCGGGAAGGCGAGCACGTTGTTGATCTGGTTCGGGAAGTCCGACCGGCCGGTGGCCACGATCGCGGCGTGCAGCCCGGCCTGTACCGGGTCCACCTCCGGATCAGGGTTGGCCAACGCGAACACACAGGCGCGAGGGGCCATCGTGGCGATGTCGTCACCCGTGAGCAGGTTCGGGGCGGACACCCCGATGAACACGTCGGCCCCGACCAGGACCTCCTGCAGGGTGCCGGTAAGGCCGCGCGGGTTCGTGTTGTCGGCGATCCACTTCCGGAACTCGTCGCCGGTGGCCCGGCCGGCGTAGACCGCACCCTTGCGGTCGCAGCCGACGATGTCGGTGGCGCCCTGGGCCATCAGCAGCCGGATGATGGCGTGCCCGGCGGCACCGACCCCGGCCACCACGATCCGCAGGTCGGCCAGATTCTTGTCGACCACCCGCAGCGCGTTGGTCAGTGCGGCCAGGACCACCACGGCGGTGCCGTGCTGGTCGTCGTGGAAGACCGGGATGTCCAGCAGTTCGCGCAACCGGGCCTCCACCTCGAAGCAACGGGGCGCCGAGATGTCCTCCAGGTTGATCCCGCCGTAGGTCGGGGCGATGATCTGCACCGTGCGGACGATCTCGTCCACGTCCTGGGTGTCCAGGCACACCGGCCACGCGTCGACGCCGGCGAACCGCTTGAACAGGGCCGCCTTTCCCTCCATGACGGGCATCGCCGCCTCCGGGCCGATGTTGCCCAGGCCGAGGACGGCGGAGCCGTCGGTGACGATGGCGACCGTGTTGCGTTTGATGGTCAGGCGGCGCGCGTCCGCCTTGTTCTCCGCGATCGCCATGCAGACGCGGGCCACACCGGGGGTGTAGGCGCGGGAGAGGTCGTCGCGGTTCTTCAGCGAGACGGTCGGGTTGACCTCGAGCTTGCCGCCGAGATGGATCAGGAAGGTCCGGTCGCTGACCTTCCGCACCTCGACCCCGGGCAGGCCGCCAACGGCCTGGGTGATGCGCTCGGAATGCTCGACGTCGGTGGCGTCACAGGTGACGTCGACGACGATGCGGCCGGGATGCGATTCGACCACGTCCAACGCGGTGAGCGAGCCGCCGGCCGAAGCGACGGCCGCGGTGAGCTGGGAGGTGGCGCCGACCGACGGCGGCATCTCGACGCGCAGGGTGACGGAATATCCGGGACTGGTTGACGCCATTGTCATGCTCCGAACGGTGACCGGTGAAAGGACGGGCCAGCAGTCTAAGGCTGTGGCCCGGTCGGGTTCACCGGCGGCTCACCGGGAGCGGGGGGTCAGTCCTCGGTCTTGGTCACCGGCGACTCGGACAGCGCGGCGTCGATGACGAGTCCGACGCCGATGCCGGCCATCCAGATGTCCTTGGCGAACGGGACGCCGCCCTGGCTGGGGCGGAACTTGCTGTCGTGCAACGCCGGGGTGCGGGCGTACATACCGAGCAGGCTGCCGGCGAAACCGGTGAGCGCCAGCCCGGCCAGGCCGGCCGGGACCAGCGGGAACAGCAACGCTGCGCCGAGCGCGATCTCGCTGACGGCGAGGCCCTTGAGGAACACGGTGTCGGGGACCTTGGCCAGGACCGGATACGCACCGACCGCCATCCCGTGGGCGCCGGCCGCGGTCTCCTTGTCGCCCTTGAGCTTGCCCAGACCGGAGTTGAGGATGTAGGCGCCCGCGGCGAGCCGGAGCGGGGCGCGGCGGAGTTTCGCGGCAAGAGACATGTCCCGACACTACCCGGACCCCCCATCGGTCAAACCGGGCGCACCGGCCGGGCGGCCGCTCGCTCGCCCAGGACGACGGTGGCCGAGATCTCGTCGATCAGCCGCGACCAGGCGGGGGTGGGGATGTCGTGGCCCATGCCGTCGATCACCACGAACCGAGAACCCTTGATGGCGGCGGCCGTCGCGCGGCCGCCACTGAGGTTGATCAGGGGATCTGCGTTGCCGTGGATCACCGTGGTCGGTACGGCGACCCGTTGCAGCGCCGCGGTTCTGTCCGGGGCGGCCAGGATGGCGGCGAACTGACGGGTGCCGCCGGCGGGGTCGTAGCATCGGTCGTAGGACTGGCCGGACAGGTCGCGGACGGCCTCGATCTCGGACGGGAACCCGGGCGAACGGATCTTGGAATACATGGCGGTGCTGGCGGCGATGGCACCCTCGCGGTCGGCCGCCGGTTTGGCCCGCATCATCAGCCAGAGCACCTCGGGGTGAGGTTTGCCGACGGGCAGGGCCCCGGTGGTCGAGGACAGCGAGGTCAGGCTGCGTACCAGGTCGGGACGGAGCAGGACGAGGTTCTGCGCGATCATGCCGCCCATCGACACCCCGACCACGTGGGCGCCGGGCAGCCCGAGCGCCTCGATCAGTCCGGCGGCATCCCGGCCCATGTCGGTCAGTCGGTAGGCCGGCCGGGACAGCCCCAGGAAGGAACCGATCGGCTTGCCCGGGCCGGCCGCGCCGAAGTGGGTGGAGAACCCGACGTCGCGATTGTCGAACCGGATGACGAAGTGCCCGCGCTCGGCCAGGGCCTGACAGAACCCGGTGCGCCAGGCGAGCATCTGCGTGGAAAGGCCCATGATCAGCAACACCGGGACATCCGCTGGGTCGCCGAACGTCTCGTAGGCCAGGTCGATGCCGTTGGCGGAAACAATGTCGACGCTCATCCGGACAGGGTAGGACCCGGTTCATCACCCGCGTACGCCCACTGGGGCGGAAGTCGCCCACGGATGGCCGCACGATCTTGAAACGTTCCGACCAGGGGGCGATGATCGGCCGATGGCGAGCAACGACGCGACCGGATCGGATCCGCTGCGTCTGCTCGATCCTTTGCTCGGGCCGTGGGTCGCTGAGGGCGAGAGTCCGGTCGGGCCCTATCTGTGCCGCCGCCGATTCAGGCGCATTCTGGATGGCCGATACGTTCAGATGGACACCCATTGGGAATACGTCTCGAGCGAGTTCGACGAATTGACGGTGTTCGGACCGGATGAGACCCACGGCCTGCAGTACTGGTCGTTCAGTTCCGATGGTGATCGGTCGGTCGGGCATCTCACCTCGGCCGGGGGGCGGTCGGACCAGGCCGTGGTGTTCGAGTCGCTCGCCCCGATCAGCCGATTCCGGTATTCCTACACCCCGATCGGTGCGTCCGGCGTGATCGTCTTCGTCGTCGAGTCGAGGTCACGCACCGGATGGATCCAGCTGTTGGAGCATCACTACCGGGCGGCCTGATCCGCCGTCCCAGTGATGCACGCCCCAATGCATGGTGCACCAATCATTGGTAGGCTCTGCGGTATGAGTTCGCCTGAGACCGACCCCCTGGCCCTGGAGCAGCAGGTGTGCTTCGCCTTGGTGGTCGCGGCCCGAAGCGTGGTGGCGCTCTACAAACCGCTGCTGGAACCGATGGGCCTGACCCACCCGCAGTACCTCGTGATGCTGGCCCTGTGGCAGCGTGCGCCGCTCTCGGTCAAGGATCTGAGCGGCCGGTTGCAGCTCGATCCGGGGACGCTCTCCCCGCTGCTGAAGCGCCTCGAGGCCCAGGGGCTGTTGGTGCGGGCACGCGACACGGCCGACGAGCGGCTGCTGTCGGTGTCGCTCACGCCCGCCGGCGTCGCCCTGCGGTCCGACGCCGAGCGGATTCCCGAAGCCGTGGTGCAACGGTTGGGGATGAAGGTGGCCGATCTCCGAGAACTGCACACCACATTGACCGGGTTCATTTCCCGTACCCACGCTATCGATTCGGAGCAGGACCGATGAATGAAGTGAATGATCTCGCGCGTGTCGCGCTCGCCGCCGCCGACGACGGAGGCGGTTTCAGCATCGGCACCCTGCTGATGTACATCGGTGGGGCGATTCTGCTGGCATTCTTCTGCAGTCTCGGGTTGATCGCCCGCATCAGGGACCGCCGGGTCGAACAACGAAGGGTGTCGGCCGCCTCGCGAAGCCGATCAGATTCCGCCGACGTGACCCACCAGTTGCCCGATCCCGAAGGTCACGATCATGGCCAGCGCTCCGCCGACCAGGATGCGCATCACCGCCCGGAATCGAGCTGAGCCGCCCAGCCGGGCACTGATGGTCCCGGTCAGGGCGAGCGCGACCAGTACCGCGGCGAACGTCACCGGGATCCGGGCGCCGGGCGGGGGTAACAGGATGGCCAGCAGCGGGAGCAGAGCCCCGATGCTGAACGACACCGCCGAAGCGAACGCCGCCTGCCAGGGGTTGGTCAGCTCGTCGGGGTCGATGTTCAGTTCGACGTCGACGTGGGCGGCGAAGGCGTCATGGGCGGTGAGCTCGCGGGCCACCAGCTGGGCGGTCGACGGGCTCAGGCCCTTCGCCTCGTACATGGCGGTCAGCTCGGCCAGCTCCGCCTCCGGGCTCTCGGCCAGCTCCCGGCGTTCCTTTTCCAGCAGCGCCCGCTCGGTGTCCCGCTGGGTGCTCACCGACACGTACTCGCCGAGGGCCATCGACACCGCGCCGGCGATGAGGCCGGCCACCCCGGCGGTCAGGATCGGGCCTTTCGCCGTGGTCGCGGCGGCCACGCCGATCACCAGGCCCGCGGTGGAGACGATCCCGTCGTTCGCGCCGAGCACGCCGGCCCGGAGCCAGTTGAGCCGCGACGACAGCCCGCCCGCATGCGGTTCGTCAGCGTGCCCGTGGTCCACCTCGGCGGTGGTGGGCGTGGTGTTTCCGGTCTTGCTCACGCTTCAACCGTAGGTGAGTCCGGGCAGGTCGCGCCAGCAATGCAAGCCTTGCCTGACCGTTGGGAGACGGGACCGGCTAGCGCCGTACCGGCGTCATCAGCCGCAGAGCCAGAACCGGGCAGGCGTTCGCCGCGGCTCGGGCGCGACGCAGCAGATCCGGCGGAATCGGCCCACTGGGCAGAATCGGGTAGCCCCATTCGTCCAGTTCGATGGCCTCGGGCAACTCGTCGGCGCAGAGTCCGTGGGCGCGGCAGCCGATCGGGTCGACCAACAGCCGGAGATCCTTGGTGCTCACGCTCGTCCTCCGTCGATCGATCCGCCGAGCGGGACCATCGGGGGCCCGGCGAGGCAGCGGGCCAGCCGCAGATGACCGTCGAGATGGACCGCTTCGGGGCCGGTCATCACCTGTAGCGCGCTGGCCGCCAGGGCCACCGCGCCGTCCGGGTGCCCGCACGCACCGCGCCCGTTGATCACCGGCAGGCGGTGGCGGAGGCGTCCCAGAGCGGTCCGGTCGCCGGCCACCAGCCCGGCCATGTCAGCGGCAATGGCCGGCAGACCGAACATGCACGGGCCGCACTGCCGGGCACCGGCCGCGGCCAGGTGGTCCAGGATCCGCGCCGTCTCGCGGAGCACGCACCCGTGGGGCGGCAGGACGACGATCGAGGCCACCCCCTTCACCCCTCCGGCCGCCGCGAGTTCCGCGGCGCTGAAACCGATGTCGGCGCCACGGGTGAGGTCGATCCAACGACCGGCCAGGCCGCCGACCAACGCCCAGGACGGGTCGGTGGCCGGGTGGTAGCCGACAGCGGCCAGGATCGTCCGAAGTGCGGTGCCACCGGCGATCTCGACCACGCCGGGCCGAGATACCGCCCCGGCCACCGTCACCAGCGTGGTGCCGGGCTCGTCGGGGGTGCCGACCGAGGTGAACCAGTCCGGGCCGAACCGGGCGATCAGGGCGACCTGCGCGAGCGTCTCCGCGTTGTCGACCAGGGTCGGTCGGCCGTCCACCCCCGACTCCCAGATCGCGGTCAGACGCCCGCCCGGGCGGGCGTCACCGGAATTGAGATACCGGACCAGCGCGGTGGACTCGGATGCGACGAACCGCGCCGGGACGCCCGCGATGGCGATGCCGGCGGCCCCCGGCCCGCGTTCGGACAGGGCCCGCCGCAGCCCGGTGGTGGTTCCGGCCCCCTCATGAACGGCCAGGATCACCCGGTCGGCGCCGACCGCGGCCGCGGCCAACACGGCTCCGTCGATCACCAGATGGGGTGAAGTCGTCAGCAGCACAGCGTCTTTCGACGACGTCGGATCACCTTCACAGCAGTTGGCGATGACCACCGCCGGTCGCCGCGCCGACGAGGCCTGCGCCACCGCGCGGAACTTGCGCCCGGTCGGGAAACCACCGCCGCCGCGGCCGAGCAGGCCGGCCGCGGTGATCAGGTCGGCCAACCGGGGCGCGACGGCCAGCGGAAGGGGCCCGAGCCGAGCTTCGTGGTCGGCCAGATGCACGGCCGGCCGGGTCGGCAGCAGACGAGCCGTGCTGACGGTGGTCGGAGGATGCAGGGCGGTGCTCAACGGCCGGCTCCGATCGATTCGCGGGGATGGGCGGTCGTCGCGGCCTGGCGGGCCACGCTGTCCGGGTGCCGGTCGGGCCGCAGCCTCACTGCGAGGGCGCCGAGAACGCCGGCGATGCAGACAATGTCGAGGATGATCATCCAGGGCGACGTACCGTCGCCGCCGGACGTGCCGAAGCCGTGCAGGACGGCAATCGGCCACATGGCGTACGAGCTCAGATGCACGGCCTTCCACGCCGACGGGGAGAGACGGCGTCGGAGAGCGCTGGTGATCCCGACGGCCAGCATCAGATCGACGGCCACTGTGCCGAGCCCGATCCACATCGGTTCCCACGCCGAGCGGAACGGCAGGATCGCGTCCAGGAAGGAAAGGCTGACGTAGCCGTCGCTGATCGCCGTGACGATGTGGATCGCGAGGAAGGCCATTGACGTGATGGTCAGGGACCGGTGCAGGCGCAGCACGGCGGCGCGGGGCAGAAACGACGAGCCCTTTCGTCCGGCGGTGAGTATGCCGAGCACCATGACGGCACTGAACAGCACCAGGGAGACGGCGCCGGTGGCCCGGCTGGCGTACCAGAGGATCTGGGTGCTCATCACGCCGCTCGCTGCTGATCGGCCGGCCATCCGGCCACGGCCACGACCGAGCCGTCGATGCGGACCAGCCGGGACGGGAGGCGACGCTCGGCCAGCCAGACGGGCGCCTGGTCGCCGAGGATGATCGCCGCGGTGGCGCCGGCGTTGGCGTCCACCGCGCTGCCGGCCGCGACCGACGCACTGCGCCACAGCGGAGCCGGATTCTCTCCGGTGCGTGGATCGACCAGGTGGTGCCGCACACCGACCGGCGTGCGCCACCGGCGGGCGGTGATCGACGACGTGGCCAGGCCGCCGCTGCTGATCGCGACGGTCGTCTGCGGATCGGCCTCGGCCGTGCGGTGGTCGTCGGCGATGGCGATGCTCCAGCCGCCGTCCGGAGCCGGCCCGGCGACGGAGATGTCGCCGCCCAGACTCACCAGCACCCCGCATCCGAGGCGGGAGTGGATCCGAACCGCCGCCCGATCGGCGGCGAATGCCTTCGCGGTGGCACCCAGATCGAGTCCCACCCCGGCCGGGACGGTGACCGTGGCGGCTTCGTGATCGTGTTCGACCCGCCAGGCCCCCGGGGCCGGCCGGGCGGTTGCCGTGGCCTCGCCGATGCCCCGGTCGACCAGATCGGAGAGCCCGGCGATGTCGCCGAGCAGGGCGATGTCCCGGTCGTAGCCCAGGGCGATGACGGCGGCCGCGACGGTCGGGTCGACGAGGTACGAGGTCGCGGAGGCGATCCGGAGTGCGGCCGCCATCGCGTCGTTCAGGGTCGGTGACAGGGACACCCGACGGCCGGGGGAGCGGAGCAGGGCGTTGATCTCGGAGTCGGCCCGGAACCGGCTGCAGGCCACTTCGGTGTGGCCCAGCTCGTCGTCGAGTTCGGCTCGTGCGGCGCCCAGTGCGGCCGGATCGGTGACGACGAGAGTGGCTGTCGTGGACCAGATCTCGAAATCCACGCGACCGCTGGTGGGGTTCATCAGGAACCTCCCGACGAGGCGCTGGCCGCGGCGGAGGTGGTGGTCGGAGCGGCGGTGCTGCTCAGAGTCGTGCTCGTCGTGCTGCTGGATGTCGTCGTGCCGGACGACGTGCTGGCGGCGGCTGCGGTGGTGGCAACGGTGGAGTTCGTGGTGACGCCGGTCGTCGCCGCCGGCGTCGCGGCCGCGGCTGGTGAGGCCAGGGCGATCGTGGTCGCCACGGTCGCCGCGCCGGCCACGCCGGCCACCCCGGCCGTCAGCAGCCTGACCCGGCGACGCAGCCGCTGGCCGGTTCGGATCCGGTCGGATAGTTCCATGACGAAGGCCTCCTTGGAGTGGATGCCTTCACCTTGATGGCCCGGGCTATGCGGCTCCTGTGCGTCGTCTGAGGCAATGCATGGGAACTGCCGCCCGCGAACGTCCCGTCGATCGGAGCTCGGCGGGGACCGGCCCGCTACTGCGTCAGAACCGGCCGCCCTCGCCGAACCCGCCCGAATCGCCGCCCCCGAAGCCGCCGCCGCCGAAACCGCCACCGCCGAAACCGCCGCCGCCGAAACCGCCGAATCCGCCGCCCCGGCCTCCGCCGCTGAGCATGCCGCCGAGGATGCCGCCCAGCACGGCGCCGGTGAAGCTGCCGCCCCCGCCTCCGGCGAAACCGCCACCGCCCGGTCCCTGCCAGCGACCCATGTCGTTCTGGGCCAGCCGGGCCGCCTCATCGGCCAGCGACTCGGCCTGGCGTGATTCGGACAGCGCGGCGGCCGGGTCGGAGCCGGCCTGGGCCAGCGCGTTCGACAGGTGCCGCTGGGCCTCGGCCAGGCGGGTACGGGCCTCGCTGCCGACGGCGCCCCGCCGGGTGTTGATGAAGTCACCCGCGCCGGTGATCTTGGACTGGGCCGCGTCCAGCGACTGCTGCAGGGCGGCCAGGGCGCGCTGTTGGGTTTCCTGAGCGGATCGGGTGGCGGCCAGGATGTCGTCGAGCGTCGCGTCGGCCTCCCGGACCCGTTGTGTGGCCAGGATCGGATCCTTCGGTCCGGCCGGGCCGGCCACCGTCTTCAATGCCGTCTCGACCTGCTGCAGGCGTTGCGCGATCGACGCACCGGCCGAGCCGGTGCTGCCCTGCCCGAACGCCGTCCTGGCCGCATCCAGCTCGGCCTGCACCGGGGCCAGGCGCGCCGGCAGCTGGGCCGACGCGTCGGCCAGGTCGGAGCTGAGCTTGTCGATCGCGTCGAGCAGCGTCTTGGCCTGGGCGACCGCCTCCTGGGCGCTGCGGGCGGCGACCACGGCCGGAGTGTTGTCGGCCGCCGTGCTCTCGGATACAGCGGTGGCCATCGCCTCCCTGGCGAAGGAGATCCGGTGGCCGGCCTCGGCGGCGTTGTTGATGATCGTGGACAGGGCGCTCGGCGCGTAGGTGCTGCTCAGCCGGGCCAGCGTGGCCATGGCGTCCGGCACCCGGTTCTCCTGGGTGGCGACGTCGCTGTTGAGGGCGGTGAGCGCGGTCGGAAGCTGGTTCTTCAGATCCAACATGGCATCGAACCGGTCGCTCTGCGCGTCCAGTTCGGCGTCGGCCTCGGTGCACCGCTGGATGATCTCGTTCATCCAGGCCCGGCGGGTGTCGTCGTCCTCGGGGATGTCGTCGTCGATCTGCTGTCGCAGCTGGAAGGCGGCGGCCAGGGAGGTGCGTGCCCGTTCGAAGGCGGCCCGGAAATCGGCCATGGCCGGCGCACCGAAGGTGGACTCGGCCAGGGTCAGCTGCTGTTCGCTGGTGCGGACGGCGTTGTCGGTGGCGATCAGGACCTGGACACTCCGGTCGGACACCGACTGCAGCGGCTCCAGCGGTTCGGTCGGCCTGCCGGGCTGCCCGTCCCCGCGGCCGCCGCCGGTGGCTCCACCCGGTTGGTTGGGGTTGGCCGCCTTGGTCTTACGGGCTCGCAGGTACCAGACCAACCCTCCACCGAGCAGGACCAGCAGGACCACCCAGAGGATCCAGGACTTGCTGCCGGAGGACCCGGCGGCACTGGACGCGGTGCAGGACGGGGCGCCGGCCGAGCTCGCCGTCGGGGTACCCGCGCTGCCGATCGCTGACCGATAGCCATCGGCTGCGGCGACAACCGCCCCGGCCCAGTCGCCGCTGCTCAGCTTGGGGGTGATGTCCTGCTGGGTGACGGCGGACAGCCTGGTCGAGTCGAGCGGGAACGTGGAGGACGCCTTGATCCCGAACGACCGGTCTTTCGTGGCCACGGCCAGCAGGATGGTGTTGGCCCCGAGGCCGGACTTGGTGAACGTCTGAGCCGCCCACGACTCACCGGAGGTGCCCGAGAAGCTGTCGGTGAACACCACCCACAGCTGCACGGAGTCGGCCGAGCGCAGATCGGCCAGGGCGGTGTTCACCGAACTGTTGCTGCATCCGACCGACTTGTTGTGGTCGGTGATTTGGCTGGGCAGGCTGAACGGGCCCTCGGCCGATGCCGTGCCGGCCCCGGCCAGGATGCCGCACAGCATCAGCAACGCCACCAGCACAGCGCGCAGCGGGGAACGGGACGTCACTCGTGACAACGACATGTGACGCAGCTTATCGGCGTGGTCCGGGCACCGGACGGCCACGATCATGCGCTCGGGTCCGGCCTCGGGCCGGAGACCGGAGCTGCCCTCCGGGCCGGCCGACGACTCAGCCGAACAGGCCGCTCTTCGGGTTGCGCCCCGGTGCGGCCGAACGTGCCCACTCGGCGAACGACTCGGGGTTGCGCGTCTGCAACAGCACGCGGCCCGGGCCGGTGAAGTCGAAGACGAAACCCTCACCGGACTTCATCGACTGGATCGATCGGCCCTCGACGGCCCGGCGCATCCGGAACGCGATGTTGAGGTCGTAGGCCACGACGTGCCCGGTGTCGATGACGACCGGCTGCCCAGGCTGCAGATCGAACACGTCGATGGCCCCGTAGCAGCTGACCAGTGCCTGCCCGCTGCCCGACGCCCTGATCCCGAACCCGCCCTCGCCGCCGAACAGGCTCGCCCGGCCGCCCCACTGCGTGTCGATGGTGACACCCGAGGAATTGGCGATCCAGTTGCCCTTGGCCAGGTAGTACGGCCGGTCGGGGGTGATGTCGATGGCGGCGACGTCACCCGGCAGCACTCCCGCCACGTCCACCCAGCCGCCTTCGGCCGGCGCCGTGTAGGTGGTGACGAAGAACGACTCGCCGCCCAGCACCGACCGTCGCAGACCCTGCATGATGCCGCCCTCGGCCCGAGCGGCCAACGTGACCCCGCCCGAGTGTGCGATCATCGCGCCCGATTCGACGCGGACACTCTCGCCCGGCGTGAGAAACATCCGGCCGACGGTGAAGGACGGGTTGTGCCTGAGTTGGATCTGCATTCTCAGACCGTAACCATCCGATCGTGGTTCTGCTCGCGTTTCCGCCGGGAAACGTCTCGGCTCGCGTTGCCGCCGGGAGCGCGCGCGGGCGCAGCCCGAGAAGAGTCCGGGTTCCGATCAAGCGTGCGGGCGCCGATCAGAACGGGTCGGGCAAGTGCAGCAACACGTTTCGGTCCCCAGCGGTTCCGGCCAACGGATGGGCGGCGAAATCGTCGGGCCGGTACTGCCAGTCGTTCGCCGCCAACTGGCGCGACAGGCCGGCCATCGCCGCGACCGAGTCGATCCCACCCGACCAGGGCACCTCGCCGGTGTGATCGATCATGGTGACGGCAACGGTCAGGGTGCCGTTGGCCGACCGCAGCAGTTCGACGATGCGGCCCTGCTGGGGGAAGTCGATCAGGGAGGGGGCGGTCACCTCCCACCACGAGTTCGGGTTGCCGGTCGTGCCGTGTCCGGTCACCGCCGTGACGTGTGTATGGCCGTTGAGCCAGAGCACCAAGCAGGGATGGGCCTCCAAACGCTCGGCCAGCTCGGCCGTGAGGATCCGTCGGGGCGCTCCTTCTGCGTTGCGGTCGTTGACCAGATCGGCCAACCGATGGTGCGATGCCAGTACCACATAACGCTTCTCGGTGTCGGCGCTGGCCAGTTCCGATTCCAGCCAGTCCAGTTGGGGAGCGTCCAGGCTGCCCTGCCAACCGCCGTGTTCGTCGACCGTGTCCAGGACCAGCACGGTCACCGTCCGGTCGCCGCCGTTCCGGGACGCGTGATCGTGCCGGTAGTAGCACCGGGACGAATCCGAGATCGGTAGACCGTGTCCGGCCGGGCGCGCGGTCGGGCGGAAGTGGGCGGCGACGAAATCAGCCCGGTCGATGGTCCGCCGCGAGCGGTCGGGAGTCACCGGCCTGGTCATCATCTCGCTCCACCGATCGAGTCCGGCCTGATCGACCGCATCGATGGACGCGCAGAACTGCGCCACCTGCTCGAGCGTCCAGTGGGGCGGTACACCGATCGCTTTGAGGTCGGCGACGGACGCCACGGCGAACTCACCGGTGGCCGGGATGGTCCCCTGCACCAGCTGGTCGTGGTTGCCGTGTACGGCCAGCCACGGCATGTTCAGGCCCGGTGAGTCGAACGGTTCTCGAAGCGCGTCGAGAAGCCCTGGTGCGTCGGGGAAACCGAACAACCGGCGCGGGCGATCGGGTCGGGGCGAGTCGTCCGGGAGCTGTGCCGGGTCCGGATGCCAGAACGCCTCGTCCCACCGGTCGTGGTCCGCGACGCCCTCGTACCGCGCGGTCGAACCGGAGTCGGGCGTGATCCGTCCGCCCTCGAGAAGGTCGATGTACCAACCGAGTTCGTTCTGCTGAGCGCTGTCCATGACGTCGCCCGTGGTGATGGCCAGGTCGATCGGCGCACCGCCGACGGGTCCCACCCGGACGTTGTTGACGGCGCGGACCATGGCCGCGCCGACCTGGACGGTCAGACAATCCTGGGCCCGGTACGCGCCGGTGATGCCGAACACCTCGCGCAACGGCGAGTCCGGGTCCGACCAGCGGTCCAGGAACTCACCGCGGGCCGGCGACTGGGAATCGCACAGATGCAGGTCTGACAAATGGGCGACCGTGAGCAGGGGCCGGCTCTCCACCGGCCGTCGACCGACGAGATAGTCGTTGCGCGACAGATGTTTCTCGCCCGGCGCGGAAGCCAGCTCCCAGTAGCCGTGTGCGGAACGAGGTCCGCCGACGATGGACGTACGGTGAGTCAGCGTCACGGGGAGCAGTATCCATCATGGTGTCGGGGGAACGAAGCCGGGACCGGTGACGGCCGTGCGGACCTCGTGGGCCCGCACGGACATCCGGACGTCCGGACCACGCCGATCAGTCGAGCGGGGCCGGCCGTCCGAACAGCACCGCCGCGGTGCGGATCGGGTCGACCTCGTCGCTGCCCTGGAGGTCCAGCAGGCCGGTGACCAGTTCCCGTCGGCCGGCCGGCACCACGACCAGACCGCCCGGCACCGCCACTGACTCGCCGGCCGGCAGGAGACGAAGGACCACCCGGTCCCCGACCCGCACCTTGGACTTGAGGCCGGTCAGCGGCACCACGGCCGTGTCGCCGGACGCCACGTCGGTCAGGGTCAGCCCACGGAAACGGTCCATGGCATCGATCTTGTACAGGCCGCGGCGGGTGTCGAGCCAGGCTTCCAACAAAGCCCGTTCGTCGGCCGGAAGGGCCGGACCGCGCAGATCCAGGAAGTCGGCCAGATAGCAGCCCTCGAACATGGCGATATCAGTCAGCACCGGGTTCTGCACGGCCTCGAACAGGGCCTCCGGTCCGGCGGCCGGGTCGGCGCTGGTCGTCGCCAGTTCCACCAACAGCTCTCGGCCGGATCCGTTGCGGATCCAGTGAGCGACCTTGTCGTACAGCCACTCGCGGCGAGACTCCAGATCATGGTCGGACCGTCCGAGGTGGCATTTCTTGTACTTGCGACCCGACCCGCACCAACAGTCGTCGTTCCGCCCGATGTCGGCCCTGGCCTCCCCGGTGTACTTCGACACGACGGCCAGTTCCGGGTCGTCGGCCGGCACACCGGCCCGCTGCAGCAGGGAGACCGCCTTGTTGGCGTCGCCCCGCAACGAGTGGATGGTGGCCAGCTCCCGCATGGCCGGGAAATGATCGGCGTCCAGCTCGAGGGCTTTCTCGTAGAGCGTCTGCGCCTGGTCGATCTGGCCGAGCAGGTCGGCGCAGCGGCCCTGCAACCAGGCGACGCCGGCCTGTGAGCGGCGCGGGGTCACCTGGGTCAGGGTGTGCAGGATCGACGAGAGCATGTCACCGAGGTGCGGATCACCGGTCAGGTTCTCCTCGGCGATGGCCACCACGACCATCGGGTCGGACAGGAACGGCAGTTCCGGGACCAGGTCCAGCGCCTCGACCTCAGGAGCGTTTCCCTCGTCCGTCCCGTCGTCCGCCCACTCGTGCACGGCGTCGTGCACCTCGGCGATCTTGTCCGAGAACGCGACGACTGCAGCGGCCTGCGTCGGATCGAGATCGTAGGTCTCGGTGAGCATCTCGATCTCGTCGGCTTCGGCCCGGGCCTGGCTGTCGGCCTCGAAGTCGAAGCCGGCGACAGCGATCATGCCGTCCTGGTGCTCGAGGTCGAGCTGCTCCAGCAGGTCGGCGACGGGCCACCCGGCAGTGGTGAAGACCTGCGGATGACGGGCCAGCACCAGCGCCAGGAACTCCTCCAAGGGCACGGCCCCCCTCGAGCGGGGCAGGTCGGCCAGCACCTCCGGCTCGTCCTCGGCGAACACCGGGTCCGGTGACGTGCTGACCAGGTCGACCCCGAAGACCTCCAGGTAGTCGTCGAGGACGACCGAGCTCAGCCGAGCCAGCTCGGACGGCTCGGGCTCCGGGGCACCGGCCAGCGTCAACCCGTCGTCGGTGACGGTGATGGCGATCAGCGAACCGGCGGCGTACTCGGCCAACGTGCCGGCGGCCAGTTGCAGGACCGAATCGGCTTCTTCGTCGTCGAACACCTCGGCGAACGGGTGATTGTTCACGGTGTTGTACGGCGCCGTATCAATGATCGGCCAGAGCGCCGCGAGGTCGGGCAGAGTGATGACTTGGTCGGCGGCTATCTCGGTGGCGCTTACCCGATGGGTGAAGACCCGTTCCGTCAGAGCCAGTGGCAGGTTGACCACCAGTTCCGGATCTGCCAATTCCACCCGGGCCAACAGGCGCAGTCGGTCGTCCTGCCACATCTGCGCGAAAGCTTCCTCACCGAGCGTGATCCCGCGGCGGCGGAGTTCGGCCAGGAGCTCGGGTCGCGATAGCGAGATTTCGTTCTGCAGGGCGGCGGCGATGGCCAGTGCGGCTTTGTCGGTCACAGCGCACATCCTGCTCCATGATGCGAATCCGTCCGACCTCATGGCGCTTATGTTCACTGCCGCGGCTGGTTAGGCTCCGAGTGCGGGGTCATCAGGATCATCCGTTGGGCGGGCCTGCTGTTGTGGGCGAACGCATCTGGAAAGGCATCAACATGATCATGTTCTCCCGCAAGCCGAAATGGGTCGCCGTCCTGGCTGGTGCGGCGTTATTGGTTGCGCTGCCGGTTGTTCCGGGCACCGCCTCGGCGGCCGCGCCGGCCGGCCCGTCGCAGGCCGCGGCCACTGCGCGGCCCGCCGGTTCCTTCGTCCCGCTGGCGTCGACGCGAATCCTGGACACCCGCACCGGAAACGGGGCGCGTGGGCCGATCGCGGCCGGCGGCTCGTTCGCCGTGCTGGTGCTCGGCCGCGGCGGCGTACCCAGTTCCGGCGTATCGGCCGTGATGGTGAACATCACGGTCGCCAACCCGACGGTCGGTGCCGGGCTCACGGCGTACGCCGACGGCACGTCTCTGCCGGGCACGACCAACGTCAGTTTCGCCGCCGGGCAGACGGTGGCCAACCTGGCGATGGTTCCGGTCGGGACGAACGGCCAGGTGCGGATCCACATCAGTGGACGTGCGGGGGCGGTGCAGGTCCTTCTGGACGTGTCCGGCTACTACACGGCAGGTGCCCCGACGGCCGCCGGCACCTTCAAGGCGATGGTGCCGACCCGGCTCGCTGACACCCGGGTGGGCACTGGTGTGGCGCGGGCCAAGGTTGCCTCGTCATCATCCCTGAATGTGCGGATCGGCGGGGCCGCCGGCCTGCCGCAGGCGGTCGCCGCCGTCGCGGTCGACGTGACCACGATCCCCTCGTCGGTGTCCGGCTTCATCACCGTCTTCCCGACCGGTAGTGCGAGGCCGAACACGCCCGCGGTCAACTTCCGGGCCGGTCGCAGCACCACCAGCCTGGTTGTCGTCCCGTTGTGGTCGGACGGCCGGATCTCCCTGTTCAACGGCAGTACCGGAGCCCAGGACATGGTGGTCGACCTGGTGGGTTACTACCTCAACACCTACTCCGGGCAGATCGGCACGCTACAGACGATCGGCCAGCAGCGCGTCGTGGACATGCCTGCGTCGGGCGCCACTCTGGCCGCCCAGGGGACGCTGACGGTGCCGTTGGCCGGCCGCTACGGCATCCCGAACGCCGGGGTGTCGGCCGTTGCGGTGAATGTCACGGTGGTCGACCCGGCCCACTCCGGTGACATCCGCGCGATCAGCGGCTCGGCGGTCCCGAGCACCTCCAACATCAACTTCGGGGCGCACGTCACCACGTCCAACCTGATCGTCCTGCCGCTCGTCAACGGCGCCGTCCGCCTGTTCAACGACGTCGGCGCCGGGGTTCACCTGCAGGTCTCGATCGTCGGGGTGTTCTGGGACGGATCGGGAGCAGCGCGGTGCAACGCGGTGCCGACCGACCCCAACGGGACCGCCGTGACCCGCTGGAACCCGCTGGTGCAGTGCATTCTGGCCGTGTTGGCCCAGTCGCAGGGTTCGACCACGGTCAACGACGTCGACACGGTGATCCAGTACGAGTCCAGCGGTGATCCGAACGCGATCAACCGGTGGGACCTCAACTGGCAGGCGGGGCATCCGTCCGAGGGGCTGATTCAGGTGATCCAGCCGACGTTCGACACCTGGCACTCGCCGCTGCTGCCGAACAACCTGCTCAACCCGGCGGCCAACCTCTATGCCGGGCTCAACTACGCCATTCACACCTACGGGTCGATCCACAACATCCCGGGCCTGGTGTCGCTGCGCAGCGGCGGTCCCTACAAGGGGTACATCGCCAAGTCCTGACAAGTTCCAGAACCCACCCGGGAACAATCCGGCGGGGGCTTCAGTTGGAAGGATCAGCAAAGTTGAGCGGAGGAGGCTCAAGGCAGTTTGACAGCGGCTCGAGGTCTGGGCATGCTGGAGGAAGCCTTGAGCGCCTGGCGCTCAACTCGGTCCGAACCACCCATCTGGAACCCATAGCAGGAGGAACGCATGTCGCGTGCCGTCGGTATCGATCTCGGTACCACCAACTCGGTCGTCTCTGTACTGGAGGGCGGCGAGCCCACAGTCATCGCCAACGCCGAAGGTGCCCGCACCACCCCGTCGATCGTGGCCTTCGCCAAGAACGGCGAGGTGCTGGTCGGCGAGGTCGCCAAGCGTCAAGGGGTCACCAACGTCGACCGCACTATCCGGTCGGTCAAGCGTCACATCGGCACCAACTGGACCGTCGACATCGACGGCAAGAGCTACACCCCGCAGGAGATCAGCGCCCGTGTGCTCGGGAAGCTCAAGCGGGACGCCGAGTCCTACCTCGGCGAGCCGGTCGTCGACGCGGTCATCACCGTGCCGGCCTACTTCAACGACGCGCAGCGGCAGGCGACCAAGGAAGCCGGTGAGATCGCCGGTCTGAACGTCCTGCGCATCGTCAACGAGCCGACTGCGGCGGCGCTCGCGTATGGCCTGGACAAGGGCGACAAGGAGCAGACCATCCTGGTCTTCGACCTGGGTGGCGGCACGTTCGACGTGTCCCTGCTGGAGATCGGCGACGGCGTGGTCGAGGTCAAGGCCACCGCTGGCGACAACAAGCTCGGCGGCGACGATTGGGACGAGCGCGTTGTCAACTGGCTGGTCGATAAGTTCAAGGCGGCCAACGGCATCGACCTGACCAAGGACAAGATGGCCATGCAGCGCATCCGCGAGAACGCGGAGAAGGCGAAGATCGAGCTGTCGTCCAGCCAGTCGACGTCGATCAACCTGCCGTACATCACCGTCGACGCGGAGAAGAACCCGCTGTTCATGGACGAGTCGCTGACCCGCTCCGAGTTCCAGCGGCTCACCTCGGATCTGCTCGATCGCACGCGCACCCCGTTCCACCAGGTGATCAAGGACGCCGGCATCAAGGTCGGCGACATCGATCACGTCGTGCTGGTCGGCGGCTCCACCCGGATGCCCGCCGTCACCGAGCTGGTGAAGGAGCTGACCGGCGGCAAGGAGCCCAACAAGGGCGTGAACCCGGACGAGGTCGTCGCGGTCGGCGCCGCGCTGCAGGCCGGCGTGCTCCGCGGTGAGGTCAAGGACGTCCTGCTGCTCGACGTCACCCCGCTGTCTCTCGGTATCGAGACCAAGGGCGGCATCATGACCAAGCTGATCGAGCGCAACACCACCATCCCGACCAAGCGCTCGGAGATCTTCACCACGGCCGAGGACAACCAGCCGTCGGTCCAGATCCAGGTCTTCCAGGGTGAGCGCGAGGTGGCCGCCTACAACAAGAAGCTGGCCATGTTCGAGCTGACCGGGTTGCCGCCGGCACCGCGCAACGTGCCGCAGATCGAGGTCACCTTCGACATCGACGCGAATGGCATCGTGCACGTCACGGCCAAGGACCTCGGCACCGGCAAGGAGCAGTCGATCAAGCTGACCGGCGGCTCCGCGCTGTCGAAGGACGAGATCGACCGGATGATGAAGGACGCCGAGGCCCACGCCGAGGAGGACAAGGTCCGCCGTGAGGAGGCCGAGGTCCGCAACCAGGCCGAGGCGCTGGTGTTCCAGACCGAGAAGTTCATCAAAGACAACGCCGAGAAGCTCCCGGACGAGCCGAAGCAGCGGGTCGGCGAGGCCGTCACCGCCGTGAACGAGGCGCTCAAGGGCTCTGACATCGGCGCCATCAAGACGGCCGTCGAGACCCTGGCCAACGAGTCCCAGCAGCTCGGCGCGGCGATGTACGCCCAGACCGGCGCGGAGCCGGCGACCGACATGCCGGGCAGCACCGGCCCGGCCGGTGGCCAGGAGGAAGAGATCGTCGACGCCGAGATCGTGGACGACCAGAAGTGAGCGAGCAGAACGGGACCACGGGGGGAGGTGAGGAACCGGTGACGATCAACGACAAGCGTCGGATCGACCCCGACACGGGGGAGCTGCGCAGCTCCGGCGGATTCTTCTCCTCACCGTTCGGTCGCAAGTCCGATCCCGGTGATCCGGAGGAGGCAGCGCAGCCGCTCCCGGTGCAGACCGACGCCGATCTGGCTCTGGAGGCCGCGAAGCAGGAGGCGGCCGAACGGACCGCCGACCTGCAGCGCGTCACCGCCGAGTACGCCAACTACCGGAAGCGGGTCGACCGCGACCGGGAGCTGGTGGTCAGGAACGCCAAGGCGAGCGTGCTCACCGAGATGTTGACCGTGCTGGACGACATCGACCGGGCCGACCGGCACGGCGATCTGACCGGCGCGTTCAAGGCGGTGGCCGATCGTTTGATCGGCATCCTGACCAAGGCCGGGCTCACCCAGTTCGGCGCGGTCGGGGACGAGTTCGATCCGGCCCGCCACGAGGCGGTCCAGTTCGCGACGGCCTCGGACGTGTCGGTGCAGACCGTCACCACGGTGATGCGCCACGGCTACTCGCTCGGCGACAAACTGGTCCGCCCGGCGGTGGTCGGGGTCACCGGCCCGGGTGACGACGAATCGGCCGGCGCGGGCGACGACCAGTCGGCCGACGAACCGGCCGATGCGGGCGGGGTCGATGATGTGATCGACGCCGAGATCGTCGACGAGCCGGTCGAGGAACAGAAGTAGGCGACAACGTCCTGCAGAGTGGTCGTCACCGCGACCGCTCTGCAGGACGTCCGCTTGAACCAACGCATGGGGAAACTGGTACGACGACCCTCCTGAGAGGAGGTTTTTGGTGAGCGCCAAGGATTACTACGAGAAGGACTTCTACGCCGATCTGGGCGTCAGCAAGACGGCGACCGCGGCCGAGATCAAGAAGGCCTACCGGAAGCTCGCCAGGGACCTTCATCCCGACAAGAACCCCGGCAACAAAGTGGCCGAGGAGAAGTTCAAGACGGTGTCCGAGGCCTATGACGTGTTGTCCGACGACGCCAAGCGCAAGGAGTACGACGAGGCGCAGTCGATGGCCGCGGCCGGACCGTTCAGAGGCTTCGGTGGGCAGAGTGCCGGCGGCGCAGGCGGTTTCGATCTGAACGACCTGTTGCGCAATCAGGGCGGCGCCGGTGGCCTCGGCGATATCTTCGGCGGCCTGTTCAACCGCAGCGCGACCAATACCAGGGCGGCCCGGGCCCGGCGCGGCAATGATGTCGAGACCGAGGTACGGATCTCCTTCACCGAGGCCGTCACCGGCGTCACCGTCCCGTTGCGTCTGGCCGAGCGGAGCACCTGTCCGACCTGTCTGGGGACCGGAGCCCGTCCCGGCACGTCGGCCCACGACTGCCCGGTCTGCAACGGCAGCGGACTGACCACCCGTAACCAGGGCTCGTTCGCGTTCTCGGAGCCGTGCACCAACTGCCGCGGCACCGGTTCGATCATCGACGACCCGTGCCCGACCTGCCATGGCGAGCGGACTGTCCTGCAGTCGCGGACGCTGTCCACCCGTATCCCGGCCGGCGTGGCCGACGGCCAGCGGATCCGCTTGGCCGGCAAGGGTGAGGCCGGTTCGGGCGGCGGGCCCCACGGTGATCTGTTCGTCGTGGTGCACGTCAGTGGACACGAGTTGTTCGGCCGCACCGGCGACAACCTGACCCTGACCGTTCCGGTCACCTTCCCGGAACTGGTGCTGGGCACCGATCTCACGGTGCCGACGCTGAACGGTTCGGTTCGGTTGCGGGTCGCTCCGGGCACCGCTTCCGGTCGGAAGTTGCGCGTCAAGGGGGCCGGCGTGAAGCGGCGGGACTCCATCGGCGACCTCATCGTCACGGTGGAAGTCGCTGTCCCGCAGAAGCTCTCGGAGGAGGCCAAGCAGGCTCTCGAGGCCTTCGCCGCAGCGGCCACCACCGACCCTCGTCCCGCCATCACCAAGGCCATCGCGGCATCGGCCCGGTCATGATGTGCGATCTCCGGCCTGACGCGGCCGCCATCCGTCGCCCGCGCCGCGGCCGTCACCCGGTAGCGCCATGACGGGCCACCCAGGCGAGCCGTCGGCCCGCGTCCCGGCCGGTGGGCCTTCGTTCGAAGCCGTCGGGTTCGAGGTCGACGCACCGCTGTTCGTCATCTCGGTCGCCGCGCAGCTGGCCGGCATGCACGCCCAGACCCTGCGGTCCTATGACCGGGAGGGTCTGGTCTCGCCCGGCCGCACCACCGGCGGCGGACGTCGCTACTCCCGGCGGGACATCGAACTGCTCCGTGAGGTGCAAAGGCTCAGCCAGGAGGACGGCGTCAACCGCGCCGGCATCCGGCGGATCATCGAACTCGAGGCCCAGGTGGATGCGTTGCGGGCCAAGGTGACCGAACTGTCCGACGAGATCCGGTCCCTGCGCACCGATCTGAGTCAGTCGCGCAGTGACGCCGCCAACGCCGCGGCCAACGCGGTGGCGGGGCTCCGCCGGGACGTCGTCCCGTGGCAGAGCACCACCACCGCGATGGTCACCTGGCGCCCGCAGCGGCGCCGCGCTCAGTACTGAGGGTCAGCAGACCACCGTGAGGTAGAAGTACCCGGTGCCGTCCGAGGGAACCGGTTGCCCGGTGTTGCTCAGCGTCCAGAGGTAGACCTGGACCTTGTTGGTGTTGAAGGCGTACGCCGAACCGTAGATGCCGGTGCCGAAGTAGGGCGTCACGATCGGGGTGCAATAGGTGACGTCGCTGTCCACGGTGACGGTGAACGAACCGGTGGAGTTCCGCACGGACGAGAGGATCCGGCTGGTGCTGTTGTACGGCGTGCTGGTCTCGGTGACCAGACCCTCGATCTGCGGGATGTAGTAGCCGGTCACATCCACGATCAGCTGAGTTTTGCCGAGGTGGTTGGTGATGGTGAGTGGCTTGTTGTTCCCGGCCGCGAGGGCGAAGGTGGGATTCGCGGTCAGGGTCAGGTTGGGGTGGGTGCTGATGAAGTTGGTGTGGGGCGGCGTGGCTCCCGTCGGGTAACCGGTGAGGTAGCCGTTCATAGTTGCATTGGTGGCGGTGACGTTGGTGGTGATGCCGGTCGCGCCGGCGGGGATGCCGCAACCGCCGCCGGTGCCGCCCTGGGGGAGGAAGCCCAGTGTTCCGGTGACGTAGAAGCTGCGCGGCACGTTGTCGTTCAGGAATCCGCCACCACTGCGGGTATCGATGATGCGGCACGGGGTCACCGGGTAGAACAGGGTTTCCGACTTCGCCGGACGCACCGTGTGGGGATCGGCCTGGAAGGCCGGTGTGTGGCCGCCGGAGGCGGTCGGCGGGGCGGCGGGCGGTGTCGGCGAGCCGGCCGATGCCGACGACAGACCGACGGCCAGCGCAATGGCGCCGGCCACGGCGACCGTACCGATTCGGATCCAACGTTTCATGAAGGGCTCCCAACGTCTGTGCCGTCGCTCGAGCAGCGAGGCTCCGCACGCTAGGAGGGCCGCCACCGGCCGGTAATACACCCACCCGGGACCGGGCTCGGGGAACCCGGCCACAGAGGTTCAGCGGCCGAAGGCCTCGGCCAGCAGTTCTCCGTCCTCGACCCGGTCCCAGGCGTCGGAGAAGTCGTCCAGGGTGCCGTGCGCGACGGCCTGCTCGAAGGCATGCAACCGACCGAAGACGAATCCCGAGGTGCCGTCGGTGTCCGGCCGCAGGGCCAGTTGCGCCAGCCAGGCCGCGGTGGTCAGGGCGTCCTGGTGTTCGCCGAGGACCTCCTGGATCTCCTCGATCGCCGCCGCGAAGACCACCGTGTTCTCACCGAGCGTCGCCGCCGCCGCCTCGGATGCGTACCGCAAGGCCTTGGCGCCCTTGCGGACCTCGTGGATGACGGGATTGTCGAACGGATCGGCCAGCGCCTGGTCGGCCAGACCGCCCAAGGTCCGCCACGACGCGACCAGCAGGGTGGCCAACTCCGATGTGGCCGGTTTGGCCCCGCGGCGGGAGTACGGCGGTGCGGCGATGAACGAGTCCAGCTCGCGCAACATCGCCAGGTATCCCGCAGAACGGATCTCTTCGGCCACGTCGGCCAGGGCGACCGGCATCACGCGCGCGAACTCGGCCTCGATCCGCTGGGCCGCCGGCTCCGCGTACTCGGCCGGCTCCTCGACCAGCTGGGCCCTCAGGCGCCGCCGGAGCACCTCCAGGTCGCGTGCGTGCCCGAGGACCGCCCCGAACTGCTGCAGTTCGCCACGCAACTGCCGCGTGGTGCCCGCCGCGAACAGCGGCGAGTAGACGCTGAGCACGGATCGGATGCGGCGGGCGGCGGCCCGGGCGTCGTGCAGGGCGACGTCGGTTCCCTCCCGCAACGCGCGGTCGGCACCGATCAGGCCGTCCCTGAGCTTGGACAGGGCCGCGACCACGGCCGTCCCGGCCGACTTGCTCTTCCGCGCCGGCGGGGTCTGGTCTCCCAGCGCCCGAGCGAGTTTGGAGGCGCTCGACGCGGGTGTGGCGCCGGCGTTCTGCAGGGCGGTGACCACCGCGGCCAACTGGGTCCGGTCACCGGCCAGGACCTCGACCTCGAGCTCGCGCCACTGCGTCCGGTCCGACTCGGCGAAGACCCCACCGTCGGTCGGTGCCAGTCGGCTGGCCGTGACCTGGTCGTCGGCGACCTCGATGAGCGGCGTGCCCTCGACGCCGAGCAGGCGCCGCACGGTGCGACGGTTCCGGATGCGAGCCACCGGCTGCAGTGGCCGCCCCCTGGCCGCGCCGAGCACCAGATCGGCCAGGGCCGCCGGGACGGTGGCGGCGAAGGGGTCGTCGTCGGCGACGTCCAGCGGCAGGCCGATCTCGGTGCGAGCCCCGGCCACGGCGGGCAGCTTGAGGTGCCAACCCGCATCCTCCCCGCCGCTGCGACGGCGCAGGGTCAGCTTGGAGCGCAGCAGGTCGTACTCGGCGGTGTCGAAATAGACCGCATCGAGTTCGTGCAGCACCGGGTCGGCCGTGCCGACCAACCCGGTTCCGGTGAGGCTGCGCCGTCCGGCGAAGGACGGCAGCGGCGCGTCCGCCGCGATCTCGAGTTTCGTCTCGATCTCCAGGTGACGGGTCGGTGCGGCGCGGCTCCGCCCCGCATCCCCGGCCGCCGACCCGCCGGAGCCGGAACGTCCCCCGGCGGACAGAGGGACCGACGCCGGCGGCGAATCCTCCGGTCGGCGGGGAGGCGCCGGTGTGCTCGAAGGCGTGGACTTGTTCTGCCGGGATCCCATATGACGGTGGTACCCCACGCCGGGCGGTTGACCAAACATCGGCCCCGGTTCGCCCGCGTGTTCCCGCCCGGGACCGATGTCCGGCCCTTGGGCGGATCCCGCTGGCGACGAACGAGGTTGAGCGGAATACACTCAACTTTAGTGCGTTGAACCCAGGAGAACGATCACCCGGGCGGACGAAGTCGTCGTTCCGACCGCCCGCTCGACGCGGAAAGGCAGTAGAAACAACCGATATGAACACCGACATCCTGACCACCAAGAGTCGTGAGGTGCTGGCGGCGGCCATCGGGGCGGCCACCACGGCGGGCAACGCCATCGTCGAGCCCGCTCACCTGATGGACGCACTGCTGATCACCGAGGGGTCGACGGCGCCCGGTCTGTTGCGCGCGGTGGGGGCCGACGCGGCGACCATTGCCTCGCGCACCAACTCGATCCTGACGCGCCTGCCGGCGGCCAAGGGTGCGACCGTGGCCCAGCCGCAGCTGTCCAGGGCGGTGGCCAACGTCGTCACCGCGGCCGAGCAGATCATGCGGGCCGGCGGTGACGAGTTCCTGTCCACCGAGCACCTGCTGGCTGCGCTCGCCCGGCCCGGCACGGACATCGGCGACATCCTGGTCGCGGCCGGCGCCACCACGGACGTGCTGGTGGAGGCCTTTCCGGTGGTGCGGGGAGGCGACCGGAAGGTCACCTCGGCCGACCCCGAGGGGTCCTACCAGGCGTTGGAGAAGTACGGGGTCGACCTCACCGAGCGGGCCCGCGAGGGCGCGATCGACCCGGTGATCGGCCGCGACGCGGAGATCCGCCGGGTGGTCCAGGTGCTGTCCCGGCGTACCAAGAACAACCCGGTCCTGATCGGTGAGCCCGGCGTCGGCAAGACAGCCGTGGTCGAAGGCCTGGCCCAGCGCATCGTCGCCGGGGACGTCCCGGAGTCGTTGCGCGGCAAGCGCTTGATCTCCCTCGACCTGGGGGCCATGATCGCCGGCGCCAAGTATCGGGGCGAGTTCGAGGAGCGGCTCAAGGCGGTCCTGGACGAGATCAAGGGTTCCGAGGGTCAGGTCATCACGTTCATCGACGAGTTGCACACCGTGGTCGGGGCGGGCGCAACCGGCGAAGGTGCGATGGACGCCGGCAACATGCTCAAGCCGATGCTGGCGCGCGGTGAACTCCGCATGGTCGGCGCGACCACGCTCGACGAGTACCGCTCCCACATCGAGAAGGACCCGGCGCTGGAGCGTCGGTTCCAGCAGGTGCTGGTCGGCGAGCCAACGGTCGAGGACACGGTGGCCATCCTGCGCGGCCTCAAGGAGCGGTACGAGGCCCACCACGGGGTGCGGATCACCGACGCGGCCCTGGTTGCGGCGGCGACCCTGTCGGACCGCTACATCACGGCCCGGTTCCTCCCGGACAAGGCGATCGACCTGATCGACGAGGCGGCGTCCCGGCTGCGCATGGAGATCGACTCGAAGCCGGTGGAGATCGATGAACTGCAGCGAGCGGTCGACCGCCTGAAGATGGAGGAACTGGCGCTGGCCCGGGAGTCCGATGCGGCCTCCGGTGACCGATTGGTGCGGCTGCGGCGGGACCTGGCCGACCGGACCGAACAACTCGCCGCCCTGACCGCCCGGTGGGACCAGGAGAAGTCCGGCCTGAACCGGGTCGGTGAGCTGAAGAAGTCGCTCGACGAACTGCGCGTACAGGCCGAACGGGCCCAGCGTGAGGGCGATCTGGCCAAGGCGTCCGAGCTGCTGTACGGGCAGATCCCCGTCCTGGAGAAGGAGTTGTCGGAGGCCGCGCTGGAACCCCAGGGTGAGGAGAATGCGTTGCCGCCCATGGTGTCCGAGGAAGTCGGACCGGACGACATCGCCACCGTCATCTCGGCCTGGACAGGTATCCCGGCCGGCCGCATGCTGGAGGGCGAGACGTCCAAACTGCTGCGCATGGAGGAGGAGCTCGGACGCCGGGTGGTCGGCCAGGCGGCCGCCGTCCGGGCGGTCTCCGACGCCGTGCGCCGGGCCAGGGCCGGAGTCTCCGACCCGGACCGTCCGACCGGATCATGGTTGTTCCTCGGGCCGACCGGCGTCGGGAAGACGGAACTGGCCAAGGCGTTGGCGGACTTCCTGTTCGACGACGCCCGCGCCATGGTCCGCATCGACATGAGCGAGTACTCGGAGAAGCACTCGGTGGCCCGGCTGGTCGGTGCGCCCCCCGGGTATGTCGGCTACGACCAGGGTGGTCAGCTGACCGAGGCCGTCCGGCGTCGCCCGTACACGGTCGTGCTGCTGGACGAGGTGGAGAAGGCTCACCCCGACGTCTTCGACGTGCTGCTGCAGGTGCTGGACGACGGGCGGCTGACCGACGGTCAGGGACGGACGGTCGATTTCCGCAACGTCGTGTTGATCCTCACGTCGAACCTGGGTAGCCAGTTCATCGTCGATCCGGCGTTGGACGACAAGCAGACGCACGACGCGGTGATGGCGACGGTGCGCAGCAAGTTCAAGCCGGAGTTCCTCAATCGGCTGGACGACATCGTGTTCTTCAATGCCTTGGACATCCAGCAGATCGGTTCGATCGTGGACATCCAGGTCGCGGCCCTGGCCAAGCGCCTCGCGGCCCGCCGGCTGACGCTGAATGTCACCGACGGCGCGCGTGAGTGGCTGGCCATCGAAGGGTTCGACCCGTTGTACGGTGCGCGTCCGCTGCGGCGGCTGATCCAGTCGGCCATCGGGGACCAGTTGGCGCGGGAGCTGCTGGCCGGCACCACCCGCGACGGCGACGAGGTGCTGGTGGACGCGGTCGAAGGGGAATCGCGACTGGTGGTGGGCGCCGTACACAGCGTCTGATCGAGCGGCGCCGCCGGGAGGGCCCGGGTCCGGATCATCGGACCCGGGCCCTTCCTGTCCCAGCGGCGGCTCACCGACCGGTGGGGTGCTTCTCCCTCATCACGGTCACCAGTTGAGCTTCGGTGAGGGCGGGTCGGGGGAGTGGCTCCAGGTCCGGTCGCTCCCGCAGCCCGTCGATGAGTATTTCCAGGTAGCGCTGCCAGATCTCCGGCGCCGCGGTGCAGATGTGCTGGGCCACGAAGCCGACCATCCCCATGACGACCGGGAAGTCGGTCAATTCGAAGTCGGCCCGCAACCTGCCCTGGGTCTTCGCCGCGTCGATCAACCGCACGATCGGGGCGGTCAGCCGGGCCCGCGACTGCGCGACCCGGGCGGCGCCGTGCTGGTAGCTGTGCATCACCTGGCGCAGTCCCTGATCCCGGGCCTGGGCCAGAACGGCGTTCCGGAGGAATCCGACCAGGCCCTCCCAGGGGTCGGGCGATGCGGCAGCCGCCTCGGCCCGACGGACGATGTCCTCGATCTTGTCCTCGAACAGGGCCTCGATCAGCACATCCTTGTTCGGGAACCGGCGGTACACGGTACCGACGCCGACGCCGGCGTGATCGGCGATGTCATCGAGGGTGACGTCCAGACCGCGCGCGGCGAACACCTCGGCCGCAGCCCGCAGGATCTTCTGCCGGTTCAACTCGGCGTCCCGGCGCAGTGGCCGGGCCGAGGTGGAGCCGACGGGGGGGTCGGCGACCGTGTCGACCGGGGTCGAGCTGTGACGCGTCATGCATCGGAGTCTAGCCGAGCAAGCGGAGACGAAGCCTCAACTTGGTGTTAGGGTCGACGTCGAACGGAGAATGGATCTCCACTTCTTGGAGCAGCGATGACGAACCCAGTGACCGAGCCCCGCGCGGCCCCCGGCCGATCCGGTGCCGGAAGCGCGACGGCGCGGCGCACGGTGCTGGTCGGAATCGGCCTGGGAGCGGCCCTGGTGGCCCTGGTCGTCTGGCAGCACGACCGGCTGGACGATCTCCCGCGGGTGCTGGGCGATGCCAACTGGGTCTGGATCGCCGCGGCGATCGCGTTCCAGGCCATATCGGTGGCGGGCCTGGCCCGATTGCAGCGCCGGCTGCTGAACGTCGATGGGCGGCATCATCCGCTGGGTCCCATCCTGGCCACCACGTATGCCGGAAACGCCATCTCCCAATCGCTTCCGATCGTCGGCTCGGCCGCTTCCGCGGTCTTCGCCTACCGCCGTTTCCTGCACATCGGTGCGGAGAAGGCCGTGGCCGCGTGGGCGCTGGCCGTGGCCGGTCTGTACTCGACGATCACGTTCGTCACGCTCTCGGCGGTCGGTGCCCTGCTCACCGGGTCGATCGCGGTGGCTGTAGCCGGCCTGAGCACCCTCCTGATCGGGGTGTTCCCCGTGGTTGCGCTGCTGTCTGGGCTGCATCGCCCGCGCGTCAGGGCGCTGGTGATCGGGCTGCTGGCCTTCCTGCTGTCGCCGGCCCGGCGACTTCTGGGACGGCCGTCCGGCGACACGCTGGCCGCCGCCACCGCGACCATCGAGCAGATCGCGGGACTGCGCCTGACCCGCCGGGACGCGCTGATGGCGGGCCGGTTCGCCCTGCTCAACTGGACGGCCGACATTGCCTGTCTGGTCGGTGCCCTGGCTGCGGTTGGTGCCCCGATCCCATGGCACGGACTGGTTCTCGCCTGGGCCGCCGGAGCCGGTGCATCCTCTCTCGGGCTCACCCCGGGCGGCCTCGGCGTGGTCGAGGCCGCTTTGAGTCTGGCTCTGGTGGCGGCCGGTCTGCCGTTGGGCTTGGCCGTCAGTGGGGTGCTGCTCTATCGATTCATCAAGCTGTGGTTGGTGGTGGCGGCGGGCGTGGTCGCCCTGCTGGTGATCCGCGCTCGGGTCGCCGAGCCCGTTCTCACGGCCGACCCGGAACGGGCCGGAGCGGCGTCGGAGCCGGTGTCCGTGCTCGAGCCGGTGACCGTCCTCGACCGCGTCCGGGTTCCTTCGGCGCCGCGGAGCAACCGGCTACCGATCGGCGCCATCCTCGGCGCCTCGTCGGGTGTCACCTTCCCCGGAGTCACCTACGGGATCGACGGGTTCGACCCCGTCGTGGTCACCACGCCGGAGGCGTCGCGGCGGTGTCTGGTCCGGCCCTGCGCCTGACCGAGCGCGCCGGAGCACCATGGTGCTCAAGGCAGGGACAGGATCGGGACCGGAGGACGCGATGAGTGATCTGGGCCGGGCGATCTCCTTCGCCGGTGGCCTCTACGGCCAACGGGCTCGGACAATCGGGGCAGGTTATCTGCGACGGGACCCGATGGCCCGTCTGCAACTCGCCCCCGGGCGGCGCGATCCGTACGCGATCTACCGGCAGATGCGCGCAGCCGGCCCGATCGTCCCGACCCGCCTCGGCAACTGGGCCACTACCAGCCACCGCATCGCGAACCGGGTGCTGCGCGACCGGCATTTCGGCGTGCGGCCCGAGGGCACCGGTCCGGACCCGCGGACCGACGGATTCGACCTGTCGTTCCTGTCGATGAACCCGCCGGACCACACGCGACTGCGCCGCCTGGCGCAACCGGCCTTCAGCCCCCGGCAGATGGACGCCTATCGCCCCCGGATCGAGGCGGTGGCGAACGATCTGCTCGACCAGGCGTTGCGGCAGAAGGACTTCGATCTGATCAGCGGGTTCGCCGCTCCGCTCCCGATCGCAGTGATCACTCAGCTGATGGGTATTCCGGACGCGGAGGCCGCCGACTTCGCCCGGATCGGCGCCGTCATCGGCAGTGCGCTGGACGGAGTCCGCTCGCTCGGACATGCGAAGCGGTTGCTGAAGGCGAACGCCGAACTCGAACAGCTCTTCCTGCGTCTGTTCCGGTTGCGACGCGCCGAACCGGCCGACGACATCGTGAGTCTGGTTGTCCAGGCGGAGGGCGAGCGCATCCAGCCCGGCGAGATGCTGCCGTTCTGCGTCCTGCTGCTGGTCGCCGGGTTCGAGACCACGGTCAACCTGATCGGCAACGGTGTTCTGGCCCTGCTGGACCATCCCGAGCAATGGGCGGCGCTGACTGCCCGGCCGGCTGCCCTGGCTCCGCCCGCGGTCGAGGAGGCGCTCCGTTTCGACCCTCCGGTCCAGCGCACGGCCCGGGTGTCGTTCTGCGACACCGAGATCGAGGGTCGGCCGGTGCGCAAGGACCAGATCGTGGTCACCCTGATCGGGGCGGCCAACCGCGATCCGGACGTCTACGACCGACCGGACGAATTCGACATCGGGCGTGAGCCCGGCCCAGAGCACCTGGCCTTCTCCAGCGGGATCCACTACTGCGTCGGGCAGCCGTTGGCCCGGCTGGAAGCGGCCGTCGCGTTCCAGGCCCTGGCCGAACGGGCCCCGGCTCTGCGGCGCACTGGCCGGGTCGAACGCCGCAACGCCACGATCATCCGCGGGCCGATCCGCCTGCCGGTGACGACCGGCTGACGGCCCGTCACGGTCGACGGCCGCGCCGACGGGAGCCATCCTCACGGCCGGCAGGTTCGAACCACCGCTACCCGGCACCACCGGGCCGACCGCAGACCGCGACCCCGACCGCCGTGTCTGCGGTCGAAGGTGGTGCCGGGCCGGCCCCATCGGTGACGATGAGGAGTCGACGGGCCCGGCTGGCTGCGGCGGCCGCTCGGCCGGGCCGCCGGTGATGCGGGATACCGTTCCAGCCATGCCCACCGCCATGGTCACCGGCGCCACCGCCGGCATCGGAGCCGCGTTCACCCGTCACCTCGCCGCGGCCGGCTACGGCCTGGTGATCGTCGCCCGGGACACGCAGCGACTGGTCGCGGCCCGGGACTCCCTGCTCTCCTTCGGTGCGCCGGAGGTCGAGGTGATCACGGCCGACCTGACCGACCCCGGGCAACGGGCCGCGGTGGTCGATCGCCTCACCGCCGCGCCGGGGGTCGATCTGCTGATCAACAACGCCGGCATCGGGCTCGGACGTGACTTCCTGTCGTCCGCGCCCGAGCGATTGCTGGAGCAGATCGAGATCAACGTGGTGGCCCCGACCGTGCTGGCTCGGGCGGCATTGCCCGGGATGGTCGCCCGCGGGCACGGCGGCGTGATCAACGTGGCGTCGATCGCCGGTCTGATCCCGGGCCGCGGCACCACTTATGCCGGGTCGAAGGCCTACGTCATCAGCCTCAGTGAGGGTTTGGCCATGTCGCTGGCCGGTACCGGCGTCCGCGTGCAGGCGCTGTGTCCGGGGTTCGTCCGGACCGAGTTCCACCAGCGAGCCTCCATTGACATGTCCAAGACCCCGGGGGCCCTGTACGTCGACGTCGACGATCTGGTGGCCACGTCGTTGGCCGACCTGCGCCACAACCGGATCATCTCGGTGCCGGGAGCGCTCTACCGGGTCATCGCGGTCGGGGTCCGGCTGCTGCCCCGGGGCGCCGTCCGGAACCTCGCGGCCAGGGTCAACAACCGCGGCCGGACCTGACCTCTCAGCAGAGGTCCGAAGTCACGGAAGGTACGGCGGCGCGACGCCCCAGCCCCACCGGGGAACCGGAGCCTCCAGCACCGGGTCGGCGTCCTCCTGCGAGTTCGCCAGGGCCAGCCGGGTACCCCATTCCACGTACCCCACGAGCGCCGCCCGGAACTCCGGATCGTCCGGCAGCGTGGCATCGTCGGCGGCGCGACTCATCAGGGTGGCGAATCGAAAACGCTGTTCCGGCTGCAGGTTCAGGCCGCGGTGGTGGGCCAGCATGGTTGCATAACCGCCGTGCTCGGCGGTGTACCGGGCCGGGCCGCCGAACACCTCGCACCACCACACCGTGACGTGCTCGCGGTGGGCCCGGCTCACGCCCCCCGGGAACAGCGGGGCGAGCAGTTCGTCCTTCTCCACCCGGTCGTAGAACGCGTTGATGAGCCGGGCGAACGCCGGTTCGCCACCGGCCCACTCGAACAGCGACGGCACCGGACGATCGTTCATGCTTGCAGTGTAATCAACTTCGCTCAGACCTTCAGGTGGATACGCAACGCGGCCAGGAAGATGTCCGGCTTCTCGATGTGCGGGGTGTGCCCGGCGCCCGGGACGACCACCTCGGTGTACTCACCGCCGGAGTTGGCGTAGGCGTCCAGTACCGACCGGGTCTGGCCCACCATCGGTTGCGGCGGCACCTTGTCCACCCCGGGATAGCCCGGGACCGCGCCGAGTAGACCGAGTTGCGCGAGATCGAAGAGCGAAGCGTCCGAGACGATCTGGTCGAGCTCGCCGCGGATCCACAGGATCGGCGGTTTCGGGGTGACATCGACGATGCCCGACAGGTCCAGGTAGATCGGGGCCATGGTGTTGAGCACCCCGCGGGTGCCCGGCGCGACCCCCGGCCAGCTGTCCGACCCGACCGAGTCGCCCGGATAGTTGTCGTCTCCGATGCTGGTGGAGAGCATGGACCGGACGAAGACGCCTTCGTTCTCCCGGTCCCAGCCCGGAGCCACGTAGAAGGACCGGAGAGTGCCGAGCGGTGACGTCGGCCCCTCGCTGCTGTCGTCGTCGTCGCGCAGGGCGGCCACGAAATCGGCATTCGCCGTGCCGCCCCCGGAGCCGGCCCCGTCCGGGGCGACCAGCGCGCCGTCCAGGCCGGTGGTGCCGCCGAACCCGAAGGGCGACACCGGGTTCACCAGCGTCACCGAGGTGACCGCGGCCGGCCGGTCGAGCAGCATCTGCAGCACCACACCGCCGCCCATGGACCAGCCGACCAGGTCGACCGCGCCCAGCCCGAGCGCGTCGACGGTGGCCCAGACGTCGTCGGCGAACACCGCCAGCCCGCGGGTGGCGTCCACCGGCGCGGCGTCGGTCCCGCCGAATCCACGCAGGTCGATGGCGATCGGCCGGACGTGCGGCGGCAGTTGGGCCATCACCGGGAGGAAGAAGACCGATGAGGAAACGTTGCCGTGCACGAAGATCACCGGCCGGCCGTCCATCCGGTTGACCACCTCACGGACACAGACCGCGAGGTCCGGGGTGGTGATCATGTTGACGGCGACGTTCGGAAACTCGGCCATGCGGGCAGGATATGTCACCCTTGCTGCGTGACGATCGAATCCGCTCCCATTCCGGACGCCGCGGCCAAGGCCAGACTGGCCGAACTCGTGGCCGATCTGGCTGTGGTTCACGGCCGGGTGACGCTGTCCTCCGGTCGCGAGGCCGACTACTACGTCGACCTGCGCCGGGCCACCCTGCATCACGAGGCCGGCCCGCTGATCGGGGTGCTGCTGCGTCAGTTGACCGCCGACTGGGACTTCGACGCGGTCGGCGGTCTCACCCTGGGTGCGGATCCCGTGGCGACGGCCGTCATGCACGCGCCCGGCCGGCCGATCGACGCATTCGTGGTCCGCAAGGCGGCGAAGGCCCACGGCATGCAGCGCCAGATCGAGGGACCCGACGTGGCCGGCAAGCGGGTCCTCGTCGTCGAGGACACCACCACCACCGGTGCGTCTCCGTTGCAGGCGGTCGAGGCGCTCCGGCAGGCGGGTGCCGAAGTGGTCGGGGTGGCGACCATCGTCGACCGCAACACCGGTGCCGACGCCGTGCTGGGGGCCGAGGGCCTGACCTACCGGTACCTGCTCGGCCTGTCCGATCTGGGCCTGGGCTGAACCCCACCGAGCCGGTGGTCGACGAACCGGGCCCCACCGAGTGGACGGCTGCCCCGGCCGTCGGCGTCGGACCCCACCCGCTGCCCTGGCCGACCGATCCCCACTTCGACCCGGAGTTGCTGGCCAGCGGTGACCGCCGGAACGTGGTCGACCACTATCGGTACTGGCGGCGCGAGGCGATCGTCGCCGATCTGGACGCCCGGCGGCACCCGTTCCAGGTGGCCATCGAGAACTTCGGGCACGACCACAACATCGGCACCGTGGTCCGCACCGCGAACGCCTTCGGCGCGGCCAGCGTGCACATCGTCGGGCGGCGTCGCTGGAACCGGCGCGGGGCCATGGTCACCGACCGCTACCAGCACCTGCACCATCACGCCGACGTGGCCACGCTCGTCGAGTACGCCCATGGCGCCGGTCTGGTGGTGGTGGCGGTGGACAACGTGTCCGGATCGGTGCCGATCGAAACCGTGGACCTGCCCCGGAATGCTCTGCTGCTGTTCGGATCCGAATCCGAGGGCCTAACTCCCGAGGCCAGGGCGGCGGCCGGGATGACGGTGTCGATCGCCCAGTTCGGTTCTACCCGGTCGATCAACGCCGGGGTGGCGGCCGGCATCGCGATGCATGCCTGGGTGCGACAGCACGCCGACCTGAACCGCGCCTGGTGACCAGGACCACCCGGGCGGAAGCCGGACCGTTCACACCCGGGCACCACAGGTGGGAGGGGTAGATTCTGCCGGTGAACCTCGACCTGCAGACCATCAAGAACACCGCGATGTGGGCGTTGATCGGCATCGCCGTGATCGGCATCGTGCTGGCCATCATCATCAAGAAGATCGTCGGCAAGATCATCATCCTGGTGCTGGCCGCGCTCATCGTGTTCTTCGGATGGCAGCAGCGGTCCAAGGTGGTCGACTTCGGCAATCACCTGCAGACCTCGGCCTGCAAGTCCCACCCGACATTCTTCGGGATCGACGTCACGTATCCCGGCTGCCCGACCAACTAGTCCAGCGGCGTGAATGTCGACACCGCTGTCACCGACCTGACCTGGTTGCTGGCCGCCCTCGCGGCCGTCGCCGTCGTGCTGCTGGTGCTGATCCGCCGGTGGGCCGGTCGAGTGGTCGTGATCGGCGTCGCGGCGCTGTTGCTGATCGTCGTGTTCGCCGTCCGTCAGCAGATCGGGGCGATCTCCAGCGAGAACCCGGAGCCGCTGTGCAACGGGGGAGTGAGCTGGTTCGGTGTCCACCTGACCGGGCCGGACGCGTTCTGCGCGAAATACCGAACGCCCCCGTCCTGACGGTGGGCTCGACCGCCGGGCGGGGACGTTGCGTGCAGTAGCTGGTCTCAGCCGGCCTCGGCCGCGCGCCTGCGCTGACGCAGGTGCAGCAGGGCCGGGACCGCGGAGACCAGCACGACGACGACCACGGCACCGACCAGGATCACGTCGACATGGTCGGCGATGAACTGGATCTGGCCCAGGAAATATCCGGCGACGGTCACTCCGGCGACCCAGACGACGCCGCCGATGGCCGAATACAGGGTGTAGAGCCTGGCGTCCATCCGGGAGACACCGGCCATCACAGTGGCCACCGTGCGCACGACCGGGACGAAACGGGCCAGGATGACGGCGACCTTCCCGTACTTGGCGAAGAACACCTCGGACTTCTCGACGTACTCGTGTTTGAAGAATTTCGCGTTCGGCCGATCGAAGACCAGGGGTCCGGCCTTCCGGCCGATCCCGTATCCGACGATATTGCCGACGAAGGCCGCCACCACCAGGATCAGGATCACCGCGACCAGGTTGACGTGAAGCTTGTGGGTGGCCACCAGGAGCCCGGCGATGAACAGCAGGGTGTCGCCGGGCAGGAAGAATCCGATGAGCAGGCCGCACTCGGCGAAGATGATCAGGGCGAAGACCAGCAGCGCCCAGGAACCCATCGATTCCACTAGGTGCCCTCCGTCGAGCCAGGACGGGAGGAGGCCGGCAACATGAGTCGGGTTCACCAGCACGACGATACCGGCCCGGCTCTGATAAACCTGTGAGTTCGCTCGGCCGACCGTGACCGTCCAGGTGCCCGGGGTGTGACCGTCATCGCAGGTGGTGATGGTCAGGACTACCGTGGACCGATGGAGACGAAGGAGTTCCTGGCCGCTCTGGGCGATGCGCTGGAGCCATCCCGGGTGGTGCTGGATCCGGACATCACCTCCGGTTTCAGTCGCGACATGATGCCGTTGGCCCCCAGCGGTACTCCGCTCGCGGTGGTCTTCCCGATCGACACGGCCGAGGTCGCCGCGATCGTGAAGCTCTGTGCGGCGGCGCGGATCCCGATCGTGCCGCGCGGTGCCGGCTCCGGCCTAACGGGAGCGGCGAACGCGGTGGACGGCGCCGTGACGATGGTGATGACCAGGATGAACGCCATTCTGGAGATCGACCAGGGCAACCGACTGGCCGTGGTGCAACCGGGCGTGGTCAACCTGGACTTCCGCACGGCCGTCGAATCCTGCGGTCTGTTCTACGCCCCCGACCCTTCGTCCTACGACTGGTGCACCATCGGCGGAAATCTGTCGACCAATGCCGGCGGACTGTGCTGTGTGAAGTACGGCGTGACCACCGACGCGGTCCTCGGTCTCGAGGTCGTGCTGGCATCGGGGGAGGTGCTCCGCACCGGCCGCCGCACGGTCAAGGGGGTCGCCGGGTACGACCTGACGAAGCTGCTGGTCGGGTCCGAGGGCACGCTGTGCATCATCACCGAGGCCACGCTCGCGCTGCGGCCGAAGCCGGCCGCCCCGGTCACGCTGGTGGCTGCGTTCGCCTCGACGGAAGCGGCGGGCGAGGCGGTGTCGGGCGCGATCCGGGCCGGGCTGGTGCCGTCCCTGCTGGAGATCATGGACGCCACCTGCATCCGGGCCGTCGAGGCCAAGCACGGCACGAAGGTCCTCGGTGACGGCGAGACCCCGGCCGCGCTGTTGATCGGGCAGTCCGACGCCGGTGCGGGGGTCGGGCGACGGGAGATGGACGAGCTCGAGGTGGTCTGTCTCCGGGCCGGGGCCACCTTCGCCTACGTCACCGACGACCTGGCCGAGGGTCGGATGTTGCTGCAGGCCCGGCGGGACGTCCTGTCGTCCCTGGAGATGTTCGGGACCTGGCTGACCGATGACGTCAGCGTGCCCCGGACCCGGATCGCCGAGTTGATCAGCGCCTGCGAGAAGATCTCGGCCCAGGTCGGTCTGACCATCGGGGTGGTCGGGCACGCCGGCGACGGCAACATGCACCCGACGATCGTCTACGACGCGGCCGACCCGGCCCAGGCGGCGGCGGCCGAACTGGCCTTCGGCCTGATGCTGGACGCGGGCCGGGCACTGGGCGGGACGGTGACCGGTGAGCACGGGGTCGGCCGGATCAAGCAGGATTTCCTGGCCCGCGAGATCGGCCCGGTCGGGCTGGATCTGCATCGGCGGATCAAGAACGCGCTGGACCCGGACGGGCTGTTCAATCCGGGATCGATGTTCACCGAAGCGCCTACACCAGCAGGCTGATCAGCCCGGCCGTGATGCCGACGAGCAACCCGACGATCGTCGCGATCAACAGGACCTGCAGCCGGGTCAGCGGCTCGCGTCCGGAGGCGGGAGGACCGTTCTCAGGACGGACCTGCTTCCCGCCGCCGGCCATCGCCCGCAGCGCTTGCGCCAGCACCCGTTCGGCGTCCGGGTCGCCGCCGGGCCCACTCGACGGCGGCCGTCCGGGAAGGGTCATCGCGCCCTCATGATGTCGCCGAGCTTGGCCACGGCCCGGCTGGCGGTGGACTTGACGGTGCCCTTGGACAGACCGGTGGCCTCGGCGATCTCCGCCTCCGACAGTCCGCCGTAGTAGCGAAGGACCAGGACCTCCCGTTGCCGGGGGGCCAGGTCGGCCAGCGCGGTGACCACGGCCTGGTGTTCGGCGGTGAGCAGGGCCAGCGACTCGGCCGATCGCTCGGTGCCCGGGTGCGGAGGGACGTAGGCCCGCGCGGTCCGCCGGCGGCGCAGCATCGAACGGGATCCGTTGACCACGGCCGTGCGCAGATAGCCGATGGCCGCGGCGTTGTCGCGCAGTCCGGCCCAGTTGCGGAACAGGCCGGCGAACGCCTCCTGGACCACGTCCTCGGCGCTGGCCTGATCGTCCACCAACAGGATGGCGAGCCGGACCATCCCCATCCGGTGGGTCCGGTAGATGTCGTCGATGGTGACGTCAGCGACCGGAGTACGGGCCGGGGCCGGTCCGGCCGGGGTCGCGGTGGCGCCCGGCAGGGTGGCCGAGGAAGGCGGTTCGGGCTGGGCGGCGGGCGGGAAATCCGGGTTGAGCCGGGCCAGCGTTCCAAGGGTGCGTTCGACCGCCGACTCCGCCCACTGGTCGTCGACCGTCATGCTCGTTGCTCCTCGAGGAGTTCGGCCCGCGACGTGATCGCGGGCTGGTCCGTCGATCCTGACACGAGTCGGCGCCCCAGGACGGGTATCCGATCCAGCCGGTCGGACCGGGCGCCACCAACGATGTGTCATCGCAGGTCAGGGTCAGCCGAATGCGCCCGATTCATGGCAGATTCATGCCCGTCTCAGGAGTCGTTCGCGACCACATCGTTATTCGTCACCCATGCGGGTTACGGAATCGTTACGCGAGGATGACCGTCCCGGCCTTGCCAAGCCGCGTTGAAAACGCTTTCATTGGGCCTGTTGTGAGCACCCTCACATCGACTTTTCCCCAAGAAACGGAGGCGGCCGAGTGTCTCGTACGTCGGCTAGTAAGGCGATGGCCACCATCGCAGGGATCGGCGCCCTCGCGCTGATCATGTCCGCTTGCTCCAGTTCCAGTTCCAGCAGCTCGACCAGCTCGGCGGCCAGCGCCGCGGGCGGATCGTCCAGTGCTGCGGCCCCCGTCGGTTCCTCTTCCGCTGCCGCCGGCTCGCCTTCCGCTTCGGCGCCGGCCTCATCCAGCCCCGCTTCGTCCGGCGGGCCCTCGTCCTCGTCCTCGGCCACCGCCGCGGGCCTGAACGACGACGCGACGTACTGCGACTACCTGAAGAAGACGTGGCCGAACATCTCCGGCAAGCAGGTCAGCGTCTACACCAGCATCGCTGGTGACGAGGGCAAGCAGGTGGAGTCGTCCTTCAAGGACTTCACGACGTGCACCGGTGCCACCGTGAAGTACACCTCGGACAAGAACTTCGAGCAGCAGATCGTCGTCCAGGCCAAGTCGGGCAACGCGGCCAATATCGCGTTCGTCCCGCAGCCGGGCCTGCTGGCCACCCTGGTCGCCACCGGCAAGGTCGTCGAGGCCCCGGCTTCGGTCGCCGCCAACGTCGACAAGTACTGGGACAAGGGCTGGAAGAGCTACGGCACCATCGGCGGCAAGTTCTACGCGGCTCCGCTCGGCGCCAACGTCAAGTCGCTGGTGTGGTACTCGCCGAAGATGTTCGCGGCCAAGGGCTACACCGTCCCGACCACCTGGGACCAGATGATCGCGCTGTCGGACAAGATCGCGGCTGACCCGTCCGGCGTCAAGCCGTGGTGCGCCGGCGTCGAGTCCGGGTCGGCCACCGGCTGGACCGCCACCGACTGGCTGGAAGAGGTCGTCCTGCGTCAGGCCGGCCCCGATGTCTACGACCAGTGGGTCGCCGGCAAGGTGAAGTTCTCCGACCCGGCCATCGCCAAGGCGCTCGCCACGGTCGGGTCGATCTGGAAGAACGACAAGTACGTCAACGCCGGTATCGGTGACGTCGCCTCCATCGCCACCACGTCGTTCAACGACGGCGGTCTGCCGATCCAGCAGGGCAAGTGCTACATGCACCAGCAGGCGTCGTTCTACGAGACCAACTTCAAGGGCACCCCGACCGTCTCCCCGACGGGCGATCTGTACGCCTTCTACGAGCCGACCATGAGCGACACGTTCGGCAAGCCGGTCGAGGTCGGTGGCGAGTTCGTCGCCGCGTTCTCCTCCAACCCGGAGGTCCAGGCGTTCCAGTGGTTCCTGACCACCGCGCACTGGGCGAACGCCCAGTCGAAGGCCTCCAAGTCCCGCATCTCGGCCAACAAGGGCCTTGACGTGGCGAACGTGGCCGACCCGATCAACAAGCTGTCGGTGCAGATCCTGCAGGACCCGAAGGCCGTGTCCCGCTTCGACGCCTCCGACCTGATGCCGGCCGCCGTCGGCTCCGGTGCCGAGTGGAAGCAGCTGACCAACTGGATCACCGGTCAGGACGACGCGACGACGCTCTCCCAGATCGATGCCGCTTGGCCGAACAGCTGACCCATCGGCTGATCAGATCCTGATCGACCACAACTGAAGTACCAGTGCCGGAGGCAGGCGCACCCGACAACCATTGGGTGCGCCTGTCTGCGGTTCGGCGGGGCCGGCGAATCAAGGCCGCCTCGTCGCCCGGATGGCGGACGTGATCGTCGGCGAATCCGGCCCCGATTTCACTCTTCGAGCAATTGATTGGAGGGAACCCTTGAGTACTTCAACTCCAACGACGCCCCCGGCGCCGGTCACGACGCGATACCGGGCCCCCAAGATGATGGGCTGGCTGACGCCCGTGGTCTGGTTCGTCGTCGCCGCCATCATCGGCGTCGTCGTCTTCTCCGGCGCGACCGGCAGTTCGAGCTCCAACGGTAAAGGCTTCTTCTACAACACCGGCCAGCAGTTCACGCACGGGTGGTTTGCCAGCATGGTCTTCCACCCGACCTCGGCGGCGCAGAAGGTCCTGGTGATGATCCTGGTCATCGTGCTGTTCATCGTCGTGATGGGTGCCATTCTCTGGCTCGTCGACCACACCAGGGTCCCGAACGGCACCGTCGTCGCCGGGTTCCTCGGGCCGGCCGTGATCGCCCTCGCCGGCGGCCTGCTGTATCCGGCCATCAGCACGATCATCGCCTCGTTCCGCAAGGTCAACGCGGCCGGTGACCCGGCCGGTTTCAACGGACTGGCCAACTACACGCACTTCTTCAACTCGGCCAACATCCCGATCTTCTACAACACCATCGCCTGGATCGTCCTGGTGCCACTGTTCGCGACCGCGTTCGGCCTCGTCTACGCCATGCTGGTGGACCGAACCCGCTTCGAGGCGGCGGCCAAGGCACTGATCTTCCTCCCGACGGCCATCTCGATGGTCGCCGCGGCGATCATGTGGCGCTACATCTACTACCAGCCCAGCAGCCAGGGCAACGGACAGGTGGGCCTGCTCAACGCGGTCTGGACCGCCTTCGGTGGCAGCCCGACGAACTGGTTGATCAAGTGGCCGGTCAGCACCGGCGCCATGATCGTGGTGATGATCTGGATCCAGGCCGGGCTGGCCATGACGCTGCTCTCGGCCGCCATCAAGGCGGTGCCGGACGACATCGTCGAAGCCGCCCAGATCGACGGCGCGACCGGGATGCGGCTGTTCCGCAGCATCACCATCCCGACCATCCGTCCCACCCTGGTCGTCGTGATCACGACCATTGCCATCGGTTCGCTCAAGACCTTCGACCTGGTCAACGTCCTGGGCAACGGCATCACCAAGAACGACATCCTGGCCAGCGCGTTCTACTCGAACAACGCGAGCAACCAACCTGGTCTGGCCGGCGCCCTCGCCGTGATGATCTTCATCCTGGTGTCGCCGGTGATCGTGTTCAACGTTCGACAGATGAAGAAGGCGGACGCAAACCGATGACAACCACGATTCCGCCTGTTCCCGTCGCGTCGGAGCAGGTCAGTGCCCGCAAGGTGAAAGCCATGATGCGGGCCCAGGACGCGAAGACGAAGCTCACGTCGCCGTGGGCCTCCGGCCTGGCCATCGTCATCGCGATCGCCTGGACCGTTCCCACCATCGGTCTGCTGATCAACTCCATCCGCGGGCCGATCACCGTCAACGGGAACCCGTCGGCGGCCAGCATCACCAGCGGCTGGTGGCACTTCTTCTCCGGGTCGTCGTTGACGTTCAAGAACTACTCGAACGCCTGGACCGGCAACGGCAACACCTCGCCGCTGTCGAGCTTCCTGCTCAACAGCATCGTGGTGACCCTGCCCGCCGTCTTCATCCCGATCGCCCTGGCCCTGCTGGCGGCGTACGCGTTCGCGTGGATCGACTTCAAGGGCAAGAACGTGCTCTTCGTGGCCATCTTCGCCATGCAGATCGTGCCCATCCAGGTGGCGCTGATCCCGCTGAACACGATCTACACGAAGTTCGGCCTGAACGCCGGCTTCTGGTCGATCTGGTTGTCGCACACGATCTTCGGTCTGCCGTTGGCCATCTTCCTGTTGCACAACTTCATGAAGGAGATCCCGTCCTCGCTGATCGAAGCGGCCCGGGTCGACGGCGCAGGCCACGTGAAGATCTTCATCCAGGTGCTGATGCCACTGCTGGTTCCGGCCATCGCGTCCTTCGGCATCTTCCAGTTCCTGTGGGTCTGGAACGATCTGCTGGTCGCCCTGACCTTCTCCGGTGAGAACACCCGGCCGATCACAGCCGGGATCCAGGGACTGACGACGCAGTTCCAGTCGGCGGCGGACGTCCTCCCGGCGGCCGCGGTGATCGCCATGCTGGTGCCGTTGGCGGTGTTCCTGTCGTTGCAGCGCTTCTTCGTCCGCGGTCTGCTCGCGGGCAGCGTCAAGGGTTGATGTCGATGGCCGACAGCGGGTTCGCCCCGATGATCGGCATCGTCGAAGTTGCCGCACTGGCCGGTGTCTCGCCGGCGACGGTGTCACGGGCACTCCGGGGTCTTCCCGGAGTGTCCGTGACGACCAGGGAGAACGTCGAGCAGGCAGCGGCGAAGCTGGGATACGTGGCTTCGCCCTCCGCTGCCGCGCTGACCACGGGCCGAACCAGCGCCATCGGCGTGATGGCCCCGTGGATCTCACGCTGGTTCTTCAGTGCGGTCATCGAAGGTGCCCAGGATGTGGTGGGTGAGCGGGGCTACGACACGCTGCTGTACCCGCTGGGTGCCAACGCCGGAGCCAAAGCCGCTCGGGTCGACACGCGTGCCCTGCACAAGCGGGTGGATGGCGTGCTCGGCCTCAATGTCCCGCTCGGTCTGCAGCCGGCGTCCCTGCGGAACCTGCGCATTCCGCTCGTCACCGTCGGATCGATCATCCCCGGCGTCTCCGGGGTGCTGGTCGACGACGTCGAGGTCGGCTATGCGGCAACATCGCATCTGATCGGTCTCGGGCATCGCCGCATCGGTTTCCTGGGCCAGGACCCGGACAACATGTACGGGTTCACCGTCGCCGCCGATCGAGAACGCGGCTACCAGAAGGCGTTGGCGGAGAACAACATTCCTCTCGACCCGGCCCTGATCGGCGTGACCGGTTTCCCGGTCGAGGCCGGTACGGCCGCCCTGGAGAAGATGTGGATCGAGTGCGGGCGTGAACTGCGATGTATGCCGACCGCGGTGTTCGCCGTTTCCGACGAGGTGGCCATGGGGGTCCTGTACGCGGCCCGCCGGCTCGGCATCCGGGTGCCGGAGGACCTCTCGGTCATCGGCGTCGACAACCACGACATGGCGTACCTGTTCGAACTGACCACCATCGGGCAACCGGTGCGGGACCAGGGGCGGATCGCCGCTCGCATGTTGCTGGACCAGGTGCGACTACACGAACCGGCGGCGCCGGAGGTGGTCCGCATGAGCCCCGGCCTGATCACCCGGCGGACGACGGCTCCGCCGCGCCGCGATCCGGACCGGCCCTGACCGCCGGCCCGGGCCGGTCCGGATCGCCGCTCAGGCCTCCACGAGGACGCGGGGGCTCGCCAGCCGGACCGCACGCCGTCGATCGGTCACGATGGTGACCACGACCAGCACGCAACCGGCGGCCGCGAGCACCGCGCCGACCCACATCGGCCCGGTCAGGCCGTAGCCGGCGCGGATCACGTAGGCTCCGGCCGCCGCTCCGATGGCGTTGGCGACGTTGAACGCGCCCTGGTTGACGGCGGACACCATGCTCCCGTCGGTGCCGGCGGACTCGATGATCCGGTTCTGCACCACCGGGCCAAGGCCGAAGCCCACCACTCCGAACAGCATCAGCGTGGCGGTGGCGGCCACCGCGTTGTGCGAGGTGACGGTGAACGCGGCCAGGATGACGACCTCCAGGAACAGCCCGAAGCCCACCAGTCGCAGGCCGTACCGATCGCCGAGCCGGCCGCCGACCAGGGCTCCGACCGTGGTGCCGACCCCGAACAGGACCAACACCAGCGTCACGCTGTTCTCACCGATCCCGGCCAGATCGGTCAGGATCGGGGCGATGTAGCTGTACATGGCGAAGAACGCACCGAACCCGATGGTGGTGATGGCCAGGCCGAGCCAGACCTGCTTCCGCCGGAAGGCGCCCAGTTCGGCCTTCATGTCCATCCGGATGTCGTCGTCGGGCACCCAGGCCCGCAGTGCGACCACGGTCACGACACCCAGCGCCGCGATCCCCCCGAACACGTACCGCCAGCCGATCTGCTGGCCGATCCACGTCGCGGCCGGGACACCGATGACGTTGGAGATGGTCAGACCCAGGAACATCAGCGAGATGGCCTGGGTCGCCTTCTCCGGGGCCACTGCGCGCCGGGCGACGATGGCTCCGACTCCGAAGAACGACCCGTGGGCCAGGGCGGTGATCACCCTGGCCCCCATCAGCACCCGGTAGTTCGGGGCGAATGCGGACAGCGTGTTGCCGACGATGAACAGGCCCATCAACCCGATCAGCGTCTGCCGGGTCGAGAAACGACTGGACAGGGCGGTCATGGCCGGGGCTCCGATCATCACGCCGATTGCGTAGGCGGTGATCAGGATGCCCATGGCCGGGACGGTTGCGTGCAGCCCGTCTCCGATCTGGGGGAGGAGCCCGATGACGACGAATTCGGTGCAGCCGATGGCGAAAGCGCCGACGGCCAAAGCGATGAGGGCGCGGGGCATGGGGGCGGTCTCTCCCGGGATGCTGGGTGATGTGGTGCCGGAAATGGTGTGCTGGTGACGCTGCGTTCCGGGACCCCGATGTCCGTCGCGCGGGTGAGTGGTGCTTCGGGACAAATTGTGCGCCTGTCGAAGCATCTTGTCGAATCGTTTCGAGGCGCGGAGCCGCGGCCTCGGCGTGTCGCTGCGTAGGAGATAATGACGACGCCGATCAGACCCCAGGCGCCGGCCGAAACCGGCCGCAGCCCCGAAAGGATTCTCATGCCCCTTGCCACTCCCGAGACCTACGCCGCGATGATCCAGCGGGCGAAGGACGGCGGCTTCGCCTACCCCGCGATCAACATCACGTCGTCGGAGACGATCAACGGCGCCATCAAGGGCTTCGCCGATGCCGGCAGCGACGGCATCATCCAGGTGTCGACCGGCGGTGGTGAGTTCGCGTCCGGTACCTCGGTCAAGGACATGGTTGTCGGTGCCGTCGCGCTCGCCGAGTTCGCCGCCGTCGTGGCCGCCCGCTACGACGTCACCGTCGCTCTGCACACCGACCACTGCCCGAAGGACAAGCTGCCGACGTTCGTCAAGCCGCTCCTGGAGATCAGTGCCGAACGCGTCAGGAACGGTGGTCTGCCGCTGTTCCAGTCGCACATGTGGGACGGCTCGGCCGTACCACTGGACGAGAACCTGGAGATCGCCAAGGAGCTCCTGGAGTTGACCAAGGCGGCCAACGTCATCCTCGAGATCGAGGTCGGCGTCGTCGGTGGCGAAGAGGACGGCGTCGCCCACGAGATCAACGACAAGCTCTACACCTCGCCGGAGGACTTCATCAAGACGGTCGACGTCCTGGGTGTTCCGGTCGAGAACAACTACATCGTGGCCGCGACCTTCGGCAACGTGCACGGCGTGTACAAGCCGGGTGGGGTCAAGCTGCGCCCGGCCGTGCTGAAGGAGGGCCAGGAGGCACTGGCCGCCCACCTCGGCCTGGAAGCCGGGGCCAAGCCGTTCGCCCTCGTCTTCCACGGTGGATCGGGTTCGTCGGCGGAGGAGATCGCCGAGGCGGTCTCCTACGGCGTCGTGAAGATGAACATCGACACCGACACCCAGTACGCGTTCACCCGGCCGATCGTTGGGCACTTCTTCACCAACTACGACGGTGTGCTCAAGGTCGACGGCGAGGTGGGCAACAAGAAGGCCTACGACCCGCGCTCCTACCTCAAGTTGGGCGAGGCCGGACTGGCCGCCCGTGTGGTCGAGGCCTGCCAGCAGCTGGGTTCGGCCGGCACCTCCCCGGGCGCCAAGAAGTAGCCGAGAAGTAGCAGCCAACAGCGACGGCCCGCCCTTGAATCGTCAGGGCGGGCCGTCGCTGTGTCACGGCTTGGTCAGGGCGCGACCGGCTCTTCGAGCGGCTCCAGGGCCGGGGCGCGGGTCCGGGCGGTGGCCAGGACCGAACCGAGGATCACCAGGGGGAAGCCGATGGCGATACCCACGGTGAACTGCTCGTGGAGGACGAGGACCCCGAGCAGGATCGCCACCGCCGGGTTGATGTAGGTGATCACCGTTGCGCGGGCCGGGCCGGCCTCGGCGATCAGGGCGAAGAAGGCCAGGAAGGCCACCGCGGTGCAGATGACGGCCAATCCGAGCACCGACCAGCCGGCTGCCGCCCCGACGTGGGACGGGCGCAGCCAGACCGCGAAGGGAGCGAAGATGGCGGCGGCGCCGATGAGCGAACCGGTGATGACGCCCATCGGCGGCAGATCGGCCAACTTCCGGTTGATGATGATGGGGCCGACGGCGTAACCGATGGCTGTGATCATCACCGCCCCGACGGACAGCAGGTCGTCCAGGTGGACGTCCAGGCCGACCAGGGTGATCACCCCGGCCAGGCCGATGGCCAGCCCCAGCAGGCGGCGGGAGTCGAACCGGTCGTGCCCGGTGGAGACGAGAATGATGGCGGCGATCAGCGGAACGACGGCCAGCAGGAGTCCGGCGGTGGAGCTGGTCAAGCGGGTCTCGGCGTGCCCGAGCAGCCACCACGGCCCGACCATCTCGACCACCGTGTAGACCAGCAACCACTTCCATCGGGACAGAACCGGCCGCAGCGCTCCGCGGCGCAGTGCCACCGGTAGCAGGATCAGCGCGCCGATGAACGTTCGGCCGAAGGCCACCACGACCGGATCCAGGTCCCGCACCGCGACCTTGATCATCAGATATGGAATGCCCCAGATCAGGCTCAATGCGGTGAAAAGCAGCCAGGCCCGACGACTCATAGCCCCATCTCTCATCCTGTGCAACCGGTGGGATCACCATAACGGCCCGAAGGTCCGACGGACAGAGAGTATTTCTGCCGAGCATCGTCCGGTTCCGCTGTCGAATGCCCGGCGATACGGGCGTGTTGTGGCCGATCAGGCCTCGTCAGGGAGTAAATGACAACCTTGTGATTCGTGTCCCGCCGCGGCGTGTCGCTGTTGGGGTGATTGATGCACAGGGAGAACAATGTGTTTGCTGGGTGTCTTGTGACTTGTGTGACTGGTGAACTACGGTGAGGCGGGTTCACCACTGGGTGAACCCGCCGGTGGTCGTGGCTCCCCGCTCCGAAGACCCCGGCGTCGGGAAATGCACAACGGATTGGTCGAGCGGGGGCGCGGTCGACGGCGGTGTCGTGCAAGGGGAAGAGGCATCGCCGCGATGCATACGTGAGGGCTAGGTGGCCCGTGCGTGCCCACAGATCCGGGTACGTCAGTCCGCTTTGCGCTACCCGTTTGCCTCGCACACGATGCGTTGCGCGGCCGGAAGGGATTGCCTGTGCGCAGAGCGCTGGCATTGGGAACGACCATCGCGGCCTTGTTCGCCGGGATGACCATCTTCATGGCCGGTTCGGCCTCGGCCGACCCGTCCGCCTCCGACTGGGCATCGCTTCGCCAGTGTGAATCGAGCGGCGACTACAGCATCAACACCGGCAACGGCTACTACGGCGCCTACCAGTTCGATCAGAGCACGTGGAATTCGGTCGGCGGCAGCGGATCGCCGGCCGATGCCAGTCCGTCCGAGCAGGACTATCGCGCGCTCTACCTGTACCGGATGCGCGGGTGGAGCCCGTGGACCTGCGCTTCGCTGGCCGGTCTGCGCGAGGATTCGATGGCCAGTTCGGGTGTGGTTCCGTCGCGGGCCGACAGTGCCTACATCAGTGGCGGTGGTACCAGCACCTACACGCCGGTTCCCACCAACAGTTGCAACATCGGGAAGTCGACCGCACCGGCCTGGGGCGGCACGACGTTCTCGAGGGGCACCACCTACCGCGGGCTCGTGTGCTGGCAGAAGCAGATGGCCACCAAGGGCTATCACTTCACCGGGACCGGGTACTTCGGTGCCTACACCCTCAGCGTGGTGCACCAGCTGCAGAGCACCTCGGGGATCCGGCAGAGCGACGTCATCGACGCCTCCACCTGGGCCGCGGCCTGGGGCAGGGCGGCCACCACGCCGACGAAGCCCAGCGAACCGACGAAGCCGACGAAGCCGGTCACTCCGACCAAGCCGACCAAGCCGGTCACTCCGACCAAGCCCACCAAGCCGGTGACTCCGACCAAGCCGGTGAGCGGAGCCCTCTGGCCGGGTATCACCGCCGCGTCGTGTCACGTCGGTGCGCGCAAGGCCCCGGCATGGCCGAAGGAGTCGTTCGCTCTCGGCGACTACGACAAAGCACTCGCCTGCTGGCAGATGCAGATGGGTCGTCGCGGATACGACCTGATCGGGGTCGGCTACTACGGCGACCACACCCTGGCCGCGGCCAAGAGCATCCAGAACGCCAACCATCTCGGCGGGACCGGCTTGATCGGCCCGAAGACGTGGAAGGCCGCCTGGGAGGGCAAGGTCAAGCCCTGATTCGTTGCGCGGCCACGGTCACCGACGGTGATAGACGAGGGTCGATCAACAAATTCTGAGTTCTGGCCAAGTTTCTGCCCTGAATCCGTAACGTCCTCCGCTGCGAAGGCGAGGAATCAGTAGTAAGCGCCCCAGCGGGGGCGCGGAAACGCCCGATCTCAGCCCGATGCCCGGGCTCGGATCGGAGCCCGAGAGGCCCAAGCCAAGCCGGCTTGGGCCTCTCTGCTTTTCCGGACGGAGCACACTTCTTGACCAAGTGATTACTCTGTGCGATCTCGATCGGGCTTTCAGGACCGGCGGCCGAGAGACCGCCGGTCAACCGCAGGGCTCAGAAGATATGGGCGAAGGCGTTCACGATGGTCACGGCGGCGATGGCCGCGCCGATGATGGCGTACGGCTCCTTGGCCTGGAAGGACCGGGCCGTCATGACGACCGGCAGCACGCCGAAGAACACGATGTGGGCTGACCTCTCGATGATGTAGTACACGATGCAGACGGCGATGGTGATCAGGGTGAACCGGCTGCGCGCCAGCAGGCCGGCGGCCGGCGCGCTGAGTCGGGTCGGCTGGGCCGGATACGGCTGGCCCGGGTAGGGCTGCCCGGCATACCGGCCGAGGTCGGGCTGGCCGGGGTAGGGCTGACCCACGTACGGCTGGGCCGGGTAGGGCTGGCCGGGGTTCGGATACGGCGACTGGGCGGCGGGCGCGGGTTGGGTCGACGGTGTCCAGGCCGCACCGTCCCAGAACCGCAGGTCGGTGCTGCCATTGGGATCGGCGTACCAGCCGGCAACGGGTGCGGTCATGACGAGATGTCCCCCTCGAAGAGATGAAATGAACGGGCCGCGAAGGCCGCCCGGAAATGGTACGACGGCCCTGGTCGCGCTGGGGTTCCTCCCGGTCAGGACGCGAACAGCGGCGGCAACACGAACAGCATGATCATCGACCAGGTGACGTGGGTCAGAATCGGCGCCAGTACCCCGCCGGTGGCGCGCCGTTCCAGGCCGAGCACGACACCGAGGACCAGCGCCGAGAACACCAGCATGTAGTTGCCGGTGGCGACGGTGGCCAGGCCGTAGACCAGGGTGGAGGTCAGTACCGGCTGCCGGCGACCGATCGCGGCGAAGAGTGCGCCCCGGAAGAACACCTCCTCGGCGATTCCGTTGAGCAACGTCACCAGCGCGGTCAGGGCGAGCGAGCCGAATCGGGCATGGGCCAGCACGGCGTCCACCACGCGATGCAGCGGACCGATCTCGCGGACGGCCAACGCGCCGGCGACGAACACGATGCCGATCACTGCGCCGATCAGGATCGGCGTGACGACCGGCCGCCGCAGACTGCCGGCCGAGGCGGCCCGTCCGAGATGCAGTGGTCCGGACGCGAATCCGCCCGCCACCCAGAGCGCGGCCAGCCCGAAGGTGAGCGGATAGAACGCGGGGTCGTTCGGTCGCACCCGCAGTGACACACCCAGGAGGGCCGCTCCGAGCACGACCACGACCGCGACGACGATCCGCCGCCGCCGGAACGCCGCATCGCTCTGGCCGTGGTCACGGTCCGACCGGTCGATCAGGGTCGGGGCGAGCAGGCGCCCGAGGCGACCGCGGGCCAGGTTCATCCGCGGGGCCTGATGCCCGGTGCGGCCGTCCTCGGTGCGGCCGTCGGGCCGGTCATCGAGCCGCGCTCCGCCCGGACCGTTCGTCACCGTCGTCCCGGGCGTCCTCCGCGGCCGCCCGCTCGGCCAGCGCCAGACGAACCGCATCGTCGTATCCCATCAGCTCGCCGGGGATCAGCTTCGTGATCGAGTCGTCGGTGACGATCACCTCGTTGGTCATCGAATCGATCAGGTTCCGGCTGGTCTCGAGATCGACGTCCGTCACCAGTGTGAGCCACCCGGACGACAGCCGGGGGTGAGCAGCGGGACGATGAACAGGGGCAGGATCCGCCGGTTCTGGATGACCGCGGCCCGCTTGAGCATGTCCACGTAGCGGAGGACCTCGGGGCCGCCGATGTCGTAGGTCTGCCCAGTCGACTCCGGGCGCTCGAGCACACCGACCAGGTACCGGATCACGTCGGGCAACGCGATCGGCTGGGTCCGGGTGGTGACCCACCGCGGGGCCACCATGATCGGCAGGTGCGCCACCAACTGCCGGGTGATCTCCCACGAGATGCCGCCGTGGCCGATGACGATCGCCGCGCGCAGCACCGTCACCGGGACGCCCGCATCGCGCAGCAGGTGCTCCACCTCGCGACGGGACCGCAGATGGGCGGATAGATCGGCGGCGTCGTCACCCAGGCCGCCGAGGTAGATGATCCGCTGTACGCCGGCCGCGGCGGCGGCGGCACCGAACGCCCGGGCGGCCTCGGCGTCCATGCGTTCGAAGTCCTGGCTGTCGAGTGAGTGCACGAGGTAGTAGGCGACGTCGACGCCTTCCAGTACCGGGGGCAGGGTGTCCGGGTCGGACACGTCGCCGGCGACCGGCGTGCCCGCGCCGGTGTACTTCTCCGGCGATCGCGTCATGGCCATGACCTGGTGCCCCGCCTCGATCAGGGCCGGGCACAACCTGGTTCCGATGAAGCCGGAGGCGCCGGTCACGAGAATGCGTGCCATGGGTGGCCTTTCGAGTGCCTGGGTGAAGGTGCCGCGGGCCGACGGGACTGACGGTGGACGCGCGAAGTGCCTGGTGGGCAACGAGCGGTCGGTTCCCGGTTGTCCCCATGGGCGAAACCATCCACATCTGTGAGCTGGATCTTCCCCCACCCGTCGGTCGAACCCAGGATGGATGACACCGCCGGGTGCGTCAGGCACCTGGCCTAGCAGATCGGGGGGACGCCGTGGACGGCATCACCATCAGCAGCGAGCGGATCAGCGCGGCCGGCGTCGGGGTCACCGATGTGGGCGCGGCGCTGGCCCGGGAGATCGGCACGATGGGCGACCTGCTCGCCGAGATCCGGTCGGGTTGGCAGTCCGACTGCGCGGCGCCGCAGTTCGCGTCGATGATGCAGAGCTACCTCGACGAGGCGACGGTGCTGAAGGACGCGCTGCTCAGTCATGGGGCGACGTTGCAGAGCACCGGTCTGCGGTTCGGCGAGGCCGAGCACGACCTGGCGGCCGGCCTGCGCGGCGGTCGATGATGGCGACGATCAAGGCGAACTACGGCGTGATGTCGAGCGGACACGACGGTCTGGTGGCCACCTGGGGACGTATCGAAGGGCATCTGCACGACCTCGACTCGACCGTCGCGGCGACCGCGGACATGTCGGCCAACGCTCTGCTGGCCTTCCAGGCCCGCAAGCAGAAGTGGGATGCGGCGGCGGCCGACCGCCAGGTTGTGCTCCGGGCCCTGGCCGATGCCGTCGGCGAGGCCCGGGTCTACTACGAGCAGGTGGACCGTGCGTTGGCTGCGCAGTTCCCGGGGTAGGACCCCGATCGCGTCGGTCCCATCGGGGTGGTCACCGGGTCCGGCTGGAACGGGCAGGATGGTCACATGAATGGACCGAACCTGTTGGGACCACCGCCCGTCACGCTGCCCGTCGATCCGGCAGAGGCCGAGCTGGCCGCCGGGGAATCGGCCGAATCCGTGGCTCGCCGGCACCCCACTTCGAGCTTGGTGTGGGCCGAACTGGCCGAGGCGGCCCTCGACCGCGGAGACGACGTCTCCGGGTACGCCTTCGCCCGCGTCGGATACCACCGGGGCCTGGACCAGCTGCGCCGCAACGGCTGGAAGGGCGCGGGACCTGTCCCGTGGTCGCACGAGCCGAACCGCGGGTTCCTCCGGGCGCTGTCCGCCCTCGGCCAGGCCGCTGCCCTGTTCGAGGAGGAAGAGGAGGTTGCCCGGGTCCGGGCGTTCCTGCTCGACGCCGACCGCGACATCCCGGCCGAGCTGCTGCCCTGACCGCCCCGGTCCGGGCCTTCGCCCCGAGAGCCGGGTGACCATCGGCCCATCGGAGCCGGCCCGGGCGCTGAGGGCGGCCGGGCCGTCGGTCCGGTCGCCTCGGGGCGCGTCATCCCGGCGCGTCCCCACTGGAGCGGGGTCACCCCGGTGAAGGTGTGGCCCTCCGGCTGTTGGTCGGCCCATGCGTCGGCTAACTCGGCCAAACTCGGCCCGGGCCGGGCCGAAGACCCGTCGGGTCCTGGCCCTTGCGCGGTCGAGGACCCGCACTCGAGCTCCCGGCCACGTTGCCTCTGATTCGTTGGCACCGGTCGGGTGCGTCCAGTGCCAGGGGCCCGGACCCCGACCTGTGGGGCGTTCTCGTGGTGGCGATACGTCCGGGCTGCCGTATCCGGGGATGTCCGGCCGTCTGGATCCTGTCGATACCCCACGCCGGACCGGGCTCAAACCCGCCCGCCGAAGGTCTACACCACGCCCCGGACCAGTCGGACGGGCTCGGTGTGTTTGTAGAAGGTCCAGCGGTCCATCTTGCGATCGAACAGCACACCGTCGCTGACGACCTGGGACTGGACGGTCCCGATCGACACGGCTCGGCCGCGGAAGGTGCGCGGCCGGCGGCCGAAGCCGAGGATCCGCCGCGGCACGATGGTGACCGCCAGTCCTTTCTCGGAGTCCGGCTCGACCAACAGGTGCGCGGCGCCGCCGGAGAGCACACGGCTCTCGTCCACGTAGACCGTGCCCTGGATCGGTGACACGGCCCCGACCCCGACGACGACTCCGCCGACATCGTCGCGGACCAACGGCACCAGATCGGGGTCGCCGCCGATGGCCAGCTCCACCGCTGCCGCGCCCAGCGGCAGCGACCAGAGCTCGGTCACCGTGGTCGGGACATCACTGGCGAATGCGACCACGACCGAGGACAGCCGTTCGGTCCGCAGCAACCGCAGCGCGACGGCGGCCAGGTCGGCGTCGCCGCCGATCACCAGCAGACGGTCGATCAGGAGGTCGTCGATCTCCTTGCCCGGACGCCGACCGACGAACGACACGGTCGCCCCCTGACACCGGGCGAGAGCCTTCCGCACGGTCGGGTCGGCCTCCGCCGTCGCCCGATCGGCGCGGCAGCACACCACATGAATGGGACTCACCCACTACCCTTCCCTCTGGCGGCTGCCTGTCGCAGCTACGGCAATGAGATCTCAGGGAGTCTGCCATGTCGGTGATGGTGCTGATCGGTGCCCAGTGGGGCGATGAGGGCAAGGGCAAGGCAACCGACCTCTACGGTGACCGGGTCCAGTGGGTGGTGCGGTACCAGGGCGGAAACAACGCCGGGCACACGGTCGTCCTCCCGGACGGGCAGAAGTTCGCCATCCGCCTGATCCCTTCCGGCATTCTCACCCCGGGGATCAAGAACGTCATCGGCAACGGCGTGGTGGTCAACCCGGAGGCGCTGCTCGAGGAGCTCGGCGGCCTGGAAGCACGCGGCGTGGACACCTCCGGCCTGTACATCTCGGCCGACGCGCACCTGGTCATGCCATACCACATCGCCATCGACAAGGTCTCCGAGCGCTACCTGGGGAAGGCGAAGATCGGCACCACCGGACGCGGCATCGGTCCGGCCTACCAGGACAAGGCGGCCCGGCTGGGGGTCCGGGTCCAGGACCTGCTCGATCCCTCGATCCTGCAGCAGAAGGTCGAGGCGGCCCTGGACTTCAAGAACCAGATCCTGGTCAAGGTCTACAACCGCAAGGCGCTGGACGCCGGCAAGATCGTCGACGACGCGCTGGCCATGGTCGAGGGCTTCAAGCACCGGATCGCCGACACCCGCCTGCTGCTCGACCAGGCCATCCGTCGCGGCGAACACGTCCTGATGGAGGGGTCGCAGGGCACCCTGCTCGACGTCGACCACGGCACCTACCCCTACGTGACCTCGTCCAACCCGACGGCCGGTGGCGCGGCGGTCGGCACCGGCATCGGCCCGGGGAAGATCACCACCGTGATGGGCATCCTGAAGGCGTACACCACCCGCGTCGGCTCCGGTCCCTTCCCGACCGAACTGCACGACCAGTGGGGCGAATACCTGCGAAAGACCGGCGGCGAGATCGGCGTCAACACCGGGCGCCCCCGTCGTTGCGGTTGGTTCGACGCGGTCATCGCCCGGTATGCCACCCGGGTCAACGGCATCACCGACTACTTCCTCACGAAGCTGGACGTGCTGTCCTCCCTGGAGGAGGTGCCGATCTGCGTGGCCTACGACGTCGACGGCGAACGGCATGACGAGATGCCGTTGACGCAGACCGGTTTCCACCACGCGAAGCCGATCTACGAGAACATGCCCGGTTGGTTCGAGGACATCTCGGGCTGCCGCACCTTCGCGGAACTGCCGTCGGCGGCGCAGGACTACGTCCGCCGGGTCGAGGAACTGGCCCAGGCCCGGGTGTCGGCGATCGGCGTCGGCCCCGGCCGCGACCAGACGATCGTCCTGAACGACGTGCTGGCCTGATCGGCATGCGCATCCTCGTCATCGGTTCCGGAGCTCGCGAGCACGCCCTGCTGCGGGCCCTCGACCGCGATCCGGCGGTCACCGACCTCTTCGTCGCCCCGGGCAACGCAGGCACCGGATCCCTGGCCCAGTCGCACCCGGTCGACGTGGCCGACCCGGCGGCCGTGGCCGCTCTGGCCGGCCGGCTCGCGGTCGACCTGGTCGTCGTCGGGCCCGAGGTGCCGCTGGTGAACGGGGCCGCCGACGCGGTCGCCGCGCTCGGCATCGCGGTGTTCGGGCCGAGCGCCGATGCCGCCCGGATCGAGGGATCCAAGGCCTTCGCCAAGGACGTGATGACGGCGGCCGGGGTGCCGACCGCCGCCGCTGTGTCCGTCACCCGGCCCGACGAGATCGACCCGGCCCTGGATGCCTGCGGTTCGCCGTACGTGGTGAAGGACGACGGGCTGGCCGCGGGCAAGGGGGTGGTCGTCACGCAGGACCGGGAAATCGCCGCGGCGCACGCCCGGTCGGTGCTCGACGGCGGTCATCCGGTGTTGGTCGAGGAGTTCCTGGCCGGCCCCGAGGTGTCGTTGTTCGCCGTCTGCGACGGAGCGCGAGCCGTGCCGTTGCTGCCGGCCCAGGACTTCAAGCGCCTGGCCGACGGTGATGCCGGACCGAACACCGGGGGTATGGGGGCCTACGCGCCGCTCGACTGGGCGCCGTCGGATCTGGTGGAGACCGTGCAGACGTCGGTGCTCGATCCGGTGCTGGCCGAGATGGCCGACCGCGGATCGCCGTTCTCCGGCCTGCTGTACGCCGGGCTGGTGCTCACCGCGGACGGACCCAAGGTGATCGAGTTCAACTGCCGCTTCGGAGATCCCGAGACCCAGGTGGTGCTGGAGCTGCTCGACTCGCCGCTGAGCGAGTTGCTGGCCGCCGCCGCGGCCGGTGACCTTGGCACCGTGCCGGCGCCGACGTGGAAGCCGGGGTCGGCGGTCACCGTCGTCATTGCGGCCGAAGGCTATCCGGCCGCCCCGGTCCTCGGGGACGTGATCACCGGGGCCGACCAGGACGGGATCCTGCACGCCGGTACGAAACGGGACGAGTCGGGGCGGGTGGTTTCCGCCGGTGGTCGCGTGCTGTCGGCCACCGCCTCCGGAACGGACCTGCACGCGGCCCGGTCGGCGGCCTACGCGCTGGTCGCCGGGGTCACGATGCGGGGTGCGCAGCATCGCAGCGATATCGGCGCCGCGGCGGCGGACGGGCTGGTCCGGTTGCCGTGACGTCGGCGCTGCGTGAACTGCACGTTCCCGGACGGCCGTTGGTGCTGCCCAACATCTGGGACGTGCCGTCGGCTCTCGCCGTGGCCGGCGCCGGCCACCCGGCGCTGGCCACCAGCTCCGCCGCGGTGGCGGCGGTGCTCGGATACGAGGACGGGCACCAGGCCCCGGCCGCGGAGATGTTCGCCGCCGCGGCGCGGATCGCCGCCCGGGTGGATGTCCCGCTGACCGTGGACTGCGAGGGCGGTTACGGGCTCGCCCCGGCCGAATTCGTCGAGGCCTTGCTGGACACCGGCGCCGCCGGCGCCAATCTGGAGGACACCGACCATTCGTCCGGCGGACTGATCGAGGCCGCTCGTCAGGCCGATCACCTGGCCGCGATCCGGGCCGCCGCCGGGGAGGGTCTGGTGATCAACGCCCGGGTCGACGTGTTCATCCAGGCCGCGCCGGGCACCGACCCGGGTTCGCTGCTGGAGGAGGCGGTCGAGCGCGCCCGGCTCTACCTCGAAGCCGGCGCCGACTGCGTCTACCCGATCCTGCTGCACGACCCGACCCTGGCCACCGCGTTCTGCGCTGCCGTTGCCCCGGCCGCGGTGAACCTGCTCGGTTCGTACATGCCGGCCGCTGGCCGCATCTCGCTGGCCGATGCGGCGGCGGCCGGGGCGGCCCGGGTGTCCTTCGGGCCGGACCTGTGGCGAGCGGCGAACCGGGCGTTGGAAGCGCTCGTTCCGCCGTTCGTGCCGTCGTTCTGACCCACCGGCGGCGTGCGACCCGGGCGGCTCAGCCTGCGGGGATCACCAGCCATTGCTGCCCGATGGTGGCCGAGGCGACCGCGGCCGAAGGCCCGGCCGCGGTGACGGTCACCAGGTGGTGTCCCGCCGGTACGGTGACCCTCACCTGGAACCCGTGACGTCCGGTGGCGTGCCAGGCGGCATTGACGTCCGCCCGGATGGTCGTCGTGACGAAGGCGGCGGTCGGCTTCCCGTCGACGGCGACCCGCACACTGCTGGGCGACAGCGGGTGGGACGGGTCGAGCGCCCACCCGCTCAGTGAGACCACTCCGCCGGATCGGGCGACGACCGCCGGCGCGGCCCGCCCCTGCATCAGAACCTGGGGCGCCGTGATGGCCACGCACCGCAGCAGCGAACGTGGTGTCGAATCACTGCCGCTCACCGGCCTGGCCGTGACGCAGACCGTGTGGCGCCCCCGGCTCAGGACCAGGTTGATCCAGTAGCCGTGCCGGCCGGTGATGCGGAAGGCGGCGTCGACATCGGGCCGGTTCAGCTCGGCCGTGGTGACCCGGGCCAGCTTGCCGTCGATGGTGACGGCCACCGTGGTCGACGCGGCCGGGCGGGCGGGGTCGTAGGCCCACCCCGAGAGCAGCAGACCGGACGACGACGCCCTGAACGTGTTGACGTCGCCGCGGACCGAGGGCGGAACGTACGGCCCAACGCCCACGTCGAGGGCCGCGATGATGCCGCGCGCAGCCGTCCCGGTCAGATAGGCCGACGACGGGTTGGGGCCGAACTCGACGGTGATGGCGGCTCCGCGCTGAGTGTTGGTCAGCCAGCCGGTCATCGATCCGTGGCACACGCTCCAGCACACCAGAGGCTCCGCCGGCAGGCCGAGGTTCCTGGCCAGCGCGGTGCGGAACGCGATGTCGCGCGCGCCGCCGTCGGTCGTGTCGACCGCGTCCAGCGGCTGGTGCAGGGACACCACCCGGTTGGGCCGGAGCGTGTTGAGGAAGTTGTACATGGCCCGGGACTCCGGCTCGGACAGCGGTGACGGTCCGGAGTAGTGCGAGTTGAACTTGCTCGCCGTCGGTGCGATGTAGGCCCAGCGGAACGGGAAGTTGCGGTTCAGGTCCACGCCGGCGGCATTGCCACGCTGGTGCAGCACGTCCCCGTCGGGGTTGATCGTGCGGATGACCCACAGGTCCAGGTTCTTGGGTATGGCCGCCTGCTTGATCGCGGCCACCACCTGTTCGCCCGCGCGCTCGTAGTAGCCGTGCATGCTGCCCACGACCAACGCCTTGAACGGGGCGGCCGGGTTGCCGAGTTCGTCCGCGACGATGGCCCGGTGCTGGCGGCTGTAGCCGATGATCCTGCTCTGCCGGACGCCGGTGACCGTGGATGCCGCCATCGCGGAGGTGGTGACCTCGGAGGGCATGACCGTGGACACCGGGGCGGTCCGCCCGGCCGGAGCCGCCGTGGCGGTCGTCCCGCCGAGCAGCACGGATCCGGCGATCGCCCCGGCGAGGGCCAGCGATCGGACCGTGGTGCGGTTGATGGACATCAAGGCATCTCCCCTTGTGACACGCCGGAAGAGTAGCCGGAAGGCCGGCCGGGGAGGGCGGGCCACGTGGATTTCATGCCGTGGTGGACCCGGGGTGTCGCGCTCGTCGCAGAACGTGACGGAGGATGTCGGGGTGACCCAGGACAAGCCGATCTCCTTCGCCCCGGCCGCCCGCGCGGCCGTCGCCCCATTCCACGTGATGCGGGTGCTGGCCGCCGCGGCCCGTCGGGCCGAGACCGGGGCCCGGGTGTTCAACCTGACCGCCGGCCAGCCCTCGACCCCGGCCCCGGCCCCGGTGCTGGCCGCCGCCCGGACCGCGCTGGAGCACCAGGTCCTCGGTTACACCGAGACCCCGGGCATCGCCCCGTTGCGGGCGGCGATCGCCGGGCACTACCGGGTCCGCTACGGGCTGGACGTCGATCCGGCCGACGTGTTCGTCACCACCGGTTCCTCGGGTGCGTTCCTGCTCGCCTTCCTGGCCGCGTTCGACGTCGGCGATCGGGTCGGTCTGGCCCGTCCCGGCTATCCGGCCTATCGGAACATCCTGCAGGCATTGGGTTGTGAGGTGGTCGACCTGCCGTGCGGCCCGCACACCCGCTACCAGCCGACGGTGGCGATGATCGCCGACCTCGGCCTGGACGGGCTGGTGGTGGCCTCGCCGGCCAACCCCACCGGCACCGTGCTGGCCCCGCACGAGCTGGCCGGCCTGGCCACCTTCTGCGCCGAGCAGGGGATCCGGCTGATCTCCGACGAGATCTACCACGGGATCAACTACACCGGGGACCCGGCCTGCAGCTGGTCGACCGACCGTCACGGATTCGTGGTGAACTCCTTCTCCAAGTACTTCTCGATGACGGGCTGGCGCCTCGGCTGGATGCTGGTGCCAGCCGATCTGGCCGAGCCGGTCGACGCCATCGCCGGCAACATGGCGATCTGCCCGCCGGCGCTCGCGCAGTATGCGGCGATCAGTGCGTTCGACGCCTACGACGAATGTGACGGTCACGTCGCCCGCTACCGCCAGAATCGGCAGCTGCTGCTCGACGGGCTGACCGGGCTGGGCATCACGCGGCTGGCCCCGGCCGACGGCGCGTTCTACGTCTACGCCGACATCTCACACCTGACCGACGACGCCCAGGCCTTCGGTGTTCGGCTCCTCGACGAGGCCGGCGTGGCCGTGGCACCAGGCATCGACTTCGACCAGATCGACGGAGCGAGGTCGATCCGGATGTCCTTCGCCGGTGCCACGTCCACCGTCACCGGCGGGCTCCAAGCGCTCGGGGAGTTCCTGCGTCGCGGCTGATCCGGTCGGCCGACGGTCAGCCGACCAGCAGCGAGTAGCCGTCCGCCCCCCGCACGATGGACACCTCGGTCAGGCGGTCCACGACCAGATCGGCGTCCAGTTCCTCGCGGGTGCTCGTCGTGGTCACCGCCAGCGTCATGCACCCGGCCGCCCGGCCGGCGGCAATGCCGGCCGGCGCGTCCTCGACGACCAGGCACCGCGCCGGGTCGACACCCAAACGGGCGGCCCCGATGAGGAACGGTTCCGGGTCGGGCTTGCCGTTTGACACGTCGTCGAAGGTGACGACGACCGCGGGGGCGGTCAACCCGGCGGCGGCGATCCGGGCGGTGGCCAGGGCGCGGGTGGCCGAGGTGACGATGGCGACCCGATCGGCCGGCATGGTCGAGAGCAGCTCGGCCGCCCCGGGCAGGATCGTGATGTCATGCACGTCGGCCAGTTCGAGCTCGGCGATCCGCAACATGGCCTCGTCGACCTGGTGGTCGGCCACCAGCGAGCGGACGAGCTGCGAGGCCGGCTGGCCGTGCCCGGCTTCCAGGGCCGACCTGGTCATGCCGTACTCGATGCTCCAGATCGCCCAGGACCGCTCGACGGCCGGGGTCGAATCCACCAGCGTGCCGTCCATGTCGAACAGCACGGCGTCGAACGTCCGGTCCGAAATGGCTGGTCCGGACCTTCCTGCGGCATCGGTCGGTGTCGGTTCGGTCACTGGACCAGTGTAGGAAACGCGCGCGGCCGATCGACGTCGAGAGGTGTCCGGCCGGTGAGAGTTTGCGCACCCGCGGGCCGCGCGTCAGGGCTTACCCCGAACCGAACTTCAGGGTCGACACCGGAGGTGTTCGCGTCCGATGTGCGGCAGGGTGGACTCATCAGCTCGGGCCGACTGGCCCGCGCGAGACGAATCAGCGGAAGTCGGAGAGAGTCATGGAAAAGGTCCTGAAAGTCATCGGCGCGATCGTCGTGGTCTGGATCGCGTTCAGCATCATCGGAGCCGTCTTCGGCTTCCTGGTCCACACCGTGCTGTGGATCGCCCTGATCGCCGGCGGCGTCTACGCCGTGGCGGCCGTGGCCGGCCGCAACCGTCGCTCGATCAGCAACCGCCGGTGAGCGCCGGATCTCTCCGGATGCACTGACGCCGGGTCGGTGCGCCCGCGCCGAGTCAGACGGGGAGGCCGAGCGCACGCAGGTCCGCGCGGGCCTGCGCCGCCGTGGTGAAGCGCCGGGCATTGATGCCGGCCGCCGACGCGGCGTCCACATTGTCGGCCCGGTCGTCGAGGAAGGCCACCTCGGCGGCTTCGGCGCCCAGCCGCTCGAGCAGGTGCCGGTAGATCTGCCGGTCGGGTTTGGACAGCTGCAGGTCACCGGAGAACAGCAGGTGATCGAACTTGTCGGCCCAGCTCTGCGATTCGATCAATCGACCCATCGAGGACGGCGCGTTGGACAACACGGCCAGCGCGACGCCGCTCGAGTGGAGGTCGTCCAGCAACTGTCCGGTCTCCGGGTTCACCACGCTCCACCCGAGGTCGTCGATCCGGACCAGTTCGGCGATCAGCGCGGCATCGGGTTCCGCGGCCCCGGCGTGCGCCGCCGCGCTGGTCCAGAAGGCCACCGGATCGGTGTGCAGGTCGTAGTGCGCCCGATAGGTGAAGTACGCGTCGGTGAAGCGGTGTTCGTCGACGCCCAACAGGGCGGCCAGGTCCGGCAACGCCTTCGTCCGGGCCAGCAGGACGTCGCCGAGGTCGAACACCACCCACTTGATCATGCCGGTGATCCTCCCAGCGCAAAGACGACGGCCGTCGCTCGGGGTGCGGTCGCGTCCGCGGCCTGACCGTCCGGGATCACGTGACGACGATGCTCCGGGAGTCGTACCCGGAGGCCCCGTCGGGCAGGACGTCCCGCACGGTCGCGGTCTGGACGGTGCCGGTCCCGTCGGTGGCCCTGGACTGCACGGTGTGCGTCCCGGCGGTGGCCGTCCAGACGTACTTCCATTGGCGCCAGGTGTCGACCGAGGCGTCGCCGGCCAGTTGGGCGGCTTCCCACGGTCCGTCGTCGATCCGGACCTCGACCTTGTTGATGCCGCGGTGCTGGGCCCAGGCCACCCCGGCCACGGTGACCTCGCCCGCGGGGAGCTGGGCGAAACCCTTGGGGACGTCGATGCGGGACGCCGTCTTGATCGGGCCCCGCTCGGACCAACCGCGCTGGGTCCAGTAGGCGCTCTCGTCGGCGAATCGCGACACCTTCATGTCGACGATCCACTTGCAGGCTGAGACGTAGCCGTACAGGCCGGGCACCACCATGCGCACCGGGAAACCATGCTCGATCGGGAGCACCTCGCCGTTCATCGCCACGGCGAGGATCGCGTCCCGGCCGTCGGTCAGAGCGTCCAGCGGCGCGGTCTGGGTGAAGCCGTCCTTGCTGGTGAACAGCACGCAGTCGGCGCCGCTGCGGGGGCCGGCCTCCTTGAGGAGGGTGTCGACGCGGGTGCCGATCCAGGTCGCGTTGCCGGCCAGGTCGCCACCGACCGGGTTCGAGACGCAGGTCAGGGTGATGTCCCGTTCGATCTGCGGCCGCGCGATCAGGTCGGCGTAGTCGATGGTGATCTCGTTGTCGACCATCCCGTGGATCCGGAGGCCCCACTCCTGGGTGGTCACGTTCGGCGGCACGAACGCGGTGTCGACGCGGTAGAAGGACCCGGTCGGGGTGGCGTACGGCGTCAGACCGTTGATCTTGAAGTCGACGTCGGCCGGGATGGTCTGCTTGGAGGTCGGGACCGGGACCACCGCGTTGGCCCGGCTGGCCATGACCTGCGCGGTACTGGGGATCCACCGGGAGACGGCGACCGTCACGACGGCGACGGCGGCACCCATTCCGGCCAGCCGGAAGAACTGCCGGCGATCCATTCCCGGGCGATTCGCGGGGCGGCCGGCCAGAGCCATCGGGTGACGCTCGCCCGAGGTCTCGGGCTTCGCGTCGTACCAGCCATCACGGGCGGTGTCTCTGGCGGCCACGGGCGGCTCGGTCGTCGCCGGTGGGGCGGCGTCCGCGGTCGGAGCTTCGAGGAATTCCGGCGCCACGGTACGCCGGAAGGCGGTGACCAGCAGGTACACCCCGGCCGCGCCGCCGAGGATGATGGGCAGGGCGTCGAAGGCTCCGGTACCGCTGTTGCTGAAGACGGCGCCGATCGTGACCAGCACCAGCAGCACGGTGGCGCCGGCCGCGATGCGCGGGCTGCGCCGGCCCACGAGACCGATGAGCATGGCCACCAGCGCCAGAGTGACGTACATGCCGACCCGCAGGGCCGTCTTGTCGTTCTGGCCGAACGTCCGGATCGCGTATTCCTTGAGCCACTCGGGCGTCAGGTGGATGAAGGTGTTGCCCAGGGACGTGATCGGCGATGCGCCGGCGGAGAGAAACCCGAGCCAGGTCCCGACGGCGGCGACCAACTCGGCGATGCCGATGGCCAGTCCCATGGCCACCAGGCCGATCAGTGCCGCGGACAGGAATCCAGGCTGCCAGACCGGCGGGCGGGTGCCGCGGCCGGCCGGGCGGTCGTTCGAGGTCGGACGGGATGTGGTGGTCATGCGTGTCCTTCGGTTCTGCGTCCGGTTCCGGATGGGCCGGATGACGCTCCGATCCTGATCCTGGCCCCTGTGAAGAAGGTGAAAGCGGCACCGCCGGAACGGATCGGTAAGACACCGGTAAGACTTGCCACGCCGGGGCTGGAGCAGTGAGTCGGCCCGGGCCATCCGCGACGGCGTCGGCGGCGAATGACTGCTTGACACCACTGCGGGAGCCCGGCCGGGCCTCCTCCGCCGGTGGTCCGAAACGAAGGAACGTCCACATGTCAGCAACCGGCCCGCTGCCGCGGGGATTGTCATCGGTGCCCACCGTGCCGGAGCCGCACCGGGATGCGGATACGGATGGCGCCTCCGACCTGGACCCCGTCGGATCGTCACCCGAGGATTTGTTGCGCCGCACCGCTCTTGGCGACGAACGGGCATTCGAAGGGCTCTACGACGCCTTCGCCGCTCGGGTCTTCGGCCTGGCCCGCCGGATCGTCCGTAGTCCCAGCCAGGCCGAGGAAGTCGCGCAGGAGGTCTTTCTGGAGATCTGGCGCCGGGCCAGCCGGTTCGACCCGGACCGCGGGTCGGCCGCCTCCTGGGTGATGACGCTGACCCATGCGCGGTCGGTCGACCGTGTCCGTTCGGCCCAGGCGTCGTCGGATCGTGAGTTGAAGGTCGCCCACGCGTCCCACGAGATCGAGATCGATTCCGTGGTCGACGCCGTGGAGTCGGCCTTCGAACGAAAAGCGGTGCAGAAGTGCATCAAGACCCTCACCGAGCTCCAGCGCGAGTCCATCACGATGGCGTACTACAGCGGCTACACCTACCGTGAGGTAGCCGAACTGCTCTCGACGCCACTTCCGACCATCAAGACCCGGTTGCGGGACGGCATGATCCGTCTGCGTGACTGCTTGGGAGTAGAGGCATGACCACCGACCAGCACCTCAACACCGGCGCCATGGCGCTCGGTGCGCTGCCCGACGACGAAGCGGCCGAGTACGCCGATCATCTTCGGACCTGCCCGACCTGCGTGGACGAACTCGCCAGCTTCCTGCAGACAGCGGCCATCCTGGGCAGCTCGGTGGCTCAGGCCCCACCGGCCGGCCTGCGCCGCTCGGTGATGGCGGCGGTGGCCCAGACGCCTCAACTTCCGCCGCTGACCGAGGATTCCGCCGGACGGCACCGGCACACGGCCGAGTCCGCCCCGGCCCCGACCACCGCCGTCGGCATCCCGGAGCCGGATGGGGGGTCGGCCACCGTCATCCCGCTCCGGCGGCCCTGGTACCGCCGTCCGCAGGCGTTGCTCGCGGCGGCCGCCGCGGTGCTGGTGGTCGGTGGCGGGACGACCCTGGCCCTCTCCGGGAGGTCGCAGCCGCCATCGGCGATCGCCTGCGTCGCCGCGGCCGCGGACAAGACCGTGGAGAAGCCGACGGTCGGAGCATCCGCCGGTGGCACCGTCACCATCGCCGGTTCCTGCAATGCCGCCGTGGTGCAGATGCCTCCGATGGCCGACCCGCCGTCGGGCAAGGTCTACCAGATGTGGGTCATCAAGGGGGCGACCCCGACGTCAGCCGGCATCGTGACCAAGCAGGCCGACGGCACCTACGGGAAGGTCGGTATGCCGGTGCACGTCGGTGACACGGCCGTGGCCGTGACCGTCGAGCCGGACGGGGGGTCGGCCAAGCCGACCACCTCGCCACTGTGGGTGGTTCCGCTCACCGCCTGATCAGGCCGCCTCTTGTTGCGGGGTCACCCGGCCTTTGGTTCACTGAAATCAAGAGGTCGGGTGGACTCGCAAAGACGCACCGACAGGGTTGGTGAGTGGCCATGGATTCGACGGGAAATGACGAACTTCGCAGCGAGCTGCGGTCATTGCGACCGGACGGTGATCTGCTCGGGCTAGCGGATGATCTGCGCCGGATGGGCGTTGAATTTCTGCTCGTCTGTCACCCGAACGGGAAGATACAGAAGGTCGTCGGCGAGAATCACATCCGGCGGTTGGCCCGGCCGGTGACGGCCGGGCTGCCGTACATCCCGGAACAATCGGCGAACCGCAATTCGCCGATCGAATCAGCCGAAGGTGAAGGAGTACGCACTCAATCCGGCTGACAGGGACACCGTCACCGTGCCGCGTCGATCCTTGTCCTGGTGGATCACCGTGTAGATGTTCGGCGCCCCGGACACCGGTTGGGAACTCGTCTTCCCGTTCGCGGTGGTGGTGATCGTGCCGTGGCCCCCGACGTCCAGGTAGACGTCCTGGGCTGTGAAGTCGAGCGTGATCGTGCTGCGGCCGGCGGCGGTGATCGATTCGTCGTTCACATTCCAGATTCCGGCCAGGGCAAACGAATCGGCGGCCACCGTGGCCGGGGTCCGGTAGATCCTGGTTCCGGCGGACAGGGCCGGTCGTCCGACGAAATTCTGGGCCCGGGCCGCGCCCAGATAGGTCTCCGGTGTCTGATCCTCGGAGATCGGGGTGTCGTCGTCGACGACGGTCCGCGCCGGGAGCTGCATGCCCGGATGCGCCGTCTGCAGCAATTGCCGGATGAGGGCTTCGGTGGCCGCGTAGCGGCCCTCGCCGACCGAGATGTGCCGGACCTGCCCGGTGGCGTCGACCAGGTAATCGGCCGGCCACGACTGATTGCTGTAGTTGTCCCAGGTGGCGTAGTCGTTGTCCAGGGCGACCGGGTAGGTGATACCGAGCCGTTCGGCCCCGGCCTCCACATTCGCCGCCTCGTGCTCGAAGGCGTATTCCGGGGTGTGCACCCCGATCACCTCCAGTCCGGCGGCCCGATATGCCGCATACCAGGCATTCACATGGGGAATGGCGCGCTGGCAATTGATGCAGGAGTAGGCCCAGAAGTCGACCAGAACCACTTTGCCCCGCAGGCCGGAAATGCTCAGCGGGGCGTTGTCTGCGGTATTGAACCACTGCGAGATCCCGGCGATCTCGGGAGCGGGTCCGCACCCGAGCAGAACGGCTCGCAGATCCTGTGAGCACAGGTCGAAGGCCGGGTTGTCCGGTTCGACCGCCGCCTTGTCGGCCACGTCGGCCCCCACCGCGGTGCCGAGGCTGCTGGTGTAGTCGGGAACGACCCGCTGCAGGAAATCGGTCACGTTGAAGGCGAGCGCGACGGCCAGCGCGATCACGACCGCCCCGGCCCCGATCCGAAGCCCTCGCTGCCGGGTGCGGAACACCCGGACCCGCTCGGCCACGCGGCGACCGGCCAGGGCGAAGAAGAGCAGCGGAATCGCGGTGCCGACGGCGAAGGCCACCGTCAGCACAACCGTGGGCGTCCCGATGTGCCCGGTTGCCCCGGCCACGATGATCGGTGCCAACACCGGCCCCGCACACGGCACGTAGACCGCGCCGAGCGCCAGTCCCAACACGAAACCGGCCCGATTGCCGTGACCGCCGGCCGAGATCTTCAGCTGCGGGATCCGCGCGAAGGGCTGTTCGAGAACCGACTCCACCGCCGGGAAGATCATCCCGATCCCCATCAGCACCAGCAGAACCAGTCCGGTCCAACGGATCAGGCCCTGCGGGAGATGGAGCGCGGCCAGGATCAGCGTGCCCGACAACGTGAAGAAGCCGAAGCTCAGCGCCAGCCCGGCCACCACCCAGTAGGGCCGCCGCCGCCCGACCCCCGGCGTCGCCGGAACCGGCGCGGCGGTCGTACCGGTCGGCTGCGGTGACAGCGCACGCCGCGTGCCGCCGGCCAGGAACACCGCCGGCAGGACGGGCAACACGCACGGGGACACACCCGTGATCGCACCGCCCAGGAGGCCGATCAGCAGCAGGGTGAACACCTTCGACCTCCGAGGACGCGGGGGACGGGCTCGTCCACGTCGGAACGGTACGTCGCCGGCCCGCCCGGCCGGAGGGGCCGGGCCTGGTCGTCAGGAATCGGTAAGAAGCGTCAGGCCGCCAGTTTCGGCAGTTCGTCCGGGTGCGGGGCGTGGGTCGGCGGACGTGGTCCGGTTTCCACGATCACCATCGCGGCGAGCATCAGCCCGCCGCCAACAGCGATCCGCCAGGTCAACGGTTCACCCAGGAATGTGATGGAGAACAGCGCGGCCCACCCCGGCTCGGTCGACATGATGATGGCGGCCCGGGACGGCGCGAGGTGGGCCTGGGCCCAGGTCTGCACGATCATCGCGATGGCCCCCGAGATGATCGCCATGTACAGCAGCGCCACCCAGTCGAAGGCGTCGCCGGGGAGGGTCAGACCGCCCGGGTCGGCGATGGTCGCGGCGATCAGGCTGACCAGACCGACGCTGGCGATCTGCACGGCGGCCAGGCCGATGGCCGTCCGTCCGGTGGACCAGACGCCCAGGCCGATGATGTGCAGGGCATAGATGACAGCCGAGGCCAGGGTGATCGCCTCGCCGAAGCCGACGTGGAAGCCGGACAGGGCCAGGATCGCCAGCCCGACGGTGGCCAGGCCGGCGCCGGCCCAGACGCGCCGGCCGATCGGGGTGCGCAGCAGGACGGCCGCGCAGATCGGCGTCAGCACCACGTACATCCCGGTGATGAACCCGCTCACGCTGGCTGACGTGTGGGCCAGCCCGGTGGTCTGGACGATCTGCGCGATCCCGTAGGTGACGCCCAGGACGACCCCGCGCCACAACGAGCGCCGCGAGAGGGCCCGGACGAACGGGAAGAAGACGACCAGCATCAGCACGCCGGCGATGGTGAACCGGACGGCCAGGAAGTTGAGCGGGGTCATCCGCTGCAGCAGGCTCTTGGTCAGCGGAAAACTGGACCCCCAGGTGGCGGCCACCGTGAGCAGGCCGATCAGCGCCAGCATGGTGGTGGGGCTCGATCGGTCCACCGGCCCCGCGGACGACGAACCGGCGGTGGACACGACTGGCCATGCTGTCAGATCGCGACCGGTGTCGCGAGTGGTTACCCGATCGACACGGCCGCCCCGCGCGAACCGCGGCCAACCCGTCGGGCCGTAGGGAACAATGCTGGACCGGGGAGATCCGTCATCCCATGCAACCGGCAGGTCTGCCCGATCCGTCTCTTCTGTCGAGTGGAGGTTCCGCGTGGGACCCGAGGAGGATGCTGCGTTCTCCCGGTACGTCACTGCGCGTCGCGATCATGTCCGACGGACGGCCTACCTGCTGTGCGGAGATTGGCACCGCGCCGACGACCTCACGCAGATCGCCTTCGTCAAGCTGTACGGAGCGTGGGATCGAATCCGGGACCACGGGGCGCTGGACGCCTACGTCCGGTCGTGTCTGGTGCGGGCCACCGTCGACGAGTCACGCCGGCCGTGGCGGCGCGAGAAGGCGGTCGAGATCCTGCCGGAGACGACCGACTCGTTCGACATCGCGTCGGTGGTGGCCGATCGAGAGCTCGTCCAGCAGGCCCTCGAGCACGTGCCCTCAGGTCAGCGAGCCACTCTGGTGTTGAGGTTCTTCGAAGGACTCGATGTCGCCCAGGCGGCGGCCGCGCTGGGTTGTTCGGAGGGAAACGTGAAGTCGCAGACGGCCAGGGGCCTCGCTGCGCTGAAGGCGGCGCTGCAGAGCGTCGGCGAATCAGGCAACGGGAGAGGAGGTGAAGGGCGATGACGGACGACAAGAAGCGGCCGGACGACGACGCGTCAGAGAACATCTCGGCGCACGATCACCAGGCCCTCACCGACCTCTTCGCCGCGCTCACCGCGGACGCACCGCCGTCGGAGGTGTCACCGCTGCGCGTCGTGAAGCTCGGGCAGGCCGAGGTCAGGGCCGGTGTCGATCGCCGGATCCGCCGGTTCCGGATTCTCCGGAACATCGCCGTCGCGGCGGCCGTGGCCACCGTGGTCGTGCTGGTCGGCTCGCGGATCGGTGGTACCTCATCGAGCACCAGTACAGCTGCATCGAGCGACTACGTTGCCGCCGTCGCGTCCTCGACGCGGTCCGACCTCGCCGCCGGCGTGGCACCGGCCGGATCCAGCGCTGCCGCTGCGGGCAGTGCGGCCGCGTCTGCCCCGGCCAGTGGCGGGTACCGGTCCGACCAGGAGTCGAGCCGCTCGAACCAGTCGAACGGCTCGGCCGGAGCGGCTGCAGCGTCCTCCGCTCCAGCGGGGTCCCCCGCAGCCGGAGGGGCGGCAGCGTCCTCGTCCTCAGCGGCGTCATGGGGCTCGGCCTCCGCGCGGCCGGGGTCATCGGCCGCAGCGCCCACGAAAACTGCCTGCCCGGCCCTGCCCGCGAAGACGATCGCTGCGGTGCGCACCGCGATCGCCGAGAGTTCGTTGCGGGTCGAGGTCGTGGACGGTTGTGAGACGAGCAGTGGCCAGAACTCCGTCCCCTTGTCGTCCGGCTCCGCCGCCGACGTCCTGGTGAACCTGCGCCGGGCGCCCGTCGCGTCCTGCGCGAAGGTCCAGCCGGTGACCTGCCGAGCCGTCGCCGGCACGTCGGGCGCCTACCGCTCAGTGTCCGGACGGGTGGCGGTCTGGGTGTACGGCAACGGGTACGAGGTGTACCTGACGCCGGCCCGGTCCGACTCGGCGATCACCGTCGACCGGCTGGTTTCGGCCGGGCGCGCGGTCGTCAAGGTGATGGACTGACCGCTGCCCCCTTCCGCGCCCCCGACGGCGGCCGATTCCCGCCTGGGCACGCGGTTCGGATCGGGTCCGCGGGCCTGGGAGAATGACGTGCGTGACCGTCACCGTGCCGCCGACCCCGACCGCCAACGTCCTTGCCGGGCGCTATGCCTCGCCGGAGATGGTGGCCATCTGGTCACCCGAGAACAAGATCGTCGCCGAACGCCGTCTGTGGCTGGCCGTCTTGCGGGCCCAGTCCGGTCTCGGGCTCCCCGTCGATCCCCAGGTTCTGGCCGACTACGAAGCGGTGATCGATCGGGTCGACCTGGCGTCGATCGCGGCCCGTGAGCGGGTCACCAAGCACGACGTGAAGGCGCGGATCGAGGAGTTCAACGACCTGGCCGGCCACGAGCAGATCCACAAGGGTATGACCAGCCGGGACCTGACCGAGAACGTCGAGCAGGCCCAGATCCTCCAGTCCCTGCGGTTGGTCCGCGATCGCACGGTGGCCCTGCTCGCGCATCTGGGGACCAGGGCCGGCGAGTACGCCGAACTGACCATGGCCGGACGTTCGCACAACGTTCCGGCCCAGGCGACCACTCTCGGCAAGCGCTTCGCATCTGCGGCCGACGAGGTGTTGCTGGCCTACCAGCGCATCTCCTCGCTGCTCGAGCGGTATCCGCTGCGGGGCATCAAGGGTCCCGTCGGCACCGCGCAGGACATGCTCGACCTGCTCGGATCGGTGGACGCGCTGGATCGCCTCGAGGCCCAGGTGGTGGCCGAGGTGGCCGGGGCCGGTACACCGGTGCTGACCAGCGTGGGCCAGGTCTATCCCCGATCCCTCGACTACGAGGTGGTCTCGGCGCTGGTGCAACTGGCTGCCGGCCCGGCGTCGTTGGCCACCACCATTCGGTTGATGGCCGGGGCCGAGCTGGCCACCGAGGGCTTCCAGCCGGGACAGGTCGGATCGTCGGCGATGCCACACAAGATGAACGCCCGTTCGTGCGAGCGGGTGTGCGGGCTGGCCGTGATCCTGCGCGGCTACGCCTCGATGACGGCCGAGCTCTCCGGGGCGCAGTGGAACGAGGGCGACGTGTTCTGCTCCGTCGTCCGGCGGATCGCGCTGCCCGACGCGTTCTACGCGATCGACGGTCTGCTGGAGACGTTCCTGACCGTCCTGGAGGACTTCGGGGCCTACCCGGCCGTCATCGACCGCGAGCTGCAGCGCTATCTGCCGTTCCTGGCCACCACGAAGGTGCTGATGAGTGCGGTGCGGGCCGGCGTCGGGCGGGAGACCGCTCACGAGGCGATCAAGGAGCACGCGGTCGGCGTGGCCCTGGCCATGCGCGAGACCGGCCAGACCGAGAACGACCTGACGGCGCGGCTCGGCGCGGACGAGCGGTTGCCGCTGTCGCAGGCCGACCTGGATGCGCTGCTGGCCGACCCGCTCTCGTTCACCGGAGTGGCGTCGGCTCAGGTGGCGGCGGTCCTGGGCAAGATTGCGGTCGTCACGGCCGAGCACCCAGAGGCGGCCAGGTATTCGCCGGGGGCGATCCTCTAGCGAGTCCCCGCGTCCACCGCTCCCGGCGGACGCCGAGCCCCGGCTCCAGAAGAAGGCAGGAACCACGAGGCAGGAGACTGTCTCGCCATCACCTCCGGCGACGACCCGCGTCGGTGCGACCAGCGACGTCGGCGAGGAGCGCTCATCATGTGCGCCAGTTGTGGCAGCCCCACCCACACCCCCGATCCGGTGGGTGCGCCCGAGGTCGCCACGCCGGTATCGGCCCCGCGGCCCGTCTCGGGTGCGCCGTCCGCGGCGGTGCGCAAGTTCGCTGCCCTGCGGAACCGTGATTGCCGGCCCTATCTCTTCGGTGCCGCCCTGGCCATGATGGCCGACAACATCGAACACGTCATCACCTATTGGGTGCTGTGGGAGAAGTTCCACTCCCCGGCTCTGACCGGGTTCCAGGTGATCAGTCACTGGGTGCCGTTCCTGTTGTTCTCGGTCTACTTCGGCGGGCTGGCCGACCGCCACGACTGCCGACGCCTGATCCAGGCCGCGCAGGTGCTGTTCATGGCCGTATCGGTGACCTGGGGAATCCTGTTCCTCACCGGCTCCCTGCACGTCTGGGAGGCCTGTGTGCTGCTGGTGTTGCACGGATGCGCCGGTTCGCTGTGGGGTCCCGGGGAGCAACTGATGCTGCACGACTTCGTCGGCCACGACGAACTACCCAGCGCGGTCCGGCTCAACGCCACGTTCCGTAGCCTCGGGGTGCTGTTCGGGCCGGTGGTCGGCTCGGCGCTGCTGCTCGGACTCGGTCCGACGGCCGGCATCTTCGCCAACGTCGCGTTCTACCTCCCGTTGACCCTGTTCCTGTTCCGGACCAAGTTCACCGGCCACACCCGGGACGGGGTGGTGCCCAGGGTCCGGCTGGGGTTGATCAGCTCGCTCCGCGTGTTCAAGGAGCTGCGCAGCAATCACACGATGGTGAGCATGATCGTGCTGGGCGGTCTGGCCTCGTTCTTCGTCGGAGCGTCGATCCAGAGCTCCATGCCGATCTTCGCCAGTGACCTGAGCGCCGGCTCGTCCGGGCTGGCCTACGGTGCCCTGCTCTTCGCCAACGGGGTCGGGGGCGTGATCGGGGGTGTGCTGCTGGAGGCCACCGGCCGGATCCGGCCGTCGGTCCGAGCCGCCGTGGTCAGCACGGCGGTCTACGGCCTGACCACTCTGTACTTCGCCATCACCTCGTCGTACCTGATGGCGTTGCTGATGTTGCTCATCGGCGGGGCGGCCAACCTGGCGTCGATGTCGATCGGTCAGACGGTGGTCCAGCTGCTCGCGCCCCCGGGTCAACGCGGCCAGGTGCTCGGTGTGTACGGCGTCTCGGCGAACGGGCTGCGGGCCGGGAGTGGTTTCACCGTAGGCCTTCTCGGGGCGGCGATCGGTGTGCACACATCGTTGGGGCTCAGTGCCGCGCTGCTCTGTCTCGGTACCGCCGCCGCCGGTTGGTACGCGCTCCGTGGCCGGAGCGCATCCACTGGTTGACGCCGCCGGGGCGCTTGCCCTTTGATCATCTGTAGGTTAGCCTAACCTTGTTCGACAGGACGCTCGATTCTGAGTCCGTCGATCCGGTCGGTCCCGCGGCGGGGACGGAGCTCAGCTCCCGGATCGCTGGGCCGGAGTCGGCGGCGAGAAGCACGGCCCGGTTCACCTGAGCCACCGGCCGACCCCGGTCCGGCCTGTGATCCACTGGTCCCATGACGGACTTTCCCCTCACCGCCAACCCGCTGGCCGAGCCCTCCACATTGCCGTTCGGCCTGCCGCCGTTCGCCGACGTGCGAGCCGAGCACTTCGCACCGGCCTTCGAAGCGGGCATGGCGCAACAGTTGGCCGAGATCGAGGCGATCGTGGCCGACGACCAACCCCCGACGTTCGAGAACACCCTGGTCGCGCTGGAGCGCTCCGGTCGGTTGCTCTCCCGGGCGGCCTATCTGTTCTTCAACCTGGTGTCGTCCGCGTCGACCCCGGAGATCCGGGAGGTGGAGACGGAATTCGCGCCCCGGTTGGCCGCGCACAGCGACCGGATCCGGTTGAATCCGGAACTGTTCACCCGGATCGACGCCGTGGTCGCGGCCGGCGAGCCCTTGTCGGGGCAGGAACAGGCGCTGCTCGATCGCTATCATCTGGACTTCGTCCTGGCCGGTGCGCGGCTCTCGACCGAGGGCCACGCGGAGCTCCGCGACCTCAACGAGCGGATCTCCCGGCTGTCCACCCGCTTCCAGCAGAACCTTCAGGCCGCCACCGAAGCGGCATCCCTCGTGCTCACCGACCTGGCCGAACTCGACGGACTGAGCGAGGCCGAGATCGCCGGGGCCGCCGCCGAAGCGACCGAACGCGGGCACGAGGGTTCCTATCTGATCCCCCTGATCCTGCCCAGTGGCCAGCCGCTGATGTCGACCCTGAGGAACCGGGACGTGCGCCGCCGGTTGTTCCAGGCTTCGGTCAACCGCGCGTCCTCCGGGGAGTTCGACAACTCCCCGGTGGCCGTGGAGATCTCCGCCCTGCGGGCGCGACGGGCGGCCCTGCTCGGATTCGCCACCCACGCGGATGCGATGGTGGCCGACCAGACGGCGAAGACCAGTGCCGCGGTCGACGAGATGCTGACCGCTCTCGTTGCGCCGGCCCTCGCCCAGGCTCGGGCCGAGGCGGAGATCCTGACCGCCGAGGCCGCCGCCGACGGTGTCGAGCTGGCCGCGTGGGACTGGCAGTTCTACGCCGAACGGGTTCGGGCCCAACGGTATTCCGTGGACACCGCAGCTCTCCGTCCGTACTTCGCGTTGGAGAAGGTGCTGCACGACGGCGTCTTCTTCGCCGCGGGCGCGGTGTACGGCGTGACGTTCACGCCCCGACCCGATCTCATCGGGTACCACCCGGACGTCCGGGTGTGGGAGGTGCGCAATGCCGACGGAGGTGCCATCGGTCTCTATCTCGGGGATTTCTTCGCCCGCGAGGGCAAACGTGGTGGTGCGTGGATGAATTCGTTCGTCGAACAGGCCGCGCTGCTGGATGCCCAGCCCGTCGTGGTCAACAATCTCAATGTCACCCGACCGGCCAAGGGTGCCCCGGCGCTCCTGACCCTGGACGAGGTCGACACCCTGTTCCACGAATTCGGCCACGCTCTGCACGGGCTCTTCTCCGATGTCGTCTACCCGCGGTTGTCCGGCACCAGCGTGCCCCGCGACTTCGTCGAATATCCCAGTCAGGTCAACGAGATGTGGGCCCGCTGGCCGGAAGTGCTGGCCAACTACGCGGTGCACGTCGAGACGGGCGAGGTGCTCCCGGCCTCGGTCGTCGAGTCCCTGGAGGCCGCCAAGCTGTGGGGCGAGGGATTCGGCAACGTCGAATACCTGGCAGCCACGATGCTCGACCAGGCGTGGCATCGCATCGGCGCCGACGAGGTCATCACGGACGCCGTCGGGTTCGAGGCGGCGGCACTGGAGAAGGCCGGTCTGGCCATGGATCTGATCCCCCCGCGGTACCGGACGACCTACTTCCAGCACATCTTCGCCGGCGGCTACTCGGCCGGCTACTACTCCTACATCTGGTCCGAGGTGCTCGACGCCGACACCGTCGAGTGGTTCCGGGAGAACGGCGGCATGACGCGGGCCAACGGCGACATCTTCCGTGCACGGTTGCTGTCCGTGGGCGGCTCGGTCGACGCGCTCGCCGCGTTCCGGGCCGTGCGGGGTCGTGATGCCGAACTGGAGCCGCTCCTGCGGCGGCGCGGACTGATGCCGGTCGGCGGTTAACCTGTTGCGGTGGCGAAACTGAGCGACTATCCGCATCTGGCGTCGGGCAAGGTCCGCGATCTGTACGAGGTGGACGACGAACTGCTGCTGATGGTGGCCAGTGATCGCATCAGCGCCTACGACTTCGTGCTGCCGACGCCGATCCCGGACAAGGGCGCGATCCTCACCGCGATGAGCATGTTCTGGTTCGAACTGCTGGCCGACGTGGTACCCAACCACGTGGTGGCGGTGGACGATCCCCGTATCCCGGCGCAGGTCCGGGGCCGGGCGCTGCTGGTCCGGCGGCTGGAGATGGTGCCGATCGAATGTGTCGCCCGCGGGTATCTGACCGGGTCCGGTCTGATCGACTACCGCGCCACCGGAGCGGTGTGCGGGGTGGCTCTTCCGCCCGGACTGGTCGAGTCCTCGAAGCTGGAGACGCCGATCTTCACCCCGGCCGCGAAGGCGGAACTGGGCTCGCACGACGAGAACATCACCTTCGAGACCGTCCGCCGCACGGCCGGTGCCGACCTGGCTGAGCGCCTGCGCGACACCACCTTGGCCATCTACGCGGCTGCGGCCGACCACGCCGCGACCCGGGGGATCATCCTGGCCGACACCAAGTTCGAGTTCGGCTTCGCCCTGGGCGCGGCCGGCGGCGACCTGGTGCTGGGTGACGAGGTCCTGACCCCGGACTCGTCGCGCTTCTGGCCGGCCGAGGGCTACCAGGCCGGCCGGGTGCAGCCGTCGTACGACAAGCAGTTTGTCCGGGACTGGCTCACCTCGTCCGAATCCGGTTGGGATCGCCGCGGGGACGCCCCGCCCCCGCCACTGCCCACCGATGTGGTCGCCGCCACCCGCGACCGCTACCTGCAGGCCTACGAGAAGGTGTCGGGCCGTTCGTTCGGCGACTGGATCAGCTGACCGTGGCGGTCCCGGTCCTTCGTTACAGGAGCCGGCCGGTCGAAACCCGCTGACGACGGCGCCGGTACAGGCGACCTGCGCTGCCGGCCATCACGGCCACGATGACCAGGACCAGGGCGGCCGCCCCGGCCGACGGCCCGAAGGTCAGCTGGGCGGTGCGGCCGACCACGAATCCGGAGTCGAGCAGCCAGCACATCCAGGCCGCGGCCAGACCGCCGATCCAGGTGGTCGCCGCTGACGTCGCCGCCGTGACCGCGCCCAGCGGTATCAACGCCAGGATCGGATCGTGGGTGGACCGGCAGGCCACTGCAATGATCGTCCCCACGATGGCCCCGACAAATCCCACGCCGCAGGCGATCCCGGTCGGCATGGGTTCGGTGCGGGGTGCGGTCATGGCTTCATTGCAGGCCCGGGTCGCCGGGGGAGTCGAGAGTCACGGCCAGATCTTGACGGGCGCCGGGGAAATCTTGACGACTTACTGACGCCGCTGGCCTCTCACCGCGGGCGGGATCTCAAACGGCAGCAAGGCTCCGGCCCAGGAACTGCATCTGGTCGAGCGTGACCCGGGTCCAGTAGGCGCTGGTGTGAGCCCCCCGGCCCATGCCGCCGGCCGGGGTCGGATGCAGCATCGAGCGCATCTGCTGCGCCTGATCGGCGAACGGATCGTCGGTGCCGCAGTCGATGAACACGTCGACGCCGTCCAGCGCGCCCGGGTCGTTCCGCGGGTCGTTGGCCCTGAAGTCGGCCACGCTGTCGAACGAGCCGGCCGAGGACGACGCGTAGTCGGCGAAGATGGCCGGGGAGACGGCGGCGACGGCGGCCACCCGTCGCGTGCCCAGCTGCCCGCCGATCAGCAGAGCCCCGTAGCCACCCATCGACCACCCGGTGACGCCGATGCGGCCCGTGCGCAGGCCGTTGGCCGCGGCGATGGGCAGCAGTTCGTCCCGGATCATGGTCAACGGATCGTCGCCACTGGCCCGCCGGTGCCAGTAGGTGGTGTTCCCCCCGTCCACCGTGACCAGCGCAAACGGTGGAGTGCCGCTCTGGGTCGCCGCCGCGAGGAACTTGTCGTAGTGCATGCCGTTCACCGCGTCCGTGTGATCCACCGATTTCCCGTGCAGCACCACCGCCATGGGCAGAGCGCCGGTGTGGCCGGGCGGACGCACGATCGAGTAGCCGACGGTGGTGCGGCGGGCCGCGGACCGGAAGGTGCCGGACACGATCGGTCCGGACGCGATGTCGGGCACCGTGCCCGACCCGCCGTCCAGGCTCAGGAATGCGTCGAGCCGAGCCTTCCCCGGCAAGACGCCGGCCTCCACCAGGCCGGCCCCGCCGCCCACCGCGACCACCGCCGCGCCCGCCCCGCTCAGAATGAATGTCCGTCGATTGATCCCCATGGACCCAAGACGCGCAAGGTGTTGGGTCGTTCATTCGGGTTGGTCTGGCGCAAATGCTTCGCAATGTGCAAGATCTGGGCCGACGGTTCACCCATGCCACTGGTGTCGAATGTGAATCAGGCTCCGGGCCGGGACGTGCCGAATCTGGCCGTGGTCCCGATCGGGCCCGACGGGAAGGTCAGGCTGTTCAACGACAGCACCGGATCGGTGCAGTTGCTGGTGGACGTCGTCGGCTACTTCACGTCGGCCGTTCGGCCGGTCTTCACGGACGCCGGTGCGGTGGAGCAACGGTGGGGTACCCCAGCGCGCTTTCCTGCCCGTCGTCGAATTTCTGTCTGTCCGTCGACATGAGCGCCCACTACTTCACGTTCGACGGGACGACCTGGACCTCGCATCGATTCACGTCGGCCCCGGCCCACCTGGTGTCGGTGTCCTGTGTGTCGGCCACGTACTGCGTGGGCTTCGACGGTTACCAGAGCGTGCGCACGTTCGACGGAACGTCTTGGTCACCGGCCATCGATGTGCTGCCGGGGGCTCTGTACGGCCCCGCCGGGAGTGTGTCCTGTGCAACCACGGACTTCTGCATGATCGTCGGCTGGGGTGGTCAGACCGCGATTCTGCGCGGTGGCGGACTCGTGAGCGTGGCCGGGCTCGATCAGATCGACGGTCAGCAGACGGTGTGGGACCTGAGCTGTCCCGCCGTGAACGTGTGCGAGGCCGGGGTGGCCGGAAAGGCGTATCGATTCCAGAACGACAGCTGGACGGCGACGTCCTTGTTCACCCGGACATCATCGGCCGACCGCATCGAGATGTCCTGCACCTCCGAGTCGTCGTGTGTCGCCCTGTCTTCCTCCGGTCTGACCGCGGTGCTGATCGCCGGTCGCTGGGTTCCGTCGAGCACGCTGCCGACGGCAAGAAGCTTCACTTCGTTGTCCTGTGGATCAGCGACCTTCTGCGTCGCCGTCGACAGCAGTGGTGTCGCGTCGACGTTCGACGGTGAAGCGTGGGGCGACCCGTCCGGGATCGGCGACGGCGTGACCGGCCTGTTGTTGGTGTCCTGTCCGGCGGCCGATCGATGCACCGTCACGACAGCGGCCGGAGTCCGGGTGGCCCTGACCGGCAGCGGTTGGGGCGTCCCGGTGGTCTTCGATGCCGCGAACGGCGTGACGGCCGTGTCGTGCGTGTCGGGGACCTTCTGCGTCGCGGTCGACCAGGCCGGGGATGCGATTGCGTTCGACGGAACCAGTTGGGCTGCGCCCGCGCTCGTCGATGACCATCAAGACCTGACCTCGGTCTCCTGTGCGACGGACCGTTTCTGCGTCGCGGTCGACACGACCGGACATGCGGTGACCTTCGACGGTGTCGCCTGGAGCACGCCGGAGGTGGTCGATGGATCCTCGCCGTTGGCCCAGGTCTCGTGTGCGGCAGCGGCCTTCTGTGCGGCGATCGACACCGCCGCCCGGGTGGTGCCGCGCTCCGCGCAGGGCAACCTTCGACGGCACGGCCTGGTCGGCGCCGGTTGCGCTCACCGGCGGGGGAGTGGGCTCACTCATCGCCTGCCCGGCGACCGACTCCTGCGTCGCGGTCACCAAGAGCGGTCAGGTCAGCAGGTTCGATGGCGCGACCTGGTCGGCGGCCCGGCCCGTGCCGACCGTGGCACCCGTCGCCTCGATCACGTGCCCGTCGTCGGCGTTCTGTTTGGCGGTGGATGGAAATGGTGTCGTCTTCCGATTCGATCGAGCCACCTGGACCACCGTGTGGGCGGTCGACCCGGGCGCACCGCAGTACGCCGTCAGCTCCCTTTCGTGTGTGTCGGCGACGCTGTGTGTCGCGGTCGGCTACGAGCTGAACTACTACGACCTCCCGGCCACCACGACGTACGACGGGACCGGTTGGGCGGGCCTGACGCCAACGCCGAGCGGCATCGGCCCCGACCTGCTGTCCTGTCCGACGGCGACGTTCTGCCTCGGCACCAACCAGCCTGGGGAGGTCGTCATCGGTCGCCGTTAGGTTGCACGCGACCCGGCCCGGGGCGATGGTGGAGATCACGTGGTTCCGGACCGGCCAGGTGCTCGAGCGTCAGGTTACTCTCGGGTAACCAGCCCCGAGGCGGTTTCCGCAGGCAGCAGAACGAGGGAGTTCTTCCATGGCCGAGGCCTACATCATCGACGCCGTCCGCTCGCCCGTCGGCCGCCGCAACGGCGGACTGGCCAAGGTGCATTCGGCGGACCTCGGGGCCCACGCGATGAAGTCGGTCGTCGAGCGGAGCGGGGTCGACCCGGCCGCAGTGGACGAGGTGATCTTCGGCTGCTTGGACCAGATCGGGCCGCAGGCGATGGATGTGGCGCGCACCAGCTGGCTGGCCGCCGGACTTCCGGAGTCGACCCCGGGTACCACGATCGATCGCCAGTGCGGTTCGGCCCAGCAGGCCATCTCCTTCGCCGCACAGGCCGTCATGAGCGGAACCAGTGATCTGGTCGTCGCCGGCGGCGTCCAGAACATGTCCGCCATACCGATGATGTCGGCCACGGCGGCCGCGGCCGGACTCGGCTTCCCCGATCCGTTCTCCGGCTCCACCGGGTGGACACAGCGCTACGGTGACCAGCCGGTCTCGCAGTTCCACGGAGCCGAGATGATCGCCGAGAAGTGGGGCCTGACGCGCGAGGTGATGGAGGAGTTCGCGATCACCTCGCACGAGCGCGCGCTGGCCGCTCAGGCCGCCGGCTACTTCGATCGGGAGATCGAGCCGCTGGCTGGTCTGCTGGCCGACGAAGGTCCGCGGGTCCCCGATCGGGCCAAGATCGCCTCCCTGAAGCCGCTCACCCCGGGCGGCCGGATCACCGCCGCCATGGCATCGCAGATCTCCGACGGTTCGGCCGCGCTGCTGTTGGCCTCGGAGCGGGCGGTGGCCGAACACGGCCTCACGCCGCGAGCCCGCATCCACCACATCTCGGCCCGCGGCGACGACCCGATCATCATGCTGACCGCCCCGATCCCGGCCACCGCACACGCCCTGGCCCGCACCGGGCTGACCATCGACGACATCGACATCGTCGAGATCAACGAAGCATTCGCGCCCGTGGTGCTCGCTTGGCTGGCCGAGACCGGTGCCGACCCGGCCAAGGTGAACGTCAACGGCGGCGCGATCGCCCTCGGTCACCCGCTCGGGGCGACCGGCGCCAAGTTGATGACGACGATGCTGCACGAGCTGGAACGCCGGGGCGCCCGGTACGGGCTGCAGACCATGTGCGAGGCCGGCGGTCAGGCCAACGTGACCATCATCGAGCGCCTGTAACCGTCGGGCTGTCCGCTTCGGGTCTTCAGTGCTTGATGACCAGCCACGCGGCCAGGAAGCCGAGCGAGTTGGTCGACCAGTGCACCAACATCGTCGTCTTGATGCCTTTCCCGAGTCGGACCAGGGCGCACAGCAGGATCCCGGCGGCCATCATCGCGACGACGGCCAGCACCGTCGCCACCAGTTGGTCGCCGCCGAGCGCGGAAGCGACGGCCGCGTTGCCGCGGGCGATGCCCAGCGACGGCAGGATGTGCCACAACCCGAACAGGAATGACGCGCCCAGTACCGGCCACCAGCGCCACCGCAGCGCCGGGGACGACCCGAGCAGGGCCGGGAGCACCCCCCGGAAGGCCACCTCCTCCAGGAACACGGTGCCCAGCGGGATCCGGGCCAAGGTCTGGTAGAGCATGACCGCAAGGGACGGGCTGGACGCCCGCGAGTCGAGGAAGGCGACGCGGGTGGCCGGGATCGCGATGCCGAGCCCGAAGATCAGCGCCACCCCGGACACCAGCAGCATGCCGACTCCCATCGGCCGCCGCCACTGCCGGATGTGCAACCCGACGGCCCGCTGACCCTCACCGGCCCGCCGGGCGATCAGCAGCAACGCGACGCCCATGCTCAGGTTCCACGGCACATAGGCCCACTCCGGCAGCACCCGGTTGGACATCACGTTGCTCAGGGCCAGCAATGGAATGACGATGGCCAGCGCGATCAGTCGTCGGCCGCGAGTCGGTTCGGCTTCCTCGGCCAACTGGGCTGCGGGTGTCGACGCCATGCTCCTATGGTGGACCAGTACCCATAGAAATGCGGCGCGAGCGGACAGGGTGAATGGGGAGGTTCGGTGGCCATTTCACCGACCAGCGCGTCGAAGCTGGCCCGGCGCGATCCGTACGCGGATTTCCTGCGCGCCTTCTCGTTGATGGTCGTCATTCTCTGGCACTGGTGTTTCACGATCCTGATCTGGGGCGCGAAGGGCCCGACGGCCACCAGTCCGCTCGGCTTCACCTCCGGGATCTGGATTCTCACCTGGTTGCTGCAGGTCCTGCCGGTGTTCTTCTACATCGGGGCCTACGTGCACCTGACCGCATGGCAGCGGGCCGCTGCCCGCGGTGATCGCATCTGGCACTTCGCGCTCCGTCAGGCCCGTGAACTGGCGGTGCCGTCGGCCGCGCTCCTCGGAGTGTGGATCGTGCTCGGCATCATCGTCGGTAGCGTGTTCAACCTCGACTGGATGGGCCGCGCCGTCCTGATGGTGGTCTCACCCTTGTGGTTCGTCGCCACCTACCTGTTCTTCGTGGCGATGATGCCGGTCACCGTCTGGCTGCACCGCCGGTTCGACGTCCTGGTCCTGGTCTGGCTGGGTGGCCTGGCCGTGCTGGTGGACATCCTGCGATTCCGGTACCAGGTGCCGTACGTCGAGTGGATCAACATGGTGTTCGTCTGGGGCTTCGCCTTCCAGCTCGGCTACTTCCACCGCCGGATCTCCGGCCTCGACCAGGCGCCGCGCTCTGTCCCCGACGGCGTCCCGGACTGGGCCTACCAACCGGCCAAGTCCCGGCAGCAGGCCTGGGCGATGACCTTCGTCGGGCTGTTTCTGCTGGTCGGGCTGGTGTTCTCGGGTCTGTATCCGGGTTCCATGGTCGGCGTGCCGGGGCAGGGATCGAACATGGCGCCGCCCACCGTGTGCATCCTGGCGCTCACCCTGTTCCAGATCGGCGTGGCCGAGCTGATCCGACCCTTCGTGCTGCACCGGCTGGCCTCCGGTGGCTGGTTCGCCCGCAGTATGGGCGTCCTGACCCGTTTCGCGTTGCCGCTGTTCCTGTTCCACACCACCGGAATGGCCCTGTCCCGCGCGGTCGAATGGTCGATCTTCGGCCTCCGGATCGAGGGCGTGGAGCCGACCCTGACCTGGTGGCTGCTCCGCCCGGTGTCGATCGTCGGCCCGCTGCTGGCCACCCTGCCCGTGATCTACCTCTTCTCCCGTCGTCGCGCTCGTCCCCACCGTCCCGACGCCACTCGTCTCGCCGGCTGACCGGCCCCGGCGGCGACCCGCTCGCCGGAGCATCGCCGGCCGCCGGCCGGCCACCGGCCGCCCGCGGCACCGTGGCCGGACCGGCCCCGGGAGCCGGATAAACTGGGGCACGTTCTCCCGCTGGTCCGTAAACCTGAAGAAGGGACCACCGCCGTGGCGCGCGTGGCAGTTGATGTCGTCATCAAGTCCGAGATCCTCGATCCGCAGGGCAAGGCGATCCTCGCCGCGCTGACCCGCACCGGCCACCCAGGGGTCACCTCGGTGCGCCAGGGCAAGCACTTCGACCTCGAGGTGGACGACACCGTGTCCGACGAGGACCTCGAGGAGATCGCCGGGCACCTGCTGGCGAACCGGGTCATCGAGGAGTGGACCGTCACCCGTATCGCCGAGCCCGAGACCGCCAAGTGAGCCCACGGATCGGCGTCATCACCTTCCCGGGCACCCTCGACGACGTGGACGCCGCCCGCGCGGTGCGGTACGCCGAGGCCGAGGCGGTGCCGCTGTGGCACGCCGACGCCGACCTCAAGGGGGTCGACGCGATCGTCGTCCCGGGTGGCTTCTCCTACGGCGACTACCTCCGGGCCGGGGCCATCGCCGCGCAGACCCCCGTCATGCGGTCCGTGGTCGAGGCGGCCAAGGGCGGCCTGCCGGTACTCGGTATCTGCAACGGCTTCCAGGTGCTGTGCGAGGCCGGGCTGTTGCCGGGTGCCCTGGTCCGCAACGCCGGGCTGAAGTTCCTCTGCCGCGACCAGTGGCTGCGGGCGGAGAACACCAGCACCGTCTGGACCAGCCGGTTCCAGCCGGGGGCGGACATCCTGATCCCCATGAAGAACGCCGAAGGGCGCTACGTCGCCTCCGAGTCCGTCCTCGACGAGCTCGAAGGCGAGGGGCGCGTGCTGTTCCGCTACGTGCCCAGCCTGGCCGGCGGCTCGACCGCGCCGGCCAACCCGAACGGCAGCGAGCGTGACATCGCCGGCATCTGCTCCGCCGACGGACGCGTAGCCGGCCTGATGCCGCACCCCGAACACGCCATCGACCCGTTGACCGGCCCCACCGACGACGGAATGGGCTTCTTCCTGTCCGTCGTCGACCACCTCTTGGGAGTCTCCGCGTGACCTTCACGCCCGCTGCACCCTCACCCGCCCTGTCGCAGGACACGGTCGCCATCGCCCAGCGGACGCCGGACGAGGTGCAGCCCTACGCCGCGCTCGGCCTGAAGGACGACGAGTACGCCTCGATCCGGAAGATTCTCGGCCGGCGACCGAGCGCGGCCGAACTGGCGATGTACTCGGTGATGTGGTCCGAGCACTGCTCGTACAAATCCTCCAAGGTGCACCTGTCCTACTTCGGGAAGACCACCACCCCGGAGATGAAGTCCAAGATGCTGGCCGGGATCGGCGACAACGCCGGAGTGGTCGACGTGGGTGACGGTTGGGCCGTCACGTTCAAGGTCGAATCGCACAACCACCCGTCGTTCGTCGAGCCCTACCAGGGCGCGGCCACCGGCGTGGGCGGCATCGTCCGCGACATCCTGGCCATGGGAGCCCGCCCGGTCGCCGTCATGGATCAGTTGCGTTTCGGCCCGGCCGACGCGCCGGACTCGCAGCGGGTCGTGCACGGCGTCGTCGGCGGGGTCGGCGGCTACGGAAACTCGTTGGGCCTGCCCAACATCGGTGGCGAGGTCGTGTTCGACGCCTCCTACGCCGGCAATCCGCTGGTCAACGCGGGGAGCATCGGCGTCCTGCGTGCCGCCGACCTCTACACCGCGCAGGCCAGCGGCAACGGCAACAAGGTGATCCTGTACGGCTCCCGTACCGGCCTCGACGGCATCGGTGGCGCCTCGGTTCTGGCCTCCACCACCTTTGACGGTGACGATTCCGGCCCGGCCCGCAAGAAGTTGCCGAGCGTCCAGGTCGGCGATCCGTTCGCCGAGAAGATCCTGATCGAATGCACCCTCGAGGTGGTCAAGGCTCAACTGGTGGTCGGCATCCAGGATCTCGGCGCGGCCGGTTTGGCCTGCGCCACATCGGAACTGGCCGCCGCCGGCGACGGCGGCATGCTGGTCGACCTCGACCAGGTGCCGCTGCGCGCGGAGAACATGACGGCCGTGGAGATTCTGTCCAGCGAGTCGCAGGAACGTATGTGCGCGGTCGTCACCCCGGACAAGGTCGATGCCTTCCTGGCCGTGTGCGCCAAGTGGGAGGTGGAGGCCGACGTCATCGGCGAGGTGAACGACACCGGGCGCCTGGTCATCACGCACCACGGCGAGGTCGTTGTCGATGTGCTGCCGCGTACGGTGGCCCACGACGGGCCGGTGCTGAATCGCCCGGTGCAGCGCCCGGAAGGCCAGGATGCGTTGCAGGCCAACGCGTCTGCGCACCTGCCGCGGCCCTCGCGGGACGAACTGGAGGCGCTGATCCTCAAGATGGTCGCCTCGCCGAACCTCTGCAGCCGGGCCTGGATCACCGACCAGTACGACCGGTACGTGCGCGGCAACACCGTGCTGGCCCAGCCCAGCGATTCGGGCATCATCCGGATCAGTGACGAGTCCTACCGGGGCGTGGCCATGTCCACCGACTGCAACGGCCGGTACACGATGCTGGACCCGTACTCCGGCGCCCAGTTGGCGCTGGCCGAGGCCTACCGGAACGTGGCCACCACCGGCGCCACCCCGCTGGCCGTCACCGACTGCCTCAACTTCGGTTCGCCGGAGGACCCGGGCGTCATGTGGCAGCTCAGCCAGGCCATCCATGGCATCGCCGACGGGTGCGCGGTGCTCGGGATCCCCGTCACCGGCGGCAATGTCAGCCTGTACAACCAGACCGGGGGCACGGCCATCCTGCCGACTCCGGTGGTCGGCGTGCTCGGCGTCATCGACGACGTGCGGCGCCGGATCGTGCCCGGGATCGGCCACGAGGACGGCGAGACGCTCATCCTGCTCGGCGAGACCAGGGACGAGCTGGACGGTTCCGAATGGGCCAATGTGGTGCACGGACACCTGGGCGGGCGGCCGCCCAAGGTGGATCTGGAGGCCGAGCGACTGCTGGCCGAGATCCTGCTCGCCGGATCACGGGACGGCATGGTCTCGGCGGCCCACGACCTGTCCGAGGGTGGCCTGGTCCAAGCGGCGGTCGAGATGTGCCTGACCGGGGAAACCGGTGCGCGCCTTGTGCTTCCGGAAGGAATGGATCCGTTCGTGGCCCTGTTCTCGGAGAGCTCGGCGCGCGTTCTGGTCGCCGTGCCGCGGACCGAGGAGCTCCGGTTCACCGAGATGTGCAGCATGCGTCGACAGCCCTTCGTCCGGATCGGGGTGGTCGATGCCGACAACCCCGAAGGTGAGTTCCTGGACATCCAGGACGTGGCGAAGTTGTCGCTGACGGATCTGCGGCGAGCGTGGGAGGGGACGTTGCCGGCCATCTTCGGGTGACCACCGTGATCGGGACCGAGGTCTGCGTGCAGTCGACCCTGGGGGCCAGGGCCGCCGTGACGGGCGGGGCCGACCGGATCGAACTGTGTGCCGCGCTGGAGCTGGGCGGCATCACCCCGTCGGCCGGATTGATCGAGTCCGTGGTCGACGTCATCGACACTCATGTGCTGATCCGGCCCCGGGCCGGCGATTTCGTCTACGACCGGGACGAGATCCGGGTGATGGCCAAGGATGTCGAGCACGCGATCGACAAGGGCGCCCGATCGGTGGTGATCGGCGCGCTCACCGAGGCGGGCGACATCGACCTGCCCGCCATGACGCGCCTGCTCAACGCTGCTCAGGACGTGCCCGTCACCTTTCACCGGGCCTTCGACGCCACGCGAGACCCGTTGGCCGCCCTGGATGTTCTGCTGGAGCTGGGTGTCAACCGGTTGCTGACGTCTGGCGCCCGGCCAACCGCCCAGGAGGGCCTGACGCTGCTGGCCGAGCTGATCCGCCGGGCCGGGGACGAACTCGTGGTGATGCCCGGCAGCGGCGTCACCCCGGCCAACGCCGCGGACATCGTCAGGGCGACCGGAGCTCGGGAGATCCACTTCTCGGCCCGTCGGCCGATCGCCGTAGCGCAGGGCCGAGGGCCGCTCACCGGCCCGCTGGACGGCGGCGAGCGCTACGAGACCTCCGCCGATCTGGTCCGGGCTACGGTCGTCGCTGTGACCGATCTGCCCTGATCGCGCCGGCTCTGACCGCGGCTCGTCCGGTCACCGTCGCTTGATGGATGGTGCCTCCCGGTCAGGAGCCCTCACTCAGCAACGGGCTGACCGGCCGCTCATGGGGGCCGCGGGTGCCCGTTGCGTCCTCGGCCTGCGTCGCGGCCAGTATCGACTCCACCCCGTCGGCGGCCAGGCGGTGCCACACCCAGAACCGTCGCAACATCGCGTGTCCGGCCCACGGCAGCAGGGTCTCGTCGACCCGTGCTCCGGTGTGCCTGGCCCGGGCGATCCAGGGGTTCGTCGTGGCCGGCGGGATGACCCGGTCGTGCCCGCCGCGAATGATGACGGTCGGGACCCCGGCCAACTGATCGGCCGGCTCATCCGACGGGGCCCACGGCTCCAGCAGCACGACCCCGGCCACGTCGGCGTCCCCGCCGGTCAGCAGGGCCACCCGGCCGCCCATCGAGTGTCCGACCAGCACGATCGGTCGGCCGGGATGACGCTCCCGAAGGGTGGCCAGCGCCCAGTGCGCGTCGCGGAGGGCCGCCTCGCCGGTACGGTTCCAGCCGCGGACGGCGAATCTCAGTCGGTAGACCGCGGCCGACGCGTCGCGCCGGGCGATGCTGCGGGCGAACGGCCACAGCCGCAGTACGGCCAGGTTCAGCCAGCTCGTGGCGATGACGGAATCGGTCCCGCCGCCGTGGACGACGAGGACAACGCGGCTCGCGTCGGCCGGATCCGAGGTCTGGGACAACGCGGCGCCGTCGGGTGAGTTGATCACCCTTCTCATTCTCCGCCGCGCTCGGACGGGATGGGTCCGCGCGGGATCTATGGTGAATCCATGGCCAGGCGAGCGGTGACGGAGCAGGACGCCGAGGCGGCACTCCGGGCCATCGACGCCCTGCCGGCCGACCAGGACGGCCGGCCCGAGGCGGACCGGGCGACCATGAAGGAACTGGTGCGGGCCACACTGCTGTACTTCGGGCAGCAGCACCCGGGCAAATCGGTCGAGATCCGGGTCCCACCGTATTCGGCGGTGCAGGCCTTCGACGGGATCCGGCACACCCGAGGGACGCCACCGAACGTCATCGAGATGGACGGTTCGACCTGGCTGGCTCTGGCCGTCGGGGCCGTGACCTGGGTCGACGTCGTGGCCGCGGGCCGGGTGCGGGCCAGTGGTACCCGCGCCGATCTGGGGGACTTCCTGCCGATGCGCTGATGCGTCGGTCGCAGGCGTCCGGCTCAGGTTTCGGCGACCTCCGCGGCGCGCTTCGCCTGAATTTTCTTTCGCATCGCGCAGCATTGACAGCTGTGGCACAGGCCGGGCACACGGCCGACCACAGTCGACCGGTCAGGCTCCGCCGGAGGGGCCGAGCACCGGCACCCGGGAACCGGTCACGCTCCGCTTCCGGCGGCCCGTGCTGGCCGCGCCCCGTGCGAACTCGAGAGGACAGCGCCCGTGCGATTGCGTGCCGCCCTCTCCGTCGCTGCGGGATCCGTGCTGGTGGTGGCGGTCGCGGTGGTCACAACGGCGGTGCGGTCCGAGGCCAAGGAATCGACCAGGACGCCGACCGCGGTCTCGCTGGCGCAGGTGGCCTCCGGCGTGGGCGTCGCCGCTGGTCGCACCGTCACCGTCCCCGCGCTGGCTGCGGGGAGTGGGGCACCCAGCCCGGCCGCGCCGAACAGTGCCGAACTCGAGGCTGCCGCATCGTCCAGCGCCGCCCTGGAGAGCGCGTCCGCCAGTCGGGCCGCGGCGAGTAGCGCGGCGGCCCGCAGTGATGCGTCGAGCAGCAGCGCGGCGGTTGCCTCGTCCTCCCGAGCGGTGGCGAGCGGAGCGGCCGCGAGCAGTGCGGCCGCCAGCAGTGCCGCTGCCAGTGCGGCGAGCCGCGCCGCCGCGAGCAGTGCCGCCGCGAGTGCGGCGAGCAGTAGCGCCGCCGCCAGCAGTGCCGCTGCGAGCCGGGCGTCGGAGCGCCGGGCCAGCGCGAGCGCATTGGCCCACCCGGCCCCCGACACCAGCAACGAGGTGCAGGAGGCGGTTGACCAGGCGGCGGACGAGGGCATCACCCAGTCCGTGGTCGTGATGAACCGTCAGACCGGGTCGGTCACCACGTCGATCGACGCCGATCGGGATGTCCCGTCGATGAGCCTGGTGAAGCTGTTCCTGGCCGCCGATGTCATCGATCAGGCCGGTGGCATCGAGAACGTGGCCCCGGACACCCTCTCCCAGCTACGCCAGATGATCGTCGCGTCCGACGACTCGATCGCCCAGGAGTTCTACGACGACGACGGCCGGGCCGCGATCATCACCAGGATGGCCGCCCGATACGACCTCGACGAAACCTCCCCGTCGCCGGAACCCCGGTACTGGGGTGACGTGCAGATCTCCGCCCACGACCAGGCGTCCTTCCTCTACCAGCTGCTGAGCGACAGCCGCACCTCGTCCTGGTTCACCGAGGCCATGGAGGGTTCGCTGGACACCGGGGCCGACGGGTTCGATCAGAATTTCGGTGTCAACGCGATCCCCGGGACCGGGTCGAAGCAGGGCTGGGGATGCTGCCTGGGCGGCGTCATGGCGATCCACACGATGGGATTCACGGCGAACCAGATCATCGTCGTGCTGTCCACGGCGGCCAACGACGTCTCGTACACCAAGCTCGCGACGGCGCGGGAGCTGACCGATGACCCCGGCGCCCAGGCCCTGGTGGCCGGCCTCACCCGCACCGTGCGGGCGGCCCTGCCGCCGTCCTGATGCTTGCGCTGGGTGATCACCGCGTCCACCGACCGCCCGGACGAGTTCGTTCAGGCCGGGCCGGGTGGGGCGGTCCACCGGGTAGGATGGGGTACCGATGTTCCCCAATGTTGCACACACTCGCGCCTTCGACAGGAGCACGGTTACGTGGGTACCGGTCAGTCACCGACCACATCCATCCCGACGACGAACCATCCGCGAACCAGCCTCCCGCTGAGCGTGATCGACCAGCCTCGCGATCCTGAGATGGATGCCGCGCAGGACCAGGGTCCCAAGGAGGAGTGCGGCGTCTTCGGGGTGTGGGCCCCGGGCGAGGAAGTCGCGAAGCTGACCTACTACGGCCTGTACGCCCTCCAGCACCGCGGTCAGGAGGCAGCCGGCATCGCCGTTGCCGACGGAAGCGAGATCGTCGTCTTCAAGGATCTCGGCCTGGTGTCGCAGGTGTTCGACGAGCAGACCCTGTCCGCGCTCAAGGGCCATATCGCCGTCGGGCACTGCCGCTACTCGACCACCGGGTCCGGCAGCTGGGAGAACGCTCAGCCCACCTTCGCGAACACCTCGGTCGGCTCCGGTCTGGCCTTGGGGCACAACGGCAATCTGGTCAACACGGCCGAACTGTCGCTCCAGGCGCAGCGGCTGTCGGGCAAGCCGTCGAAGTCCAAGGCGACCACCGACTCCGACATCGTGACCCGTCTGCTGGCCCACGCGGCCACCGACGTCGGGATCGAAGCGGCCGCGCTCAGCCTGTTTCCGACCCTCAAAGGCGCTTTCAACTTCGTCTTCTGTGACGAGCACACCCTCTATGCGGCCCGCGACCCGCACGGTGTCCACCCGCTGGTGCTCGGCCGGCTGGACCGCGGGTGGGTCGTCGCCTCCGAGACCGCCGCCCTGGACATCGTCGGCGCGTCCTACGTCCGTGAGGTGGAGCCGGGCGAGTTGCTGGCCATCGACGAGGACGGCATCCGCAGCGAGCGCTTCGCGTCGGCCGAGCCCAAGGGCTGCGTCTTCGAATACGTGTACCTGGCCCGCCCTGACACCAGCATCTCCGGCCGCGGCGTGCACGCGACCCGGGTCGAAATCGGCCGCCGGCTGGCCCTGGAGTCGCCGATCGAGGCCGACCTGGTCATTCCGACGCCCGAATCCGGCACGCCGGCCGCCATCGGCTACGCGCAGGAGTCGGGTATTCCGTACGGCCAGGGCCTGGTCAAGAACGCCTACGTGGGCCGCACCTTCATCCAGCCGTCGCAGACCATCCGGCAGCTCGGTATCCGGCTCAAGCTGAACCCACTGCGCGACGTGATCCGCGGCAAGCGCCTGGTCGTCGTCGACGACTCGATCGTCCGCGGCAACACCCAGCGGGCGCTGGTCCGGATGCTCCGCGAGGCCGGCGCCCTCGAGGTGCACGTCCGGATCGCCTCCCCGCCGGTGCGATGGCCCTGCTTCTACGGTCTTGACTTCGGCACCCGAGCCGAGTTGATCGCCAGTTCCAGCGATGTCGAGGACGTCCGGCGCTCCATCGGCGCCGATACCCTGGGCTACATCTCCCTCGACTCGCTGGTCATCGCCTCCGAGCAGCCACGCAACCGGCTGTGCACGGCCTGCTTCTCCGGCGAGTACCCGATCACCATCCCGGACCAGGTCGGCAAGCATGTCCTGGAGGGCATCGGCCGCGGGGTCACCGGCGGTCACCTGGTCAACGGCCACGCGAACGGCGCGCAGACCGCGCTGAGCCGGCCGTAGTCCGCGTCACGCCCGCACGTACACCGGAAGTCCGAACGGAGATCCCCACCACTGTGAACACGCATGCATCCGGCCATCAGCGGCACCCGATCGGATCCGGGGCGACATACGCCGGGTCCGGCGTCTCGATCGCCGCCGGCGAAGAGGCCGTCGACCTGATGAAGCCGTACACCGAGAAGACCCATCGCCCCGAGGTGATGGGTGGGATCGGTGGCTTCGCGTCGCTGTTCCGCCTTCCGATCAACCGGTTCCGGGACCCCGTTCTCGCCTCGTCCTCCGACGGGGTCGGCACCAAGTCGGCCATCGCGCAAGCCCTGGACGTCCACAACACCATCGGGATCGACCTGGTCGCCATGGTCGTCGACGACCTGGTCGCCTGCGGCGCCGAGCCGCTGTTCCTGCAGGACTACATCGCGTGCGGCCAGCTCGATCCGGAGCGGATCGCGTCGATCGTCTCCGGCATCGCCGACGGCTGTGTCAAGGCCGGTTGTGCGCTGGTCGGCGGCGAGACGGCCGAACATCCCGGTCTGATGGCTCCGCAGGACTACGACCTGGCCGCCACCGCGGTCGGCGTGGTCGAGGCCGACGACATCCTGGGCCCGGACCGCGTCCGCCCGGGCGATGTCGTCATCGGGATGGAGTCCTCCGGGGTCCACTCCAACGGCTACTCGATGGTCCGGCACGTGCTGCTGGACATCGCCCGGCTGTCGCTGGAGGGACACGTGGAGGAGTTCGGACGGACCCTCGGCGAGGAACTTCTCGAACCGACCCGCATCTACGCGCTGGACTGCCTGCGGCTGGCCCGCGAGACCGACATCCACGCCTACGCGCACATCACCGGCGGCGGCCTGGCCGGCAACGTGGGGCGCATCATCCCGTCCGGTCTGACGGCCGTCATGGACCGTCGGGCCTGGACGCCATTGCCTGTCTTCGGCTACATCGCCGGTCACGGCCGGGTGCAGCGCGAGGAGATGGAGAAGGCGTTCAACATGGGCATCGGCATGGTGGCCATCATCGGCGCCGATGACGTCGATCGCGCCATGGCCGTGCTGACCGCCCGTCACGTGCCGTCCGTCGTCCTGGGGACCGTTGAGCGCTCCGGCCACGAGCAGTCACGGGCCACCCTCTCCGGGGACCACCCGCGCTTCTAGTCCCCGCCTGCCCCCACAGCACCGTTCGCCCGTGGTCCGCATGGATCAACTTCGCAGGCATGGACGAAAGTGACGACTCGCGTCCCACCCGTCCCAAATCGATGAAGTTGATCCATGCGCAAGGATGGTTCAACTGCCGATGACCGCAGACGAGCTGGTGCAGGTCGCGACGGCGAGTGGGCTGGACGTCGCCACCGCACCGAACGCGGCGGACTCCAGCTCTGCCGCCTTGCTCACCACCGCCCGGAACGGCGTGGAACCGACCCCGCCGACCATCTCGGCCTCCAGCACGCAAGCGTCACCGACCCGCTGAGGCGCGCAGCGCCGACCACGCGGGAATTCGACCGCCGATCAGGGGCCAGATTCCCGCGTGGTTGAACGTTTCGAACCGCTGCGCAGGCAGGCTGCAACCACGCAGCACCTCGGGTGATGGAACGGGCTACCGGTCAGCGACGCGATGACCCGTTGGCGTAGACCACCGGGCCGTCATCCTCGTCGTCGTCATCATCGACCATGTATTTGGCGTAGAGCGAGTCTTCCTCGCTCTCGTCCTTGACAACAGGAGCCGGTCGGTGAACCGGGATCCCGCGAAGTTCCTGAGTCAAAGCGTTGGGGTCGAACGAGGATTCGTGGTACTTCAAATCCCGGGCAACCTTCGTCTGCTTTGCCTTCTGACGGCCTCGCCCCATGAGCGGACCCCCTTGCACGTTAAAGCGGGGCGGCCCAACGGCGGCCCCGGCATCTGTTGTCAGTCGTAGCTCAATCGTACAGGTTCTACAGGGGCGCTCCCACCCGCCCGGGCCGGTCGCCTGTGCCACACCGACCGGAGCAACGCCCTGGTTACCCAATGGCGGTCGGCCCGGAGTCGCCCGCGCCCGAGCGGGTGACCGGACCGGTCAGAACACCCCGGGTGCCAGCTCCGCCGTGCCGACCTGATGACCGCCGCCGAGCACCACACCGGTGCCGAGTTCGTCGAGCAGATCCGACTCCAGGCCGAGCATCCGGAGGCCGGCCACCAGTACCGGCATCCGGGCGCGATCGCCGCCGTCGGTGATCTTGACGGCCACCGTCCGGCCATCGGCCAGCGCGGCGCAGTGCACGCCCTCGGCACCGCCCTTGACCAGGAGCCCGGAGTGCGCCCGCATCAACCGGGTGTCCTCCCGCCCGGTGCCGCCGACCATCTCCGGGTACTCCCGCATCGCCTGCGAGACAGCATGTTCCGCAGTGTCGCGGGCGGCCGCGTTGACCCTGCCGAATGCGCGGGCCAGGCCGAGCAGCGAGATCGCGAACAGCGGCGCCCCGCAGCCGTCGATACCCACCGCCGACGGCACCTCGTCGGACAGCCGAGCGACCTGGTCGCGCACCGAGAGCTGCAGTGGGTGGTCGGTCTGCAGATAGGTCGCCACATCCCAACCGTGCTCGACGCACGCGGCCAGCATGCCGGCGTGTTTGCCGGAGCAGTTCATGTAGATCCGCCGCGGCGCGCCACCGGCGGCGATCACCTCGTTGCGGGCCGCCTCGTTGAGCGGCAACGCCTCCGGGCAACCCAGATCTCCCTCGCCCAGTGACACCCGGTCCAACATGGCCTGGACCCGTGACGTGTGCATCGGTTCACCGGAGTGGGACGCGGCCGAGATGGCCAGGTCGGCTCCGTCCAGTTGGGCGCCGGCCTGCAGCATGGCCACGGCCTGGAACGGCTTGTTGGACGATCGCGGAAACACCGGCGCGTCCACCGCCCCACGGGCGTGCAGTACCGAGCCGTCCGTGTCGGTCACCACCACCGCTCCGTAGTGACTGCCTTCGTGAAAACCGGAGCGCATCACCCGCACCAGCTCGACCGGCGTGCTCATCGACACTCTTGTCCTCTCATAGGCCCAGCAGGTCTCGTGCGGCCGCGCGATCGAGCGGCGGTCGTCCGGCGATCCGGGCCAACCCGCTCGCCCGCGCCACCAGGGCGGCATGGTCCCGCGTCGTGGAAGCGACCGTCAGATGTCCACCGGACGCCAGGGCGGCCAGCAGCACCGGGAGGGCGGCCGATCCGGCGCCGCACAGGCTCACGCCCGACGGGTGGGCGGCGACCAGTCCGGCCACGTCCACCACCAGGGCCGGCAGGTCGTCACCGTCCTGAAGTTGCCGGTCGATGAAGCCGGAGGTGACGCGGTCCAGCCCGGCGACGTCGGCCGCGCTGGTCAGGATCAGCCGGGTCTGGCCCCGCAGGGCGGTGATCGCAGCCTCGAGTTCGGGCTGGTCAGGGGACAGGTGCAAGCGGGCCGCCCCGACCTGTTCGGCGTCGATGGCCGTGCGCAGCAGGTGTCCGATCGGACCGGGCGCCGGAGCGACGGTGATCAACGTGCCGGGGGACTCAGGCACCGAGCACCATGGCCAACACGGCCGGGTCGATGTTGCTGCCGGAGACGATGGCCACCGCATTCCCCGCCGGCAACCGGTCTCGGTGGTGCAGCCAGCCCGCGGTGGCCACCGCGCCCGACGGTTCGGCCACCAGCCGGGCGTCGACTACGAGGCGGCGGGTGGCATCGATGATCTCGTCCTCGGTGACGGTGATGATGTCGTGGACCTGGGTGCGGATGTGCTCCCAGGGCAGTTCGCCGACGCCGGGGGTCCGGAGTCCGTCGGCGATGGTCCGGGCCGTGTCGGCCGATTCCCACAGGCGCCGCTCGCCGGAGCGGAAGGAGTCGGCGGCGTCCGCGGCCAGCTCCGGTTCGACGCCGATCACCTTCACCTCGGGGCGCAGTGCGGCCAACGCCGCGGCAATGCCCGAGATCAGGCCACCGCCGGAGACCGGGACCAGGACGTAGGCCAGGTCGCCCGGGAGGTCGGCGGCGATCTCGAGGCCGATGGTGCCCTGCCCCGAGATCACGTTGCGGTCGTCGAACGGCGCGATCATCGCCTTGCCGGTCTCGGCGGCCAGCTCGGCCGGGCGGCTGAACCGTTGCTCGACGGGTACCAGCTCGACCGTTGCCCCGAGGGCCCGGGTGGCCTCGATCTTGCGGGCCGGGGCGTTGTCGGGGATGACGATGTGGGCATCGACCCCGAAGGCCCGCGCGGCGTAGGCCACGGCCTGCGCGTGATTCCCGGACGAGTGCGCGAGGACCCCACGGGACCGTACGTCCGGGTCCAGGCGGGACATGGCGGTCACCGCGCCCCGGATCTTGAACGCCCCGATCGGTTGCAGCCCTTCGGGTTTGAGCCACAGGCCGGGCCAAGGCGACGCCAGCAGCGGCGTTCTCACCGCGAGTGACGCGATGCGAGCGGCAGCATCGGTGATCTCGTCGAGGGTCACCAGCGACGGCATCAGCGGCGCCGGATGTCGGTGAAGGTACGCCGATCGAGCGCCGACTGCGGTGGCCCGGACGGCGTCTCGTCGACCAGATCGTCGGGATCGACCGCCGCGTCGACGCCGTCGGCCAACAGCGGGGTGCCGGCCGGCAGTGAACGCTTGATCATGGCCAGCGCGATCGGGCCGTCCTCGTGGTGGTGGGCCACGGTGCCGATCCGGCCCACGACCCGGCCCTCGGCGGTGGTGACCGTCGAACCCGGGGCCGGCAGGCGATCAGCCGAACCGTCCAGGTGCAGCAGTACGAGTTTCCGTGGCGGCCGGCCCAGGTTGTTGACCCGGGCCACCGTCTCCTGCCCGCGGTAGCAGCCCTTGTTGAGGTGCACCGCCTCGGCCAGCCAGGTGACCTCGTTCGGAATGGTCTTCTCGTCGGTGTCGATCCCCAGGCGAGGGGTGCGGGACTCGATGCGCAGCGCGTCGGCGGCCCAGCTGCCGGCGGCGCGGGCTCCGGCCGCGGTGAGTGCGGCGGCGGTGTTGGCCAGCGCGATCAGCGGGACGAACAGGTCGACGCCGCCGGCGGTCGGCCGGGCGAACCCGCCCGCGCCCAGGGGCACGGCACGATCGACCGGGGCATCCAGCAGGCCGGTGGCGGACACGATCTCGGACGTTTTCGGCCCGATGACGCGCAACTGGGCCAGGTCCGGTTCGGTCAACTCGACCTTCGACCAGAACACCATCATGGTCAGGTACTTGAGCAACCCGGCGGTGTCGGTCGGTTCGGTGTCGAGGTAGGTGATTTCGCCGATCTCGGTGACACCCATGTGGTGTTCGACGTGGCCGTTGGGGGAGAGCACGAGGGCCTCGGTGCTCGCCCCTTCGCCCAGGCCGGTGAGCAGCTGACTGGTGAGCGTGTTCAGCCAGGTCAACCGATCCGGGCCGGTGACGGCGATGAGGCCGCGGTGGGACCGATCGAACAGGGCAGCCGACCGGACGGCGGCCCGCTGTTCACCGACCGGGTCGCCGTAGTGCCACGCGATGCCCTGATCGGGCCCGTCGGCGTCGCCGGAAGCGACGGCGTCGGGGAAGGACAGCAGCGGCGAACGGTAGGGGGCGGACACGTCACCATCGTAGGCGCGCACCGCGGGGGCCCCGTTCGACGTCGCGATTGCGGCCCAGGTCACACCGGACGAATTGGGTGGCCTGCGCCCCGAAGCGGCATGATCTTCAGATCATGGCAGGTGACGACGAGGTCAACCCTTCTCCACACGTCCGGACCGGCGGCTCCACGGCCGTGCAGAGTCCGCCCGTGTTCAACGGCGTGACGCCCTGGGTCGAGCTCGACCGGGCCGAGTGGGCGCTGCTGGCCAAGGCCACCCCGTTGCCGCTGACCGAGGCGGAGCTGGACCGGGTGTCCGGCCTGGGGGATCCGATCGACCTGGCCGAGGTGGACACCATCTACCGGCCGCTGTCCCGACTGCTGAACCTGTACTCCAACGGCACCGGCGAGCTCCACAAGGTCACGTCCACGTTCCTGGGCGAGAAGTCGTCCCGGACCCCGTTCGTCATCGGCGTGGCCGGCAGCGTCGCGGTGGGGAAGTCGACCACCGCCCGGGTGCTCCGCGAGATGCTGGCCCGGTGGCCCGACACCCCCAGGGTCGAGCTGGTCACCACCGACGGCTTCCTGTACCCGAACGCGGTGCTGCAGGAACGTGACCTGATGTCCCGCAAGGGGTTTCCTGAATCCTACGATCGGCGGGCGCTGCTGCGCTTCGTCGCCGAGGTCAAGTCGGGGGCGGCCGAGGTCCGGGCGCCCAAGTACGACCACCTGACGTACGACATCCTGCCCGACGAAGAGGTCGTCGTGCATCGCCCCGACGTCCTGATCGTCGAGGGCCTGAACGTGCTGCAGCCGGCCCGGCTCGACGACGAGGGCCGCGCCCTGGCCGTCAGCGACTTCTTCGACTTCTCCATCTACGTGGACGCCGAGACCGCCGACATCAAGCGCTGGTACACGGACCGCTTCCTGAGCCTGCGGCAGACCGCGTTCTCCCATCCCGACTCGTTCTTCGCGCGGTACGCGGTGCTCTCCGACGAGGAGGCGGTCGAACTGGCGGCCCGGTTCTGGGACAGCATCAACGCCCCGAACCTGGTCGAAAACATCCTGCCCACCCGGGGACGGGCCAACCTGGTGCTCACCAAGGGCCCGGACCACGCGGTGACGAAGGTCCGGTTGCGCAAGCTTTAGCGCAGGTCCGCCCGGGCCGAATGCAGGAATTCGCGCTCGGCGGCGTTGCCGGCCAGGCTGATGGCCCGGTCGTAGGCGGCCCGCGCGTCCGCGGCGCGGCCGAGACGCCGGAGCAGGTCGGCCCGGATGGCGTGGAACAGATGGAAGTCGGCCAGCTCCAGGCCGTCGAGGACTGTCAGGGCCGTCTCCGGACCGTGCACCTCGGCCACGGCGACCGCCCGGTTCAGTGCCACCACCGGCGTCGGCAGCACCGTCCACAGCTGGTCGTACAGCTGCAGGATCTGCCACCAGTCGGTCAGGGCGCCCACCGGTGCGTCGCTGTGCACGGCACTGATCGCGGCCTGCAGCTGGTACGGCCCAGGGCGCCCGATCCGCAGGCATTCGCGGACCAGCCGCTGACCCTCGTCGATCAGGGACGCGTCCCAGGCCGACCGGTCCTGGTCGCCCAGGCGCACCAGGTGCCCGCCGTCGTCGCAGCGAGCTGCGCGTCTGGAGTCGCTCAGCAGCAGCAGGGCGAGCAGCCCCATGGCCTCCGGCTGGTCAGGCATCAGACCGGTGACCAGCCGGGCCAGGCGGATCGCCTCCCGGCACAGGTCGTCCCGCACCAGCCGGTCGCCCGAACTGGCCGTGTGGCCCTCGTTGAAGATCAGGTAGATGACCGTCAGCACCGAGTCGAGCCGCGCGGGCAGTTCGGATGCGCCCGGCACCCGGTACGGGATGCCGGCGTCGCGGATCTTGCCCTTGGCCCGGACCAGCCGCTGCGCCATGGTGGACTCCGGCACCAGATACGCCCGGGCGACCTCGGCCGTGGTGAGGCCGCCGAGCAGCCGCAGCGACAACGCGACCTGCGCGTGCGGGGCCAGCGCCGGGTGGCAGCAGGTGAAGATCAGGCGCAACTGGTCGTCCCGCACATCGCTCTCCTGGGCCGGTTCCGGTTCGATGATCAGGGCGGCCGCTTCCTTGGCCGCCCGGTTGGTCTCCCGCCGCAGACGGTCGATACCCCGATGACGAGCGGTGGTGATGATCCAGCCGGCCGGACTGGGCGGGAGACCGCGGGACGGCCACTGCTCGGCGGCCACCGCGAAGGCCTCCTGGACGGCGTCCTCGGCGAGTGTGATGTCGCCCAGGACCCGCACCAGTACCGCCACCGCCCGGCCGTACTCGGCTCGGAAGATCCGATCGATGTCCATGTACCGGGTGGCCCGCCGGGTCAGCCCTGGAAGGGCCGTACCTCGATCGGCAGGGTGGTGGCCTCGGCCAGGCGGCGACCCCACGCCAATGCCGCGTCGAGGTCGTCGACCGCGATGATGCTGAACCCACCGAGATGTTCCTTGCCCTCGGCGAACGGTCCGTCGGTGGTGGTGACGCCGGTGGCGGTCGGGCGCAGGGTGGTGGCGGTGCTCGGCGGGAACAGCCCGCCGGCGAACACCCAGACGCCGGCGGCGCGCATCTCGGCATCCAGATCGAGCACGTTCTTCACGATCGGTTCCAGCACTTCCGGTGCCGGGGCCGGACCGGCGGGCTCGTAGACGCTCAGCAGGTACTGCTTCATGTCGTTCATCCTCCTCGGGCCACCGGACCTTCCGGTGGCGCGCTCTACTCGAACAGCGGCCGGGCCGATCGACCTTCCCGGCCGGAATTGTTTCTCACGCGCTTACGCTCATCCGGTGTCCGAACCGACCGCGGTCCCCGATCATCCTTCCTCCATGGTGGTCGGCCTGCTCGACGGCCGGGTGAGATCAGGAGCCGAGCCGCTGCTGCGGCCGGACGACGCCGGCGCGATGCGCGGCGAGGGGGTCTTCGAGACGATCCTGGTTCAGGGCGGACAACCGCGGGATCTTCCGGAGCACCTGGCCCGGTTGGCCAAATCGGCGACGATGCTGGACTTCCAGGGGCCGCCGGACGCCGACTGGCTCCACGGGGTGCACGCCGTGCTCGGGGCATTTCCCGGCGGGGACCTGGTGCTGCGCCTGGTGTCCACCCGGGGCCCGGCCGGCGCGCCGCCCACCTGCTACGTGACGGGCACGCCGGTCCCGGACGAGGTGCTGCGCCAACGGGTCCAAGGCGTCGCGGTGCTGTTGCTCGACCGCGGTTTCGCCGGTTCCGATGCGGCGGCCGCCCCGTGGATGCTGACCTCGGCCAAGACCCTGTCGTACGCGGTGAACATGGCGGCGTTGCGGCATGCCCGGTCGATGGGCGCGGACGACGTCATCTTCGTCGGGAGGGACGGCGCGGTGATGGAAGCGCCGACGGCCACCGTGGTGGTCGTGCGCGACCGCACCCTGGTGACCCCGCCGTTGGACGGAATTCTCGACGGGATCACGGTGGTGCGGCTCATTCGGGCGGCGCAGGACGCTGGTTGGGCGACCGCCTACGAGCGACTGACCCCGGACGACCTGTCCGCCGCGGACGGGGTTTTCCTGGTCTCCAGCGTCCGTCTGGTCGCCCCGGTGACCAGCATCGACGAGGTGCCCCGGCCGGGTGCCGAGCGCGCGGGGGAACTTCTCGATCTGCTGGATGCCCCGCCGCGTTGACTCCAGCGGCCGGGTGCCGGTCCCACCGGCGAGGCGGAAGCCGAGCCGGCGCGGCCCGGGACGGTCCGGATCAGCCCTTGACCGCCCCCGAGCTGGCCCCGCGGATGAAGTAGCGCTGGAAGACGAAGAACACGACGGCGGTCGGGATCGTCATCAGCAGGGCGGCGGCAAGCTTGAACGGGAACTGGTTCGACGCCCCCTCGCCCCCTCCGATCAGGGTGGCGACGCCGGTGGTGAGGGTATCCAGATTCGGATTGTTGTTGGCGACCAGGAAGAACGAGAACTCGTTCCAGGACCCCTGGAAGGACAGGATGGTCAGGGTGATGACGGCCGGCCGGGCCATCGGCAGGACGACCCGCCAGAACACCTTGAACGTGCCGGCGCCGTCGATGCGGGCGGCCTCCTCCACCTCGGCCGGGATGTTGATGAAGAACTGGCGCATGATGAATACGCCGGCGGCGTCGGCCATCAATGGAATGATCATGCCCGGGTAGCTGTTGGTGAGATGCAGTTGCACCAGGACCAGGAATTTCGGGATGAGCAGCACGACGCTCGGGATCGCCATCACGGCGATGATCGCGCCGTTGATCGCCGCTCGACCGCGGAAGTGCAGACGGGCCAACGCGTAACCGGCCAGGGAGTCGAAGAACACCCGCCCCGCCGTGACGACCAGCGCGATGATCGTCGAATTGGTGAACCACCGGGCGAAATTGGCGTCGGCGAGTTTGTGGAAGGCGGCCGTCGTCCAGGTCTGCGGGATCGGATTGAGTGGATTGTTGTTGGCGTCCACATCCGTCTTGAACGCGGAACCGATCTCGATCAGGAACGGGAAGATGTAGATCAGCGCGAACAGGATCAGCACCAGGTAGGCAGCGACCTGGAAGGCGATCTTCTTGCCCGAGCGAGGGGGCTTGAGCGTGTCCGGGACCGAAAGCGGCGCGCGCGGCGGTGTGGTGCGGGTGCTCATCATGACTCCACTCGAGGCTGCGGCAGGGACTTCGCGGTGGCCGCGTCGGGACCGGTGAATCGACGGCGTTTCGGGAGGGTCCGGCGTTCGCGCATGATCAGGCGCTGGAGCAGGTTCATCAGAATGATGATGGCGACCAGGATGAAGGAGATGGCGGCGCCCTGGCCCCAGTTGCCGTCGTTGAACGAGGTCGAGTAGGACAGGAAGGCCGGGGTCAGCGTGGTCTTGGACGGCGCGCCTTGGCCGGCGAGGTAGACCGCGTCGAAGAGTTGCCAGGTTCCGATCAGCCCCAGGGTGATCACCAGGAACAGCGTCGGGCGCAGGCTGGGAAGAATGACCTTCCGGAACGCCTGCCACCCGGTCGCGCCGTCGATCGAGGCGGCTTCCAACATGTCGTCCGAGATGTCCTGCAACGCGGCCAGGAACATCAGCATGAAGGTGCCGCCGGTCGTCCACACTGCGAGGAAGATCAAGGCGCACATGGCGATCGACGGTCCGGCCAGCCAGTCGTACCAGGTGACGCCGAGGAGGTGGTGGGCGGTCAGCCAGGCCGGCGGGTTGTTCTTGTCGACGATGCCGAGCCCGGACAGGATCAGCTGGAGCACGCCGTCCGGCCGGGAGAACCAGGTGGGCCCGTTGATGCCGAACCATTTCAGCACCGCGTTGATCACGCCGCTCCCGGAGAACATGAACAGGAACACGGTGACGATGGCCACCGACGAGGTGACCGACGGAAAGTAGAACGCCGTTCGGAAGAAGCCCTTTCCCTTCAGGCGACGCGCGTTCAGGATCAGTGCCAGGCCGAGGGCCAGTGCCGTCTGCAGGGGCACGACCAGGATGACGTAGTACAGGTTGTTGCGCAGCGACGTTCCCAGGTCCTTCTGAGCCAAACCCTTGTGGGCGAGCAGGGTGTTGTAGTTGTCGAAGCCGACGAAGCCGGCGCCGATCGGCGAACCCTTTCCGCTCCAGTTCGAGAACGAGACCCAGAGGGCGAGAATGGCGGGCAGAACCAGGAACACACCGACGATGATCAGCACCGGTGAGATGAACAGCCATGCGGCCAGTCCCTCGCGCCCCCGGACGCCGCCGCGCGTGGACTTCTTCGACGGCCGTGGAGAGGCCGGGGACTCGGTCTCGGCCGGGAGGGCGGATTCGACGGTCATCACTGACTCCTGATCATCGGGATTGCCTGAGCGCACCGCCACCGGAACGCTGATCGTCGTGCCGGCCGGAGTTCCACCTCCGGCCGGCACGACGCCTTGCTGGCACTGGTGTTCAGTGCCGGATCACGGGTTCACCTTCCGGGACGCGGAAGGTCAGCCACCCAGGGCGGTCGAGAGGTTGTCCTGGACGCTGTTCAGGATCGTCTTCGGGTCGCTGGTCGCCAGCTTCTCCAGCTGCGAGTCCATGTCGGACAGCACGGCACTGGTCCCGGGTGCGGTGAGAACGCCCTGCGCGTAGGCGATCCCGTTGACGAACGGCGCGTTCGACGGGTACTTCGCCAGGTACTGCGCCTGGGCGGTCTTCACCGACGGGATGACACCGAAGGCGTCCGCGAACGTCATCTGGGTGGACGGCGAGGTCAGGTACTGGACGAACGCCTCGGCCTGGGCGGAGTTCTTGGTCGTCGCCGAGATGCCCCAGCAGTTGGTGAAGGCCAACGTGCCCTTGGTTCCGGTCGGGCCGGTGGGAAGTTCGACGACCTTGTACTTGATGGTCGGGTAGTCGGTCTTCATGGAGCCGAGCAACCAGTTGCCCTCGATCGTCATGGCCGCCTTGTTCTTGCCGAAGGCCTCACCGGCCCAGCCGGCGGACAGGTCACCCGGGAACTTCATTACCCCGTCGGTGAGCAGCTTCTTGACGTAGGTCAGGGCGGCGACGTTGGCGTCGGAGTTGGCCGTGGCCGTCTTCTGGTCGGCGCTGGTCAGGCCGCCGCCGTTCTGGGCGAGGAACGCGTCGATGCGATCGCGGGTGGCGCCGATCGACAGGCCGACCTGCCCACCGGAGGTGAGCTTTTTGGCCACCGCGGCCAGCTGGTCCCAGTTCTTCGGGATGTCGGCGTCGGTGAGACCGGCCTTGGTCCAGTCCTCGGTGTTGATGAAGAGCGCCAGCGTGGAGACATCCTTCGGCGCGCAGATCAGCTTGCCGCCCACGGTGAACGACTGGATCAGGGTCGGGTAGAAGTCGCCCTTGTTGGGCATCTGGTCGCCGTACGCGAGCATGTTCCCGGCCTTCGCGTAGGTGGCGACGTCCCCGGCTCCGGCGTAGAAGATGTCCGGCGCGGTCCCGGCCGAGAAGCCCTGGGCCAGTTGCTGTTGCTCGTTGGCGGCAGGCGTGACGGTGACGGTCGACCCGGACTGCTTGCCCCAGGCGGCGGCCGCCGCCTTCAGCGCGTTCGTCTCGGCCGTGCCGGACGAACCGAACAGCAGGCTCAGGTTGGCGGCCGGGAGTTTCGCACCCGAGGCGGCCGAGGTGCCACCGGCGGAACTCGGCGTGCCACCGGCGGAACTCGCGGTACCGGCGGCCGAACTCGCGGCCCCGGAGGACGACGCACCGCCGGCCGCGGACGAGGCGGCCGGAACAGCCGAGGCCGACGCCGAGCTGCCGGCCGAGCTGGACGTGGAACTGCTGCTCGAGCTGCCGCAGGCGGTGGCCAGCAGCAGCATCGAGAGGGATGCTGCCGCGAGCGTGACGTGTCCGACGTGCCGTCGTTTCATGGTGATTCTCTCCTTGTGGGGTTGTCCCTTGGCCGAACAGGGCGGTATCGATTCCGGTGGGTTGCCCGGAGGTACGGGAAGCGTTGACGTCAGCGGCGAACGGGCGCCGACGAGGAGCGGATGACCAGCTGCGGTTCCAGCAGGACTTGTTCCGGCCGGCTGTCGCTGGGGTTCTCGACCAGAGTGGCCAGCAGCCGGGCACAATGCGCGGCCACGTCGACCAGTGGCTGGGCCAGCGAGGACAGGCCGGCCACGGCACTGATGTCGGTGTCGTCGAAACCGATGACGGCCACGTCGGCGCCCACATTCATGCCGCGGGCGGTGATCTCCGAGATGGCGCCGAGGGCCAGCACGTCGGACGCGCAGACAATGGCCGTCGGGTGGGTGCGGTCGATCAGCTCGGCGGCCGCCGAGCGACCTTGTTCGGCGTCGTTGACGGCCCGCGACGGGGGCAGCAGATCGAGGCCGGCGTCCCGGATGGCGTTCGCCCAGCCGGACAGCCGATCGCCACCGACGCCCGACCCGTCCGGCCAGCCGAGAAAGCCGATTCGTCGATGCCCTTGTCGGACAAGATGTTCGGTCGCCGCTCGGGTGCCGGCGGCGCCGTCGACGTCGACCCAAGGATGGTGACCTGAGTCGTCCCAGGGGCGCCCGAAGGTCACGCAAGGAACGCCGACGCGCGACAGATGAGCGGTTCGGGTGTCTCCGGGATGGGTGCCGGTCAGCACGAACCCGTCGATGTCCCAGCGATCCAGGAGTTCGTCGTAGGCGGTGATCTCGCCGGCGTCGTCGTCCGCCGTGTACAGCATGATGCGATAGTCCAGGGCTCCGGCGGCTCCGGTCAGTGCGTGCAGGAAGCGGTCGAAAACTGCGTCGGGGAAACGGTTCTGCACCCGCAGGGCGAACACGCGGGACCTGCGGGTACGCAACTGCTGGGCCGCTCGGTGCGGCCGGTAGCCGAGTTCGTCGATCGCGGCCAGCACTTTGGCCGCGGTGTCCTCCCGCACCATGTGGGGAGAATTGATGACATTGGAGACGGTCTGCTTCGACACGCCGGCGCGGGCCGCCACCGAGCCCAGCGTGGCGCGGGCCGGGATCGTGCGACCGGGCCCGGTTCCGCTGTGCTCTGCCATCACATCTCCTCGTCGAGAGTGTCCGGCGCCGTGCCGGAGCTGTCTTGGATCGATCCAAAAGAGATCTGCGATTCGTTTGGATCGATCCAAGGGATGGACGTAGTGTTGCGGGGGTCACAGCGCCTGTCAAGTACGCGGGGGGAGATTTCTTGGCCCCGGCGCCGGGGAGTGGTGCTGGAACCGGTGCGCTGATTCCCGAATCAAGCTCTGCGAGAAGCTGTCTCATGAACAGAAAGGCTCGATGACACGTGTCTTCCCTTCCGCCGCCGGCCGGCGCGCTCGCGCTGCAGCCGCTGCTGCACGACCTGATCACCGCTCTGAGCTCGCCGACCGTCGTCCTGTCGGCCGCGGACGGTCAGATCAGATCGCAGGGAGCGCAGGGGGTGTTCCGGGCCGACATCAGAGCGATCGGGCGGGCCGAGCTGAGTGTGGCCGGCGGCCTGCTCGAGCCCGTCAGCTGGGCCATGCGCGGAGCCGACTCGGTGGAATTCGTCGTCCTGCTCCGGCAGGGGGACGCGCCGACCCCGGACCCGACGGTGTGGCTGCGCCGGCGGCGGAGTGCCACTCCGGTCGGCCTGGACGAGTCGATCGAGGTGGTCAACTCCGGCGTTCGGGATCTTCTCGTCGAGATGGAGCTGGTGCTGGCGACCGATCTTCTGGACATGGAAACCGTCAAGGCCGGCGGGACCGGGCGCGATGCCGCGCCGCAGGCGATCCAGGGGGGCGTGTGCTTCGGCTCGCCCGATGTGCGGGTCGAGGTCACAACCAGGGAGGCCGGAATCCGGCTCGAGGCGCAGGAGGCGGTCCTGACCTGGACGGTGTCCGTGCCGGCCCGCTCCACCCGGACCGTCCGATGGACGGCAACGGTCTCGGACAGCGCCGGCGTGGTCGCGGCCGCGGACCCGAAGGCCGGGTTCAGGGCGCCCCTGGTGCGGGCCGACGATCGGCGGCTGGCCCAGTTCGTCGCGCAGTCGGTGGCCGACCTTCGCGGCCTGCGGATGACTACCCCCGCCGCCCCGGCACACGAGTTCCTGGCCGCCGGCAGCCCCTGGTACCTGACCCTTTTCGGTCGCGACTCCATCTGGGCGGCGCGGATGTTGCTGCCCCTGGGCACCGACCTGGCGGCCGGCACCCTGCACGCACTGGCCGCCCGGCAGGGACGGGTCGAGGACGCCGACACCGCCGAGGAACCGGGCAAGATCCTGCACGAGATCCGACGGGTGGGCAGCGGTGCCGCCACCTTCCTCCCCCCGGTCTACTACGGCACCGTCGACGCCACGCCGTTGTGGGTCTGCCTGCTGGCCGATGCCTGGCGCTGGGGCCTGCCCGACGCTGATGTCGAGGCGCTTCTACCGACGATGGAACGGGCCCTGGAATGGCTGGTCGCCTACGGCGACAGTGACGGCGACGGCTTTCTGGAGTACGTGGACAAGTCGGCCCGCGGCCTGGCCAATCAGGGCTGGAAGGACTCCGGGGACTCGATCCGGTTCGCCGACGGCCGGATCGCCACCGGACCGGTAGCTCTGGCCGAAGTGCAGGCCTACGCCTACGAGGCGGCGCTGGCCGGCGCCGAACTGCTCGATGCGTTCGGCCGGCCGGGTGCGGCTCGCTGGCGGCAGTACGCGGCCGACCTACAGGCCCGGTTCCGGGAGCGATTCTGGGCCCGCGACGAGATCGGCGACTATCCGATCCTGGCCCTGGACGGGAACAAGGAGCAGGTGGACGCCCCGGCGTCGAACATGGGCCACCTGCTGGCCAGCGGCATGCTGTCGCCGGCGGAAGCGGCGGCCGTCGCGGCCCGACTCGTGCACCCGACCATGTCCAGCGGCTTCGGGCTCCGGACGATGTCGTCCGCCACCGGCGGTTTCTCGCCCTTGAGCTACCACTGCGGATCGGTCTGGCCGCACGACACCGCCATCACCATCCTGGGTCTGCAGCGGGCCGGATTCGCCCGCGAGGCGGCCGTGCTGTCCGAGGGGCTGCTCGCGGCCAGTGCGGCGTTCGACGGCCGGCTGCCGGAGCTCTACGGCGGGTTCTCGGCCACCGACGTCGGTGTGCCGGTGCCCTATCCCGCGTCCTGCCGGCCGCAGGCGTGGTCGGCCGCGGCCGCCGTCGTACTGCTGCAGGCCCACCTGGGACTGCGGGCCGACGTGCCGGCCGGTGAGGTCCGGATCACCCCGGGAACCGGCATCGGGGCTCTCTCGGTCACCGGCCTGGTCCTGGCCGGGGAACCCTTCCGCGTCGACGTCGCCGCCGACGGCCGGGTCCTGTCCACCGAGACCGGGTCGTCGGTTCGGGTGCGGCTGGACTGAGCCGCGGAGCCGCTCGGCCCTCCGGCGATCGTCCCGGGTGGTACCCGTCCGGACGCGGCTCAGTGCCGGAAACCCGAAGGGCCGGAGGCGGTTCCGGGGCGGGTGTCGGCGTTGAGCTGCTGCACCGCCGAGACCAGGTCGATGCTGAAGGACGTCGCCAGGTCGTGGCTGAATCCGTTGCGGCAGACGATCCGGCAGACCGAGAGATCCTGGCGATCGGCGGGGAAGGAGTAGGCCGGGACCTGCCAGCCCCGTTCCCGCAGCGCCCGGGACAGGGCGAAGACGTCCCAGCCGGTGACGCCGTCGCTGGTGGTGAAGGCGAACACCGGTAGCTGGTCACCGCGTGAGATCAGCCGGAACTCGGGCATGCCGCCGATCTGGTCGGCCAGATGGGTGGCGACGTCCCGGGCCGCCTGCTGGACCTGCTGGTAGCCGTTGAATCCGAGCCGGAAGAAGTTGTAGTACTGCGCCACCACTTCCGACCCTGGACGGGAGAAGTTCAACGCGAACGTGGGCATGTTCCCGCCCAGGTAGTTGACGTTGAAGATCAGCTCCTCCGGCAGGGCCTCGGCGTCCCGCCACAGCACCCACCCCACGCCCGGGTAGACCAGCCCGTACTTGTGACCCGAGGTGTTGATGGAGGCCACTCGCGGCAGCCGGAAGTCCCAGACCAGATGCTGGTCCAGGAAGGGCGCGATCATCGCGCCCGATGCGCCGTCCACGTGGATCGGGACGTCGGGGCCACCGTTGCCCGCAAGCTCGTCCAGCGCGGCGGCGATCTGCTGCACCGGCTCATAGCTCCCGTCGAACGTGGAACCGAGAATGGCGACCACGCCGATGGTGTTCTCGTCACATCGGGCCACGGCCTGCTCGGCGTCGAGATGGAAACGTTCACCCTCCATCGGTACGAAACGGGGCTCGACGTCCCAGTACCGACAGAACTTCTCCCAGCAGACCTGGACGTTGCTGCCCATCACCAGATTGGGGCGGCGGTTGCGATCGCCGACCCGCTTCGCCCACCGGCGTTGCAGGGCCATCCCGGCCAGCATGCAGGCCTCGCTGGAGCCGGTGGTGGAGCATCCGGTCGCCGCCGCCGCGGGCGGGGCATGCCACAGATCGGCCAGGATCGCGACGCACCGCCGCTCCAGCTCCGCCGTCTGCGGGTACTCGTCCTTGTCGATCATGTTCTTGTCCACGCTGTCGGCCATCAGGCGGTCGGCCTGCGGCTCCATCCAGGTGGTGACGAAGGTGGCCAGGTTGAGCCGGGCGCTGCCGTCCAGCAGCAGTTCGTCCTTGATCAGCTGATAGGCCACGTCGGCCGGCACCGGCTCGTCGGCCAGTCGTTCCTTGGGCGGCTCCAACCGCTCGCCCAGCGCCGGGTTGGCCTCGGTGACCATCGCGTTCGACCAGCCGAGTCCCGGGCGGGGCAGGCCGGCGGTCGGGGCCGGATCGGAGCGGGAGTGGAGAGCCATGATGGCCACTATCCACCCAGCCCCTTCCCGGCCGCGCGGATTCGACGGCGCCGGAGCCGGTGGTTCCTGGCCGGACCAGCACCGGCGCGCTCCGGCGGCGTCCGCGTCGAGTCGTCCGCGGACGCCGCCGCCGGTACCCGTGATGCCGGGCCGGTCCCGGTGGGGTTCAATTCGTGCATGGACCCGCGCGCAGGCCAGCCTGCTCAGGCAAGCGATCTCATCGATGTCGACGCCCTGTTGGGTGCGTACGAGGATCTTCACCCCGACGTCTCCGACCCGTCCCAGATGGTGGTCTTCGGCACCTCCGGGCATCGGGGCTCCAGTCTGGACACCGCGTTCAACCGGGACCACATCCTGGCCATCACCCAGGCCATCTGCGAGTACCGCGCCGCCCAGGGCACCGACGGCCCGCTGTACATGGGCGCCGACACCCACGCGTTGTCCGGCCCGGCCACGGCCACCGCGCTGGAGGTGCTGGCCGCCAACAATGTGACGGTCATGCTCGACGTGTCCGACGGCTACACGCCGACGCCGGCCGTCTCGCACGCCATCCTCAAGGCCAACCGGGGCCGCAGCAACAAGCTGGCCGACGGCATCGTGGTCACGCCGTCGCACAACCCGCCGCGCGACGGCGGCTTCAAGTACAACCCGCCGAACGGGGGCCCGGCCGATTCCGACGCCACGTCGGTCATCGCCGCTCGAGCCAACGAGTTGCTGGCCTCCGGACTGACCGGCGTGAAACGGATGCCCTACGCGGAGGCCCGCAACGCCGATTCCACCGGTTTCTACGACTTCACCGCCTCCTACGTGGGCGACCTGGAGAACGTCATTGACATCGACGCCATCCGGAACGCCGGCGTCAAGATCGGCGCCGACCCGTTAGGCGGTGCCTCGGTGGCCTACTGGGCGGCCATCGCCGAGCGGCTGCATCTGGACCTGACCGTCGTCAACGAGCGCGTGGATCCGCAGTGGGCCTTCATGACCCTGGACTGGGACGGCAAGATCCGGATGGACTGCAGCTCGCCGTACGCCATGGCGTCACTGGTCAAGCGGGCCGGCGAGTTCGACATCGCCACCGGCAACGACGCGGACGCCGACCGCCACGGCATCGTCACACCGGACGCCGGGCTGATGAACCCCAACCACTATCTGGCCGTGGCCATCGACTATCTGTTCCGCCACCGCACGCAGTGGTCCCCGACGATGGGGGTCGGCAAGACACTGGTGTCGTCGTCGATGATCGACCGCGTGGTCACCGAGCTCGGGCGCCCCCTGGTCGAGGTCCCGGTCGGCTTCAAGTGGTTCGTCCCGGGTCTGATCGACGGGTCGATCGGTTTCGGTGGCGAGGAGTCGGCCGGCGCGTCGTTCCTCCGCAAGCGCGGCACCGTCTGGACCACCGACAAGGACGGCATCCTGCTGGCCCTGCTCGCCTCCGAGATCCAGGCCGTGACCGGCAAATCCCCATCGCAGCGGTACGCGGAACTGACCGCGCAGTTCGGCGATCCGGCCTACGCCCGGGTCGACGCCCCGGCGACCAAGGCGCAGAAGGCCAAGCTGGGCAAGCTCTCTCCGTCGGACGTCACGGCCGACACCCTGGCCGGCGAGAAGATCACCGACCGGCTGGTCAGCGCCCCGGGCAACGGCGCGGCCATCGGCGGCCTGAAGGTGACCACCGAGAACGCCTGGTTCGCGGCCCGCCCGTCGGGTACCGAGGACGTCTACAAGATCTACGCCGAGTCGTTCAAGGGTCCGGAGCACCTGGCCCAGGTGCAGGCCGAGGCCCGCGAGGTGGTGTCGGCGGCGCTGGGCGACTGATCGGCCGCCTGGCCCCGAGCGTGCATCAGCCGGCGAGGCGGTCAGCCGGCGAGGCGGTCAGCCGGCGAGGCGGTCCAGGGCGGCGGACGCGTGCGGCGCGAGTTCGATGTCGGAGTGTGCGCGCTCTTCGACGTAGGCCAGCCGTCCGTCCGGAGTGAGCCCGTACAGGCGCGTCGCGCCTACCACCGGTGGTGCGGTCGGGGTGCGCCAGGTTGCGTCGGTGGACATCGCCCAGGCGGTCAGCGAGCGGGGCTGACCGTAGAACACCTCGATGCGTCCTTCGGCGTGGGCGACCAACAGTTCGATCGACCCGTCGGGCTGTGGACGCCAGAAGCCGACCTCACGGGAGGCGGCAGCGCCAGGCGTGCCGTCGGGTCCGAGCAGCCAGGTGATCGACTCGTACCTCAGGAACGGGCGCCCGTCGTGGGAGATGGTGATCTGCTGGCCGAACTGCGGCTCCTGGATCCCGGGGTCGTTGCCGTACACGCCGGTGCCACGCCACACGCCGACCAGCGGCAACAGGGACAGACAGGCGTGGTCGATCTCCGGTCCGAGCCGCACGTTCGCCGTGTCGGCCGGGATGGGCAGCGGGGCCACGGTGTCGATGTTGAGCTCGCGCGTGACGGCGGCCCGGGCCTCGGCGGCCTGGACGGCGGCGTCTCCGCTGCCGCGGACGACCTCCGGAGCGGGCTCGGGGTTGGGCTCGTTCACCGGTCTTCGTGGAGCAGTCGGTAGACCACGTAGAACGCGAACCAGGTGATCACCAGGGCCACCACGACAAGCAGCGAGGTGTAGAAGATTTCCAGCACGACCTCACCTTATCGCTGCCGGGTCGGGCTGCGGTCGGTGGTCGGCCCCGTCCGTCCGGAATCACACGGCCGACAACGCCGAACGGCCCCGGCCGCGTCTCGTTGGAGACGGCCGGGGCCGTGACGACGCAACCTACGCGACCTGCACGTCCACCTGGTGGATGCCGATCTGTGAGGTGATCTGCTCGGTGCCGTTGCCGGCCCGGGAGAGGGCCCGCACCGTCCAGTCGCCGGGCGCGGCGAAGAACCGGTAGTAGCCCTCGGCGGAGGTCACCACCTCGGCGGTGAACTCACCGCCGCCGTCGAGCAGCCGGACGAACGCGCCGGCGATCGGGCCCTGGTCACCGAACACGGTGCCCTGGATGATCGAGGCGTTGGTGGTGTCGGTGCCCGCGGGCAGGTCGACGGTCTGGGTCGGGGATCCGCACATGGTCGTCTTGTCCTTAGTCGAGGGGGAGGTCAGGCGCCGACGGCGACCGGCACGCCGATGAGCGAGCCGTACTCGGTCCAGGAACCGTCGTAGTTCTTGACGTTCTTCTTGCCGAGCAGCTCGGCCAGCACGAACCAGGTGTGGCTGGATCGCTCACCGATCCGGCAGTAGGCGATGGTGTCCTTGCTGTCGTCGACGCCGGCGTAGAGCTCGGCCAGCTCGCTGTCGGAGCGGAATGTGCCGTCCTCGTTGGCGGCCTTTGACCACGGGACGTTCACCGCGGTCGGGATGTGGCCGGCGCGCTGGGACTGCTCCTGCGGCAGGTGGGCCGGAGCCAGCAGCTTCCCGGAGAACTCGTCGGGGGAGCGGACGTCGACCAGGTTCTGCTCGCCGATGGCCTTGACCACCTCGTCGCGGAAGGCCCGGATCGACAGGTCCTGTTCCTTGGCCACGTAGGTCGTCTCGACCCGGTCCGGGACGTCGGCGGTCAGCGGCCGGCCGTCCAGCTCCCACTTCTTGCGGCCGCCGTCGATGAGCTTGACCGCCTGGTGGCCGTAGAGCTTGAAGTACCAGTACGCGTACGCGGCGAACCAGTTGTTGTTGCCGCCGTACAGAATCACGGTGTCGTCGTTGCTGATGCCCTTGCTGGACAGCAGCTTCTCGAAGCCGGCCTTGTCGACGAAGTCGCGGCGGACCGGATCCTGCAGGTCGGTCTTCCAGTTCAGCTTCACGGCGCCGGGCAGGTGCCCGACGTCGTAGGCCTTGGTGTCCTCGTCGACCTCGACGAAGACGAGGCCGGGGGTGGACAGGTTCTGCTCTGCCCATTCGGTGGTGACGAGGGACTCCTCGCGGCTCATCTGATTGCTCCTTGTTGTGGTGGCGACCGGTTGTGGTTGCGACTTGGGGTGGTTGCGACTTGGGCGTGGCGACTCGGTGCGGTGCGACTTGGGTGTGGCGACGAACGTCGTCGCCACCGTTGGCGGTGCGGGGCGGCGCAGCAGGGAACAACCCTGCGGCAGGGTTGAACGGGGTGCGCGGCGGCGTACGGCCGGGGAGCTCTGAGGGCGGCGGAGTCGGACTACCGCGCGGAGCTGGGGCACCCGATGACGCAACACAGCGCGCTGCCGACCCGAACCAGGTCGACCGCTCGCCGGGAAGTCAGCAGGGGGCCCATGCGCACAACGGTAGCAGTGAATGCGTCCATCAGGTGAGCGGTCTTCTCGCAGGTTGGGACGGGCAGGTCAGGTGGTGGCCCCCATGGCGATGTTCTTGGCGGTGGCGGTCAGCACCAGGTTCGATCCGGAGGCGGTCAGATCGGCCGATTCCACCGCGAACGGGAGACCCTTCAGCGGCAGTACCAACGACAGGTTCTTCTGCAAACCCGCCACATTCGGCAGTGCGATCCCGGCGGCGTCGAGATTCTCGGCGTCCAGGTGCAGCGAGCCGGATTCGAAGGACGTCACCAGATCCGCCGTCAGCGGTATCTTCTGGCCGGCGACCGACACCGTGGTGGCCAGACGGATCGAGCCGTCGGGTCCGGCACTGATCCGCACCCCGGCCTGCGGCAGCAGGGCGGCGATCTTGCCGGCGGCGATCTGGCCGACCAGGCGCCCTTGATCAGCGGTCAGGTGCGACGTGTCGCCCTTGAGGGCATCGCTGAGCGGGAAGTCGACGGTGTACAGGTCGACGATCGCCGCGATCCCGGTGATCGGACCGGCGACGACCGAGTTCGAGGTCAGCGTGATGTGCGAGTAGTGCCCGGGTACCGCCTGGAGCAGGAACGACATGCCGTGGATGTCCACCGACGGGGCCACCCCACCGGTCTTGCCGGCCACCGCGTCACCGGCCTTGGATTCGGCCAGCGCCCGACCCCCGATGTCCACGCCCACCACCAGGACGATCAGGACCAGCACGAAGATCAGCAGTTTGCGCACGCTGGTGATTGTGCCCGGCCGGATGCGACGTGAGGGTGAGTTCGGCTCAGACGGGTCGGCCGGCCCACTCCGCGATCCGCCTGATCAGGGCGGCCGTCGCGGCGGATTCGGCGTGGGCCATCCCCGGTTCGATCCAGAGCTGCGCGCCTGCGCCGGCCGCGGCGCGCAGGGCGACGGCGTGGGCCGGTGAGAAGTAGTGATCGTCCGTGCCGTGGATCAGCAGCAGCGGAGTCGGGCTGATCTGCCCGATCACCTCGAGCGGTGTCCGCGGCACCACCGGCCAGGCTCCGCCGAGTCGAACACCCAGCAGCCGGCCAACGGTCGGCCCGAACGGGCTCTCCAGCAACCAGTGCACCCGGCGCATCGGTCGCGTCTCGCGGATGTACCAGCGGGACGGGCTCGACACCGACGTGACGGTGTCGACCGGCTCGGAACCGAGCACCGCCTGCCGCAGGGCGACCGACCCGCCCATGCTGAAGCCGACGCTGTGCACGCTCGCGTAGCCGGCCGCCCGGGCGAGGCCGACGGCCGCGTCAAGATCGTGGATCTCGTCGCGTCCGACCGATCCGAACCCGGACGAGCGACCATGACCGCGGAAATCCAGCGCGATGACGCCGCCGAAGTCGGCGAAGCCGTCGATCACCGCTCTGGTCGACAGCTTGGCGGTGGAGTTGGTGAACCCGTGACCGATGACGAACGCCGGCCCACTGGGCGTGCCGGGCAGATGCCAACCGTGCAGCGTCACGCCGTCGCGCGTGACGGTGGTCAACGGTCGGGCCCGATGCCGGAACGGTGGCGGAGGCCTTCGGAACATGGTCCGAGTATCGCCGGGCCGGGAGCGCGGCCGCCGCGGGACCGCCCGGCCCGGCCGGAACGAAGTGTCGCTCGGTGCCGGGCGGCCCCGTCCGGCGGCCGATTTCACGGGCGGCGACCGGCCGTGGCGAGGACGCCCAGGTACGGACGTTAGGATCGCGGTGATTGGTGATGTGTAAACCGATGCCGGACGAAGGCGAGGAAGCGATCGATGGATCTGCTGCTGCTCACCGCTGATCCATTGCCGACGACGGTGCTCCCAGCGGTCGATCTGCTCCCGATCAAGGTTCGGGCCGCTCCTCCCGAGGCGGCCTCCCTGGTGACATCCGGGCCGTACGACCTGGTTCTGCTGGATGCCCGGCACGATCTCGCCGCGGCCAGGACGCTGTGCCGCCTGCTGGGATCCGACGGGTTGGCGGTCTCCATCCTGGCCATCGTCACCGAGGGCGGCATGGTCGCCATCGGTCCCGAGTGGGGCGTCGCGGACGTGGTGCTGGCCAGCGCCGGCCCGGCCGAGGTACACGCCCGCCTGCGGTTGCTCGAGTCACGTACCAACAGTTCGGCGAACTCCGGAATGATCAGCCTCGGTGAGCTGACCATCGAGGAGGACACCTACACCGCCAGGCTCCGCGGTCGCCCACTGGAACTGACCTACAAGGAGTTCGAACTGCTGAAGTTCCTGGCCCAACATCCGGGTCGGGTGTTCACCCGCGAGCAGCTGGTCACCGAGGTCTGGGGTTACGACTTCTTCGGGGGTACCCGCACGGTGGACGTCCACGTGCGGCGTCTGCGCGCCAAACTGGGCCCCGAACACGAGGCGCTCATCGGCACCGTCCGGAACGTCGGGTACAAGATGGTGCCGCCGTCCCGGGCCGCGGTGCGGGACGGATCGACCAGCTCCGCCGGCTTGTGAGCTGGATCCACGGCCTGCCCGCCGCGACCGTCGACGCCGTCCGGGTAGCGGCCGGGGCCGCCGAGGTGGCCGACGGGATCGCCCCGCTGTCCGGTCACGTGCTGGAGGCGCTCGGCTCCGACCAGTACATCCTGGCCACCCGGTCCGGCACTCAGGTGCTCGGCCTCGCCGTGTCCCATGACGACGACCCGGTCGAGCTGTTCGTCACCCCCGAGCATCGCCGCCAGGGCCTGGGCACCGAGTTGCTGCACGCGGCACTCGATCGGGCCGGCGCGGTCTGGGCCCACGGTGACCTGGCGCCCGCCCGAGCGCTGGCCGCCCGCCTCGGCCTGGTCCGGTCCCGTGAGTTGCTGCAGATGCGGCGTCCGCTCTCCCGGAGCTGGGCCGCCGCGCAGGTGGCCGCGTCGGCCCTGCCGGCCGGTGTCCGGCTCCGCACCTTCGTCCCGGGTCGCGACGAAGAGCAGTTCCTCGGCGTCAATGCCCGCGCCTTCGACTGGCACCCGGAGCAGGGACGGCTCGATCTCGCCGGGTTGCGGGCCGAGATGGCCCAGGAGTGGTTCGATCCGGACGGGTTCTTCCTGGCCGTCGACGAGCACGACACCGTCCTGGGTTTCCACTGGACCAAGGTGCACCGGGACGGGGCGGTGCCGCTCGGCGAGATCTACGTCCTCGGGGTGGACCCGGCCGCCGTGCGAAACGGGGAGCGCGTCCGCGGTCTCGGGACGCCCCTGACGGCGGCCGGCCTGGCCTACCTGGCCGAACGATCGGCCACCGCAATGCTGTACGTCGAAGGTGACAACCTGCCGGCGCGCAATCTCTATCGGCGGCTGGGGTTCGAGGTCTTCACCACTGACGTGGTCTATCGCCGGGCCGCTGCAACCTGACATTCCTTGACGGTCGGTCACCAGTCCACCCGCTGTTGCGACGCCGGTCACACAGAAGGCACCGACCCCTTGCCGGTCGTTCATCTGTCGTTCACTCAAGCCCGCCCGACTGTCCATCGGGCGCCCCTAGCGTCTGAACTGCACCGCTTTTCAGCGGTGAGCCGCACGTCGGTACTGCGCCGTTCGAGACGACGCACTACCCGGTGGCGAGACGAGACGTTCAAACTTGTGGAGGAAATGGCGTGAAGACCACGCGTATCACCGGCCTGCTGGCCCTGGCGGCCGCGGCCGCACTGACCCTGAGTGCCTGCGGCAGTGACAACAACTCGAGCTCTTCGTCGACGAGCGCCAGCTCGGCCTCGGCGGCCTCCAGCGCGTCGGCCGCCCCGGCTTCCGCCGCTGCCTCGAGCCCCGCTTCCGCCCCGGCATCGTCCGCAGCCGCGGCCTCCAGCCCGGCCGCGGCCAGTTCGGCCACGAGCAGCAGCGCCGCGGCGTCCTCGGGCACATCGACCGGCGGCGCCACGTTCGCCGGAGCCGGCTTCACCTGCGCCACCGGCACCCTGCGTTCGTCCGGATCCACCGCCCAGGGCACCGTCATGGCGCAGTGGATCAAGGACTACAACACCAAGTGCGGCGCCACCATCAACGCCTACGGCGGCGGCGGTTCGGGCAAGGGTGTCACCGACTTCACGAGCAACCAGACCGACTTCGGTGGGTCCGACTCGGCTCTGAAGACGGCGCAGTTCGCCGACGCGAAGTCCAAGCGCTGCAACAACAACGATGCGATCAACCTGCCGATGGTGACCGGCCCGATCTCGCTGAGCTACAACCTGTCGGGTGTCAGCAAGCTGATCCTGACCCCGAAGGTGCTGGTCGGTATCTTCGGCGGCAAGATCACCAACTGGAACGACCCGGCCATCGCCGCGATCAACCCCGGCGTGACCCTGCCGTCCCTGGCCATCGCCACCGTGCACCGCAGCGACAGCTCGGGCACCACGGACAACTTCACCAAGTACCTGACGGCGGCCGGCGATTGGACGTTCACCGGCGGCAAGTCCTGGACCGCCCCGGGCGGCACTGGCGCCCAGGGCAGCGACGGCGTGGCCAAGGCCATCTCCTCGACCACCGGTTCCATCGGCTACGTCGAGTGGGGCTTCGCTCAGAGCAACAAGCTGAGCTACGCCGAGATCGACAACGGCGGCGGCGCGGTGGCCCTCACGGCCGAATCCGCAGGCAAGGCCGTGACCGCGGCCAAGGTCGTCGGCACCGGCAAGGACCTGTCCCTGAAGCTCGACTACGCGACCAAGGAGGCCGGCGCGTACCCGGTCATCCTCGTCACGTACGAGGTCGTCTGCTCCGCCGGTAACGGCGACAAGGCCGCCCTGCTGAAGTCGTTCTTGGGCTACACGGCCACCGACGGCCAGGCTTCGCTGGTCTCCCTCGGTGCCGCTCCGCTCCCGGCCGAGATCCAGACCAAGGTCGTCGCCGCGGTCAAGGCCCTGGCCTGATCAAGTCGGTGTTCCCCGAGCCCGGGTCCTGCTCTGTGCGGGGCCCGGGTTCGACCACAAGGTGTCCGGTCGGTCACCATTCATACATGCCAGCGGCAACTGAGGAAAAATGTCTGAACATGCAGGAGGCCCGGTGACCGGCGACGCCGACCCGGACGATCCAGCGGCCGGACTCGACGGCGCTGACCTGGAAGAGATGGCGGCCGCGCACACCACGGCGGCCACCGAGGCTGCGCGGCGTCGGCTGACCGGCCTCGTCCGGACCAACTCACAGGTCCACGCCAGTCCGCGCCCTGGAGTGCGGGTCGGGCACGGCCAGAGCATCAGCGGGCGGGCCGTGCGGCGCGGCGACGTCATCTTCCGCGGTATGGCCGCCGGATCCGGCGGCCTCGTGCTGGTGATCATGGCCGCCATCGCCATCTTCCTGGTCTGGAAGGCGTTGCCGGCCATCACCGGCCCGAACAACGGCAATCTGCTCACCACCCAAGCCTGGAACTTCCCGTCCGACGATCCGAGCGACATCCCGACCTGGGGCATTGCCGCCTTGCTGTTCGGCACCGTGGTGTCCGCCCTGATCGCGATCGTCATCGGGGTGCCCATCGCCATCGGGATCGCGTTGTTCATCGCCCACTACGCCAAGCGGCGCCTGGCCACCCTGCTCGGTGGCGTGGTCGACCTGCTGGCCGCCGTCCCGTCCCTGGTCTTCGGCATGTGGGGCCTGTACTTCCTGGTGCCGTCAACCCGCGGGTTCCAGAGCTGGCTGTCGGAGTACTTCGGGTGGCTGCCCTTCCTGCACAACCGGACCGCGACGCAGGCCAGCCAGTTCGGTCAGAGCCTGCTCATCGCCGGCGTGGTTCTGGCCATCATGATCATCCCGACCGTCTCGGCCGTCACGCGCGAGGTCTTCCTGCAGGTGCCGGGGGAAACCATGGACGCCGCGTGGGCCCTCGGCGCCACCAAGTGGGAAATGGTGCGCGCCGCGGTGCTTCCGTTCGGTCGCGCCGGAATGATCTCGGCCGCGATGCTCGGCCTCGGCCGGGCACTGGGCGAGACCATCGCGGTGGCCCTGGTGCTCAACTCCGGTTTCACCATCAACACGCACATCACCGAACAGGGCGGCGACACCTTCGCCTCGACCATTGCGCTCAAGTTCGGTGAGGCGGCCTCCAACAACCTCGGTATCGGCGCCCTGATCACGGCCGGGTTGTTCCTGTTCGGCATCACCCTGGTCGTCAACTCGATCGCGCGCCTGGTGATCGCCCGGCGGAAGGAGTTCTCCTAGATGACGACGATCGCTCGTCCAACGGCCCGGCCGACGCCCTCGGCGCTGGTCGGAGCCCGGCTGCCGAAATCGGCGCCCTACCTGTCCGGCGCGGCCGGTGTCCTGCTGGCGCTCGCGCTGAAGGCCACCCTGGGCTGGACCGGTTGGTTGACCGCCTTCTTCTCGGCCGCGTTGTTGTTCGTCCTGCTGCTCACCGGCTGGTCGTTCGCGGTCGAGGGCAAGCGCCGGGCCAAGGACCGGTTCGCCTCGACGTTGATCTACTCCAGCTTCGTGGCCGCCGTCGTCCCGCTGGTCCTGATCCTGAGCTACATCGTCTACAAGGGTCTGCCGGCGTTCAACCTGAACTTCTTCACCCACTCGATGAACGGCATCACCGCCGACGAGCCCGGTGGCGGGGTCTACGCGGCGTTGATCGGCACTCTCGAGCAGGTCGGCCTGGCCGCTGTGGTGTCGCTGCCCATCGGGTTGTTCACCGCGATATATCTGGTTGAGTACGGCCGCGGCGTCTTCGCCCGGCTGGTCACCTTCTTCGTGGACGTGATGACCGGTGTCCCGTCCATCGTGGCCGGACTCTTCGTCTACACCTTCCTGCTCCTGGGCACCGACCACCGCCCGTTCGGGGCGGCCGGTTCGATCGCGCTGGCCATCCTGATGCTTCCGGTGGTCGTGCGCTCGTCGGAGGAGATGCTCAAGCTGGTGCCGCGGGAGCTCCGGGAGGCGAGCTTCGCGCTGGGCGTCACGCGGTGGCGCACCATCGTCAAGATCGTCGTCCCGACCGCGTTGTCCGGTCTGATCACCTCGGCCTTGCTGGCCATCGCCCGCGTCGCCGGTGAGACCGCGCCGCTGATCCTGCTGGTCGGATACGCCGACCGAATCAACGGCAGCCCGTTCTCCGCCGACCAGGCCGCACTGCCGATGATGGTCTGGGACCAGCTCGGCAAGCGCACCGGCGCGGGCGGCGCCTACGGTGATTCGCGGGCCTGGGGTGCCGCTCTGGTGCTCGTGTTGCTCGTGTTGATCCTGAACCTGGCCGCCCGCCTGCTCGCCCGCCTGGCCAAGCCCAAGTCCCGCTGACTCTCTCCACCGAATACGAAAGGGCCTGCCGCACATGGCCAAGCGCATCGACGTCGAAAATCTGAATGTCTACTACAGCGATTTCCTCGCGGTCGAAGGGGCCTCGATCAACATCGCACCACTGACCGTCACGGCGTTCATCGGTCCCTCCGGTTGCGGCAAGTCCACCTTCCTGCGGACCCTCAACCGGATGCACGAGGTGATTCCGGGCGGCCGCGTCACCGGCCGGGTCGAACTCGACGGTGAGGACCTCTACGGGCCGGGCATCGATCCGGTGAACGTGCGCCGCACCGTCGGGATGGTGTTCCAGAAGGCCAACCCGTTCCCGACCATGTCGATCTACGACAACGTCATCGCGGGGTACAAGATCGCCGGGACGCGAAAGTCGAAGAACGCCTTCGACGACATCGTCGAGCGTTCGCTCCGCGGCGCCAACCTGTGGGAGGAGGTCAAGCACCGGCTGAACCGTCCCGGGGCCGGCCTCTCCGGCGGTCAGCAGCAGCGACTGTGCATCGCCCGGGCCATCGCCGTCGAGCCGGAGGTGCTGCTGATGGACGAGCCGTGCTCGGCCCTCGACCCGATCTCCACGCTGGCCATCGAGGACCTGATCTGCGAGCTGAAGACCAGCTACACGATCGTCATCGTCACCCACAACATGCAGCAGGCGGCCCGCGTCTCCGACCGCACCGCCTTCTTCAACCTGGCCGGGGTCGGCCAGCCGGGCAAACTCGTCGAGTACGACGAGACCGCGAAGATCTTCTCCAACCCGGGCCAGAAGGCCACCGAGGACTACATCTCCGGCCGCTTCGGCTGAGTCAGGGTCTCTCTGGCCGCACGAGGGGTCGGGGGTCGAGCGGCACGTCGAGGGGTCGACCGGAATGATATTTGCGCTCCCAGGCCCTTTGGGCGTGAATATCATTCCGGTCGACGGGCCGTTTCGGGGGCTTTGGCCCACGCATGCGTTTGTCCCCATGTTGTGAGTGATCCACATATTCGGTGGCGCGCTGGAACGGACGGCCCGCCGGGCTGACGATCCACGTCATGCTCGATCGTCTCCCGCCGGACCTTGCCGCCCTCGCCGCCTCGCAGTCCGGGGCATTGCTCGGGTCGCAGATCACGGCCGCCCTCGCACCCCGAGGCCCGCAACGCCTCGTAGCCGGCGGCGTCGTGAAGAAGCTGTGGCACAACGGATACGCTCCAGTTCCGGTCCCTCGTTCCATGGATGGGCGCGACCCGGGCGGCCCGGACACAGACGCCATCCGGCGCTTGCCGTGGCCCGATCCGCACGTCCGCCTGGCCGCCGCCGCCCTGACTCTGAGGTATCCGGTGATCGCCTGCTCCAACACGGCGGCGCAGGTGCACGGGTTCGACCTGACCGGCGACGAGCGCACTCACGTCCTCGCGGTGCAGGATTTCGCCAGCCATCTCGACGGTGTCGTCAAACATCGGATACACCCGGTGCGGCCGACGCCCGTCATCGCTGGATGCCGAGTGACCGATGCCGCGGAAACGGCCGTGCGCATTGCCGCCAGGGCCCGTCGCCCGGAACACATCCTGGCCGGGCTCGACGCGGCCATGAGGTTCGCCGGAGTCGACGTCGACGACTTTCGTGCGGTGGCCGACGATCTACGAATTCGGGGAATTCGTCTCGTGCGCGAGGTGCTGCCGTACGCCGATCACCGGGCCGAATCGCCCGGTGAATCCTGGTTGCGGTGGGTGTGCGTCGAGGCCGGATTCCCACCGCCGACCCCGCAGGTCTGGGTGACGGCGGGGCCAGGGCGGCAGTATCGCGTCGATCTGGGCTGGGACGGACTCAAGGTCGCCTGTGAGTACGACGGCGTCGAGTTCCACACCGGCGCCGCGTTGACCAGAGATCGCCGGAAGTACAACGATCTACGGGACCTGGGCTGGTTGGCGCACGGGGTGACGAGCTCGATGATCTGGGACCACCGGCCGACGCTGGTCAGACAAGTGGGCGCGATGTTGAGCATTCGCGGCGCTGAGTCCGCGTCCCGCTGATCATCCGTCGCTGATCGACATCGACTGGAATGATATTCACCCGTTTCCGGCTACTTCCGGTGATTATCATTCCGGTCGATGCGCTGAGGGCCGGGTCCGGGCCGGCGACGCTGAGGGACGGGCTCGCGAGGGGGAGCGGCTCAGCGTTCGGGCGGGGTGAAGGCGGTCGGGGTGGTGTCGCCGCCGACGTTCTCTCCGGTCACCAGGAACACCACGCGTCGGGCGACGGCGACGGCGTGGTCGGCGAAGCGCTCGTAGAAGCGGCCCAGGAGCGACAGATCTACGGCCGGCTCCACGCCGTGGGTCCAATTGGGCGAAAGCAGCGCGGCGAACATCTCCTGGTGCAGGTCGTCCATCAGGTCGTCCTCGGACTCCATCACCCGGGCGAGCTCGATGTCACGCTCCTGCAGCACCTTGCCGGCCTGGTCGGCCAGGTGCACCCCGACGCGCCCCATACGCTCGAAGATGGGGCGGACCTCGGTCGGGATGACCTGCGCCGGGTGCCGGCGTCGGGCTGCCTTGGCCACGTGGATGGCGAGGGCGCCCATCCGCTGGAGGTCCGCGACGATCCACAACGCCGAGACGACGGCCCGCAGGTCGGAGGCCACCGGCGCCTGAAGGGCAAGGATCTCGAACGCGACGGTCTCGGAGCTGGCACGCATCTCATCGAGCTGGACGTCGGTCGCAATGACCTTCTCGGCCAGCGCAAGGTCGGCCGTCAGCAGTGCTTTGGTGGCGTCACGCAGAGCGTCACTGGCCACTTGGCACATACGGGCCCCGTGGTCGCCGAGGTCGTTGAGCCGGATCTGATAAGCCTCGCGCATGTACAGAGGATAGATCGGCGGGCACGTTACTTGTCGCACTTCGGGTGGATTGCCGGTGAACGGCATGTGTCCTGCGGTTCAATTGCGTCTGACCCGGGCCGATCCGTCCGCCTGCGATCGGTCGTTGCCGGGCCCGGCACACGGAATGGTGGCCCATCACGGGCCCCTTGTGACGAGTCAGCTAGACGCGGATGCTTGTGCCGGCATCGACCGACGCGAGGTCGGCGGATCCTTCCGAGCCGCTCGACGACCGTGTGGCCTCCGCTGTGGTGCTGATCGAGAATCCGGTGCTGACGGCGGTGGCCAGCGACACCGGCGGCCGGTCACCGACCGGCACAGCCTTGTCTTGCCGGGTCGGTCCCGATCGGTTTCATGCGCAACCCCCTAGCGACGACGCTCGTCGAGGACCTGGTGTTGATCGCCCGGCAACCCTGCTCGCGGAACCCGCGCGCCGGTCGGGCGCCGGCGCAGGCCTTCGATCAGCGGGCCGGCGACAGCGTTCCGGTTGTTCACGACGAAGGCGGGCTTCATTCGCACCAGGAGACGGATTCAGAGAATTTGCTCGAACAGCATGACCCGAAGTGCGCTGCCGGCGGCCGTCAAACCCAACGTCAGGCCGGTCCGGCCGAGGATGCGCGTCTCGTTACCCCGGTGCGACCGAAGGAATCCGATGCTTCCGGCGATAATCGCGGGCCGAGCCCAGTCAGGGGGAGAACCGGAACCCAGCAGAAGATCACGGCAACGGACCGGCACACGATGGCGATGTTTGCATCAACACGCCGGCCGGCCTCTTCCGACTGCCGGGAGCAGACGTCGAACGCTGGCCAAGACCGCCACAATGCCGAGTATCACCCCGATTTCAGCGCAGAATCCTGCGGTGATGGCGTCATCCGACAGGACGCCGGTCGTGCCGTGCACGGCGACGTAGACGCCGCGGTAGTACAGCGAGCGTTCGATGAGAAGAACGGCGATGACGCTTCCGCCCGAGCAGAAGCCAACTTCCGAGCAACGGCAACAGTGGTGCGGCCCTCTGCTGCACCGCCTGACCCGGTTTCGACCATTTATGGGCGATATTCCACTCTTCTGCTCAGTTCGGATCGCAGCGGGACATTGCTGGAGCGGTGAATGTGCAGACCGGTGAGATCAGGCGGCTCGATCACGGTGCCGTGCGGACCGCCGACCGGAGTGGCCGGCGTGGAAATGGAAGTGCTGCCCCGGGGACGGGTCACATATCGCCACGACGACAGCCTGCCGGCCTCGTTGTCGAGGCGTCTAGATACAGGTGCGGGCGCCGGCATTGACCGACGAGAGGCTGGTGGTGCCGGAGGTCGCGGTGCCGGACGAGCTGGCCGCGGTCGTGTCGATGGACGGGCCGGTGCTGACCGCGGTGGCCAGCGAGGCCGGGGCCTGGGCGCCGACGGTCACGGCATCGATCGCCCCGGCGTAGGACGCACCGAGCATCAGCCGGACCGTCGTCCCGAGCCCCGGGGTGACGACCAGGGTCGACCCCGGAACGGCGGCGGCGACGGTCAGCGCGGCCGCGCGGTTGGTCGGGGCGTAGAGCACGGTCGTGCCGGACTGCGTTCCCTTGTCCGGCTTGAACAGCTGATCGCCGGTCACGTTGAACCCGACCGCGTTCAGCTTCTGCTGGGCGGTGGTGGCCACATTGGCCTGCCCGGTGACGTTGTAGACCTCCAGGTCGACCTTGGCCGGGCTGACGGTGATCTTCAGACTGGGGGCGGCCGTGGTCGGCGCCGGCGTGACCGGGGTGGGCTTCGGCTTGGCCGAGGTGGTGGTGATCTCGCCCGGGAGGGGCAGGTCGTTGACCAGATCGTCGAAGATGGCCGGGGCCTTGCTGGAATCCACGTCGAGGGCGCCCGACACCTTCGTGCTCGGCACGGTCGGGAGGGTGTAGAACGTGACGTGGGCCGGATCCAGGCTGCCGAGCGAACCGGCCAGCGTGACCAGGTTCTCCACCGTGACGTTGTCGGTGAAGGTGTTCTTGGTGAAGGCCTGCAGGAAGTTGTCCAGCTTGGACGGGTTGAGCAAGGTCCCGGCCGCGGTCACCTGACGCAGGATGGCCGACAACACGATCTGCTGACGGCGGATGCGGGCCAGGTCGGATTCGGTGTCGCCGACGACGTGGCGTGCGCGGACCAGGTTCAGTGCCTGCTCCCCGTGAATGGTCTGAGTGCCGGTGTTCGGCACGACCGTGCCCAGTTCGGTGTCGATCACCGGTCGGCAGACGTTGACGGTGACGCCGCCCAGGGCGTCCACCATCGACTGGAACCCCTTGAAGTCGATGCCGATGACGCGGGTGATGCCGAGCCCGGTCAAGGTCTGCACGGCGGTCACCGTGCATTTCGGGCCGCCCACCGAGAATGCGCTGTTGATGTGGTACGTCTGGCCGGGGCTGATGTCGTTGCTCTGGTCGGAGTATTTGTTGGTGCCGGCGTTCCAGAGTTTGCAGGACGGGGCCGGGATGATCAGATCGCGGGGGATCGACAGGATCGTCACGTGCTGCCGGTCGCCGGAGATGTGCGCCACCATCAGCGTGTCGGAATTGGCGACCCCGTTGCTCGTGGAGGAGTTGGAGTCGCCGGCGTTCCCGTTGCCACCGGCCCGGGTGTCCGAGCCGAGAAGCAGGATGTTCTCGGCGGCGTAGGTCGTCTTCGGCGGGGCCGCCTCGGTCGTCTTGACGCCGTTGGAGTTCGTGTAGGTGGTGGCCGCGGTCCGGGCGGCCGAGATGTGGGTGTCGGTCAGGTTCACCGCGGCGACCTTGTTGGCTGCGAGCCCGGCATCGGCCCGATCCTTGATCTTCCACTCGACTCCGACGCCCAGCAGCGTGATGAAGGCAACCAGTGCGGCCACCGTGCGGCTGGCGTACAACAGTCCGCGTCGCCGACGGGGCGGCGGATCGGAATGTTCGAGCCTCTTGTTGCCGTCGACGGGGGGCGGCGGGTCGCCGGCCGTTCCGGCCGCAGCCGCCAGCGGAACGAACGAGACGACCTCGGTCGGATCGGCAGCACTGCTCCGCTGGAGCGCCGCGCGGATCGAGTCGGCTTCGGCTTGCTCGGCCGTGGTGCCGACCATCTTGGGGATGAAGTCGGTGCGGGGGTCGTCACCCAGATCGCGAATGGGAGCCGGGTCGTTCGGCCCGATCCGGGGCGGTAGGACCATCGTCGCTTCGGCTGCCGCGACGTTCACCGGCTGCGGGGTGATGACTTCCGCAGCCGTGGGCGGTGGCCCGACGGGACGGGTCACCCAGGCCGGCCCGACCGGCACCGTGACGCCGGCCTCCGGCGAGGTGCCACCGGCGGGTTCGGCCGCCGGAGACGTGGCGGCCGCAGGTTCGGCGGGTAGGGATGTGGCGGCCGGCGCGGCAGTCGGGGGAACGGTGGACGCCGACGGAACGGCTGCGGCCGGCGCCTGATCGCCATCGGGTTCGTCGCTGGTCAGAGCGGCGATCAGGTCGCTCGCCGAGACACTCTCGCCGGTGTCGGACTCAGCCTGGCGGCGGCGGCGACGGCCGGAGGGTGCGTCTTCCGCGCCGCCCAGTCGGGCCAACAGATCATCGACCCTGGTTGCGTCGAGCGAATTCTGATTCCAGCGTCGCGGCCGCTCCCAGGGGGCTGACGGGGTCGAGGCGGCGTCGGGCGGCGGCGATGCGGCGTGGCTCGGCGGCGAACCGGCCGGTCCGGATGGGCTGGTTCCGTCGCCCGCGGTACTGCCGTCGCGCGGCTCGTCGCTCACGCGACCTCCTTGTATTCGGTGTTGCTGGTCCTGGGTGGAACTGGATCGACGCACCTGCGCCTCAGCGTGAGATCGCCGAACGGCCGATACTGATCGTGATGCTGCCCGTCCTTGCCCTTGTCGAGCAAACCGTCCATCCGGTTACGGTGGGCAGTCCGACCGCGGGGGTGGCTGGGTGCTGGCCATCTTAGGGTCACGCCCTGTGATGGCCCCTTGCACCAGGTATACCCGGTCGCCGAGGAGCGCACACCGTAAAGAGACGTCCGGTCGCGGCGGGGGTTGCGCTCCTGGCGGTGGTCGATATGTCCGGGTTCCCGGTTCTGTCTATCGCAGGCAGATCGCCGGGAACCGCACCTGACCGGCGTCGATCGTCAGGTGCAGATCGGTGAGATCCGTCCCGGTGATCCGGTCTCCGGTGTAGATCCGGATCAACGTGGGCAGCGCGTACGCCGTCCCGGCCATGGTCCCGCTGCTCGGGTGCCACTGCGGCGCCGCGGTCAGCCGGGCGTACACCGGTTCCAGTTCGATCGTCGTGGTGGCGACCGGACAAGCCCTCTGCTGGGCGGTCTGCCCGGAGCTGACCAGTGCTTCGAGCACCTGCTGCTGGGCCGCGACCTGCTTCCCGGCCGTGGCGTTGAATCGATCGATGGCCGCCCGCACCCGGGCCAGTGGGGTGGAGTCGTCGGCGGGGGCCGACGACCGGGCCGATGGCGGCGGAAAGGCCGATGGCGGCGGAAAGGACGACGAGGCTCCGGACGCGGTCGTCGCCGAACCGGCGCAGCCCGCGAGCAGGCCGAGCATGATCAGGGCAACCGCGGGTCGCCCGCCGCGCCGGGGCATCAACCGCCGCCGGCGTCCAACTCGGCGTCGGACGGCACGATCATCTCGTCCGGATCGTCGAGCCACCCGTAGGGCAGCACCACGCGACCCTGCGGGGAGCCCTGCCGCCCGCGCGGTCCCTCAGCGGCGTCCGGGAACGGCTGGTCGAGGTCGAGGCGGGACAGCAACTCGCTGAGCTGGTCGAGGCTGGACACCATGCCAAGTTCCCGCCGGATCTCCGAACCGGCGGCGAAACCCTTGAGATACCAAGCAATGTGCTTGCGCAGATCGCGGATTCCGCGTTCGGGGCCCATCTCCAGGCCCAGCAGTTCGGCGTGCCGGGTCAGCACCGCAGCGACGGCGCGCAGGTCGGGTGGGGTGGGTGCGGGACGGCCCTCGAAGGCCGCCGCCAGTTCGGCGAACAACCACGGGCGGCCCTGGCAACCGCGGCCTACGACCACACCGTCACAGCCGGTCCTGGCCATCATGTCCAATGCGTCCGAGGCTCGGAAGATGTCACCGTTGCCGAGCACGGGAATGTCGGTGACGACCTCCTTGAGCCGGGCGATGGCGGACCAGTCGGCCTGGCCGGAGTAGTGCTGGATGGCAGTCCGGCCGTGCAGCGCGACCGCGGCGATGCCGGACGCCTGCGCGATCCGGCCGGCGTCGGCGAAGGTGACATGGTCGTCATCGATCCCGATCCGCATCTTGATGGTCACCGGCAGGTGGCCGGCCTCACGGACCGCAGACTGCAGGATCGCCTCGAACAGCTTCCGCTTGTAGGGCAGCGCGGATCCGCCGCCCTTCCGCGTCACCTTCGGGACGGGGCAGCCGAAGTTCAGGTCGATGTGATCGGCGAGGTCTTCCTCCACCACCATTCGGACCGCCTGCCCGACGACCACCGGGTCGACCCCGTAGAGCTGCAGCGAGCGTGGCTGCTCCTGCGGTCCGAACCGGATCATCTCCATGGTCTTCCAGTCGCGCGCGACCAGCGCCCGGGTGGTGACCATCTCGCACACGTAGAGGCCGGCGATGGTCTCGGTCGCCGTCGGGCGCAGTTCCGCGCCGGCGTCACCCGGGATCCGTTCCGAGGATCGCGCGGCTCCGAACTCGCGGCACAGACCCCGGAAGGAGGTGTTGGTGATGCCGGCCATCGGGGCCAGCACGATGGGCGGCCATACCTGGAACGGGCCGATCTTCAGCACGTCGGCGGTCGGGACAACCTCGGGGCCGGCGGGGGCGGTGGCGGTACTCACGGTGCCCATTGTCCCGTGTCTTTGCCGCCGTCCCTGCATCGTCGGTCTGGATCACCCTCGACGCCTGCTCGGTGGCGACCCGGCAGAGTGATCGGGCAGAGTGTCCGGGTGACCACTCCCACGCTCGGAAAGCTCGATCTCGTCCCGGCCAGCGCCGATCACATGGCCGCGCCGGTGGCCGCCACCCTGGAGGGTTGGGCCGGTCCGGCCGTCTACACGGCGGCGATCGACCCGGAGCTGAGCGACACCGCAGCGTTCTGCGCGCACTACGACGTCGGGCTGGACGTGTCGGCGAACTGCGTGATCGTCAGCGGCAAGCGCGACGGCGAGCTGCGCTGGGCGGCGGTGGTCGTCCTGGCCAGCACCCGGGCCGACGTCAACGGTGTGGTCCGCCGGCTGGTCGACGTCCGGAAGGTCTCCTTCGCCTCGATGGATGACGCGGTGTCACTGACCGGCATGGAGTACGGCGGCATCACTCCGATCGGCTTGCCGGCCGGGTGGCCGATCTTCATCGATGCGGCGGTGACCACCGCCGGCCTGGTGATCATCGGGTCCGGCGTGCGCTCGTCGAAGATCGCCATCGACGGCGCCGCGCTGGCCGACCTGCCCGGGGCCCGGGTGATCGACGGCCTCGCCCGCTGATGCCGGCGGGTGAGTGTCCGCGCTCCGCGCAGGGCACACGGCTCCGCGCCCGTCACACGGACACGAGCCGGATCGGGGTGACGAGCGGCCGGCTACCGGTCGGCGATGGCGGGCCGCACGTGCTCGCCCAGGAGCGCGATGTGATCGAGGTCGTGCAGGTCCAGGACCTGTAGGTACATCCGTTGGGTACCGGCCGCGGCGAACGCGCCGAGCTGGTCCAGCACCTCGGCCGGTGAGCCGGCCAGTCCGGTGCTGCGCAGTTCGTCCAGGTCGCGCCCGATCGCGGCCGCGCGTCGGGCCAGTTCCTGCGGGTTCGAGCCGCAGCAGACCGGCAACGCGGCCGAGTAGACCACGTCACCGGGGTCGCGCCCGATGGCTTCGCAGGCGGCGCGGACGCGGTCGTGGCCGGCCGTGGTCGCGGCGAGATCACTGAACCCGACGTTGAAATCGTCGGCGAAGCGGGCCGCCAGAGCGGGTGTGCGCTTCGGGCCGTGGCCGCCCAGAACCAGCGGAATGCGCGGACGACCGTCGCGGCCCGTCTGGATCGGCTTCGGTAGACCGGGAGCGCCGGCCAACTGGTAGTACCGGCCCTCATGGTCGAAACGCTCACCGATCGGGGTTCCCCACAGGCCGGTGAGGATTTCCAATTGCTCGGTCATCCGGTCGAACCGCTCGCCGAACGACGAGCCGAATTCCACGCCGTAGGCCCGGTGTTCCGCTTCGTACCAGCCGGCTCCGAGGCCGAGGTCGAGGCGTCCGCCAGAAATGTCGTCGATGGTCGCGGCGGCGATGGCCAGCATGGACGGGTGACGGAAAGTGGCTGCGGTGACCAGCGTGCCGAATCGGATGTCCGGTACCGACGAGGCCAGGGCACCGAGGCTGACCATCGAATCGGACGGGCCGGGCAGCCCGTCACCCGCTCCCATGGCCAGGATGTGGTCGGAGCGGAAGAAGGCACTGAAACCGCCGGCACGGGTGGCCTGCGCTACGGCCAGCAGGTCGGCGTGCGACGCACCCTGCTGAGGTTCGGTGAAGATGCGGAGATCCATGGGGCGCAGCCTACGGCCGGTCGAACGGACCCCGGTCGGGCGCTCCGGTGCGTGCCGGGGGCACCGCGTGAAGCGTGGGTCCGAACCGAATCAGTCGCGATTCCACGCTGAAACCTCCGAAATGGGGGAAAAATGGGGCAAAGTGGTTGCGCATGGTGCAACGAGTTGCGTAATCGAAACATGCACGGCATTCCCACAGGGGGTTCCCCTTGCTACGTTCTGGATCAGTTCACCGAGCGGACCCCTGTGCAACGCGAACTCGTCACTTTCGAGCGTGACGCTCCGCAGGTTCCCAATGTCATCAGGAGGATGAAGTGCGAGTAGTGACTTCCCGTAGTGCACTGAGCAAGTCCGGCGCCATCGCCGGACTCGCCGTGCTGGCCCTTGTGGTCAGCGCCTGTGGATCCAAGAGCTCGTCCAGCCCCGCCACCAGCGCTTCTCCTGCCGCTTCCAGTGCCTCCGCTCCGGCCGCTTCCGGTTCCAGCGCGGCCGCGTCCAGCGCGCCCGCCGGTTCGTCCAGCGCCCCGGCTGCCTCCGGCAGCTCGTCGGCCCCGGCCGGCGGCAGCACCTCCGACGCCTCCAAGGCAACCTCTGCCGCCGCTCTCGGTGGCATGGACGCGCTGGTCGCCGCGGCCAACAAGGAAGGCGCCCTCAACGTCATCGCCCTGCCGCCGGACTGGGCCGACTACGCCGACATCATCGCCGGTTTCCAGAAGAAGTACCCGGGGATCAAGCTGACCTCGCTGCTGCCGGATGCCTCGAGTGCCCAGGAGATCTCGGCCGCCCAGACGGCCAAGGGCACCGACCAGGCACCGGATGTCTTCGACGTCGGTTCGGCCGTCGCGTTGGCCAGCACCCAGTACTTCGCCCCGTACCAGGTTGCTGCCTGGAAGGACATCCCGGCCGCGAACAAGGAGTCCACCGGACTCTGGGTGAACGACTACACCGGCGTCATGTCGGTCGGCTACAACGCCGACCTGACGGGCGAACTGACCTCGCTGGCCGATCTGACCAACCCGAAGCTCAAGGGCCTCGTTGCCCTCAACGGCGACCCGACACAGGCCAACTCCCCGCTGCAGGCCGTCATGATGGCCTCGCTGGCCAACGGTGGCTCGCTGTCCGACATCTCCAAGGGCGTCGACTACTTCAAGTCGCTCAAGGCGGCCGGCACCCTCTCCTCGACCAAGTCCTCGTCGCAGGCGGTCGCCGCCGGTTCCATCGGCGTCGTCTTCGACTGGTCCTACAACCAGCTGGCCATCACCCAGGCCGGAGCCAAGGCCGGCCTGACCTGGAAGACGTTCACCCCCAAGGGCGTCACGCTGACCTCGTACTACAACCAGGCCATCAACAAGGACGCCCCCCACCCGGCCGCGGCTCGGTTGTGGGAGGAGTACCTGTACTCGGCCGAGGCGCAGAACTTCTGGATGAAGGGCGGCGCACTGCCGATTCTCTACAACGCCATGAAGACGGCCGGAACCCTCGACGCCGCGGCGGCGAAGAACCTCCCGGCCATCACCGGCGACATCCAGTCGATGACGCCCGAGCAGAACACCGCCGCGAACAAGTACTTGGCCGCCAACTGGGCCAAGGCCGTCGGCTGATCCCGGCCGTCACCGTGATCACCCAGCGCTCCTGCGGTCGATCGTGACCGTCACCACGGCGCAGACGGAGCAGGCTCCCACCTCTGGTGGGGGCCTGCTCCAGCGGGTGGGCCCGAGACTGGGCGTCGCCCCGTTCTTCGTCTATACGATCTTGTTCCTGATGGTCCCGACGGTCATCGTCATCGTCGGGGCGTTCCAAACCGATACCGGCGGCTTCACGCTGCAGAACATCAGGGCGATCAACACGTCCCCGATCCTGTCGGCATTGGGTGAGTCGCTCCAACTTTCGCTCTACTCGGCCCTGATCGGGGCGGTCGTCGGCGGCGCGGCCGCCTATGTGATCTCCACCGGCAACCCCAAGGGCATGCTGCGTCGCGTCATGACCTCCGCGTCGTCCGTGCTGGCCCAGTTCGGTGGGGTCATGCTGGCCTTCGCGTTCATCTTCACGGTCGGCCGCACCGGGATCGTCGGACGTTTCCTGCAGGCGGAACTCAACTACACGATCGACCCGAACTGGTTGCCCAGCCTGCCCGGTCTGACGCTCGTGTACTCGTATTTCCAGATTCCGTTGATGATCATCATCTTCCTGCCCGCGGTGGACGGCATCCGTCCGCAGTGGCGGGAGGCCACCGAATCGCTCGGCGGTTCGACCTGGGTCTTCTGGCGTCGGGTGGCCGGCCCATTGCTGGCTCCCGCCTTTCTGGGGTCCTTGTTGCTGTTGTTCACCAATGCCTTTTCCTCGTTCGCCACCGCGGCCGCGCTGATCGGTACCACTGATCCAATCCTTCCTCTGCAGATCCGACACGCGCTGATTTCCGAGACCGGCTCGGGCAACGCGAATCTCGCGAAGTCGTTGGCCTTGCTGATGGTGGTCGTGGTCGCAATTCTCATGTGGATCTACTATCGGGTGCAGAGGAGGGCTTCACGATGGCTGAGATGACTCTGGCCAAGGAAGACACCGCCGTTGGCGTCCCGGCCGGAAAGGCCCCGCGCAAAATCCGGGCGGCATTCCGCCGGAAGCAGGCCATCAGCCGTTGGATTATCGTTCTGATCGTTCTCGGGTTCTTCCTCCTCCCGCTGGTCGGTCTGCTCGATTTCTCTACCCGCAAGTTCAACGGCACCCGCACCTGGTCGACGTGGGGAACGCTCTTCCACGCGTCCGAATTGCGGGCGGCGGCGCCGGATCTGGTCGACGGTTTCTGGATCACCCTGCTGCTCTGCCTGGTGACGGTCGTTCTCACCGTCCTGCTGCTGGTGCCGACCATGACCTGGATCCGTCTCCGGGTGCCGGAGGCCCAGAAACTGGTGGAATTCGTCTGCCTGCTGCCGTTGACCATTCCGGCCATCGTGCTCGTGGTGGGTCTGGCCCCGGTCTACCGAGTGATCGGCAAGGTCCTGTCCACCGGCTCGATCTGGCTCTGCTTCGCCTACGTGATCCTGGCCCTGCCCTATGCCTACCGCGCCATCGATTCCGGTCTGTCGGCGATCGATGTGCGAACGCTGTCGGAGGCGGCCCGCAGCCTGGGCTGCTCGTGGGGCAAGGTGATGTGGAAGATCGTGCTGCCCAACATCAAGGCCGGCGTGATCGGGGCGTCGTTCCTGACGGTGGCGCTGGTCCTCGGCGAGTTCACCGTCGCCTCGCTGCTGCTGAAGAACAACTTCGCCGTCGCCCTCGGTGCGCTCGGCAACAGCGCGGGCGCCGATCCCAAGTTGACCGCTGTGCTGTCGCTCGTGTCCCTCGTCCTCGGCTTTGTCCTGATGTTCGGATTCAGCTTCATCGGCAACCGTGGGAATCGTCGCTCCCGCGGGAAGAACGGGAGCGGCGGCGTGCTGGCCACGGGCGTGCGGGGTGACCTGCGTCCGGTTCCGACGCCCAGCAGCGCTCAGGCCCTATGACCACGATCGATCGAGTTCCCGGGATTGGGGATCAAGCATGACAACGACGGTAGCGCCGGCTCGGGCCGGAGTCCGGGTCGAACTGCGGAACCTGCGCCGTTCGTTCGGCGATGTTCATGCCCTCAACGGCATGAGCCTTGACATGACGCCGGGCGAGTTGGTGGTCCTGCTGGGGCCGTCCGGCTGCGGCAAGACCACTGCGCTGCGGGTGCTCGCCGGCCTCGAGGATGCCGACGCCGGGCAGGTCGTGGTGGGCGGCAAGGACATCTCCAGCGTCTCGACCGCCAAGCGTGACATGGGCATGGTGTTCCAGGCCTACTCGCTGTTCCCGCACATGACGGCCCGCGACAACGTCGCGTTCGGTCTGCAGCTGCGTGGACAGGACTCGGCAACCCGCAACAAGCGGGCCGTCGAGTACCTGGAGCTGGTCGGCCTGGACAACCACGCCGATCGCTACGCCCACCAGATGTCGGGCGGACAGCAGCAGCGCGTCGCGCTGGCCCGGGCGTTGGCCATCCAGCCCAAGGTGCTCCTGCTCGACGAGCCGCTGTCGGCGCTGGACGCCAAGGTCCGCGTCCAGCTCCGGGACGAGATCCGGCGCATCCAGCTCGAGGTCGGCACGACGACGCTGTTCGTCACCCACGACCAGGAGGAGGCGCTGGCCGTGGCCGACCGGGTCGGGGTGATGCGGGCCGGGAAGATCGAGCAGATCGACAAGCCGGACGTCATCTACTCGGCCCCGACCACCGCGTTCGTCGCCGGATTCATCGGTTTGACCAACAAGGTGCACGGAATCGCATCCGGCGCCGTGGCTTCGGTGCTGGGAAGCAATGTCCCGCTGCTGCCCGGTTCCCCCACGTCCGGTCCGGTCGAGGCGTTGGTGCGGCCCGAGGCCGTGCGGTTCGTCCCGAACCCGGCCGGGAACGGGCTGGCCACCGCCACCGTGCTGAGCACCAGCTTCCTCGGGGCCCACGGCCGGGTCCAGGCGCGGCTGGTTGACGGCACCATCCTGCTGGCCCAGATGTCGGTCGGGGAAACGGTTGCCCTGCAGCCGGGGGTGACGGTGGATGTGACCATCGCTCCGAGCCCGGTGCTGGCCACGGCCTGACCGTCTCGTCGTCGGCGACGCCCGCAACCAGTCCGGTTGCGGGCGTCGTCGTGTTCTCGGGGAGGATGACGGGCATGACCGCTGCTGATCCGTCCGTCCTGCTCGATCTCGCCGTACGCGCCGCCCGGGCGGCCGGCGCCGAACTGCTGTCGCGGTACGGCAACGTCGAGGGGCTGGACACCAAATCCTCGGCCACCGACCCGGTCTCGGACGCCGACCGGGCGTCCGAGGCGCTGATCGTGCAGATGCTCTCGGCCGAACGCCCGGACGACGGGTTGATCGGCGAGGAGGGTGCGTCCCGCGCGTCATCGTCCGGGGTCACCTGGGTGATCGACCCGCTGGACGGCACCGTCAACTACCTGTACGAGCTGGACAACTTCTCGGTGAGCATCGCCGCGGAGGACGCTGAGGGCGGGTTGGTCGGCGCGGTGTACGACCCGGTGCAGAAGCGGATGTACACGGCGGTCAGGGGTGGCGGCGCCTTCGTGGACGGGCGGCGGCTCCGGGTCAACGAACCGGTGTCGCTGGATCGTTCGCTGCTGGCAACGGGTTTCGGCTACTCACCGTCGAGGCGGGCGCTGCAGGGGGCGATCGTGGCCCGGCTGCTGCCGCAGATCCGCGACATCCGTCGGATGGGCTCGGCGGCGCTCAACCTCTGCGAACTGGCGGCCGGACGACTGGACGCGTACTGGGAGGAGGGCGTGCAGCACTGGGATGTCGCCGCAGGCGGGCTGATCGCAACCGAGGCCGGTGCGCTGATGACGGCGACCCGGCTCACCGACGCCACCACCGGCTGGCTGGTCGCCGGCCCGTCCCTGCACGCCGCCCTGACGTCAGCGTTGGCCGGCTGACGGTCCCACCGGGCGTCCCCGCAGGCGGCTCTCGATCGGCCGGTCGTTTCCACCTCCTCCACGTTCGCCGGCGTCGGCACCGCTCAGGAGAACGTCGCCAGCTGGCAGCCCTGCGGGGTGCCGCTCGACAGGCCGCGCAGGATGGCCGCGGCCCGCTGGTCGGGGGTGCCGTGGGTGGCGACCTCGGGGTTGCTGCTGATGTCGGTGATCAGTTGCTTGGACACCGTCTGGAACGCCTTGGTGTCGAAGCCCTTGTTCTTGGTCGCCTGCGAGTGGGCCCACACGCCGGACAGGCAGTCGGCCTGCTGCTCGATCCGCTGCGAGATGGCGTCTGACGTGCCGGCCTCGTCATAGCCGGGCTGCTTCACGGCCGCCTGCACCACATGGCCGATCTCGTGGGAGACGACCGACGCCAGCGCGTATGGGATGTCGGCCGTGCCGAACTCGTGGATCACCAGGTCGAGGAAGCTCTGGTTGATGTACACGGTGTCGTTGACCTGGCAGGTGAAGGCCGGGGCGGCGGTCAGCGCCGATCGGCAGGCCGAGGGCACCTGCGACGTGCTGGGATCGACGATCACATCCTGGTCGACGACCTGATTCAGCTGCCCCGACCAGTAGTCCGAGACTGAGGCCTTCAGGCAGCTGACAATCGCGTTGACGTTCGAGGCCGATACCCCGGGACACATCGGAGACGAACTCGACCCCGCGGTGCTGGAGTGGCTGGTCGGTGTGGTCTTGGTCGGGCTGGCGGTCGGGGTCGCGCGGTGGGTGACGGTCGGGGTCGGGGTCGGGGTCGGGGTGGCGGTGGTCGAGGCCGTCACGGTCACCACGGTGGTGCCGGCCGGTGCGGCGGTCGAGCTGACCGGGCCGACGCTCATCGGGGCCACGCTGCTGGCCGGCCCGGTGTTCGGTGCCGCGCTGCTGATCGGGACGCTGGCCGGCGGCATCGGGCGAGCCCCGGCCGAGCTCGACGCGACGACGGGGGCCGTCCCGGTGACGGCGGTCCCGCCGGCCGTCGTCGAGCAGGCCGTGACCAGCGTGGCGAGCAGGGCCGACGCGACCCACCGGGACATTCTGGTCATGGACGTACGGTACGTCTCGATCGCGCGCCCGGGGTGGTGATTCCGCCGGATCCGAGGGGAGTCGTCCGCCCCGGTCCCGGCTCACCCCGGCGGCGGGCCCCGGTGGCCGGCGATCGACGCACGGAATGCCTCGTACGAGGCGCGGGGGGTGCGCTCCCCGGTGATCGGGTCGATCGCCACCAGACCGAACTGCCGGGTGTACCCCTCGGTGCCCTCCCAGGCGTCGGTCAGGCCGCGATGGAAATAGCCCCGGACGTCGGCCCCGGCGGCGACCGCGTCGTCGACGGCCGCGAGGTGTGCCCGGAGATACTCGATGCGGGCCGTGTCCGGCTCGCCCGGACGATCGTCGTAGGCCGCCCCGTTCTCGGTCACGAACAAGGGCGGGAGCCGCGGGTACCGGCGGGTCAGTTCGACCAGTACGGCGGTCAGCGCAGCCGGCTCCACCGGGGCATCGAAATCGGTGACCGGCCGGTCGGGGGTGGGGATGATGGCGAACGGGATCGAGTTGTTCTCGGGTGCGGCGGCGACCGTGGTCGGGTGGAAGTAGTCGACGCCGTAGAAGTCGAGCGGCGCCGATATGGCCGCCAGGTCGCCGTCCTGCACCAGGCCGTCCTGTCGGTCCAGCAGGTTCTGCAGCAGCCGCGGATACCGGCCGATCAGGATCGGGTCGGTGAACTGACGGTTGTGATAGCTGTCGTACAGGGCGGCGGCGGTGCGGTCGGCCGGCGTGTCCGAAGCGGACCCGACCAGCGTGTGGTGATTGGCGATGCCGACCTGGTGCCCGCCGCCGGCCAGTACGGCCCGGACCCGCGCGTGGCCCAGGAGCAGGTGATGGGTGACCACGATCGCTTCGCCCAGCAAGGTCAGGCCCGGGGGGTCCACGCCGACCGCATGGCCGTAACCCATGTGCAGCACGGGATCGGCCATCGTGGTCCACCGCCGGACGCGATCGCCCAGGCGATCGGCCACGACAACCGCCAGGTCGCCCAGACGGTCTGCGGTGTCACGGTCGAGCCACCCGCCCTGCATCATCAGCTCGACCGGCAGATCCCAGTGGTACAGCGTCACCCACGGGTCGACCCCGGCTTCCAGCAGGCGGTCGAGAAGCCGGTCGTAGAAGGCGAGCCCGGCCGGGTTCGGCGGGCCGACGCCGCCGGGTTGGACCCGGGACCACGACACCGAGAACCGATAGGACTGAGCGCCCAGCCGGGCCAGCAGATCGATGTCCGGCCCGTACCGGGTGTGGTGGTCGACGGCATCGGCGCCGGTCGTGCCGTCGACGATCCGCCCGGGGGCGGCCGCAACGGCATCCCACACGGACGGGGTGCGTCCCTCCCGATCGGCGCCGCCCTCGATCCCCAGCGCCGAGGTGGTGACCCCGAACTCGAAGTCGGACCGCAGGTGCGGGAACGGCGACGTCATCCGCGCGGGATGTGGAACTGGGCCAGCCGCCCGTCCTGCCAGCCCAGCTCGGCCCACGCGGTGTCGACCTCGAAGACCGCCACCGCCGCGGTGGGGAACCGGGTCGACATCCGGTCGAGGGCATCCGCGTCACTGCGCGGTCCGGCCAGGTCCGCGGCCAGCGCGGGCAGCCCGGGCGCGTGGCCCACCACGACCAGGGTGCTGACGGACGGGTCGGTGGCGGCGATCTCGCCGAGCACCTGGTCGGGCGAGGCCTCGTAGATCTGGTCCGACAAGCGGATCGGTGCCGTCAGCCCGGCCACCTCGACGGTCTGTCGGGTGCGGGTCGCCGTCGAGCACAGAATCTCGTCGATCGGCGGGAGGTGCGCCCGCATCCATTCCCCGGCCAGGGCGCCCTCCCGGCGTCCCCGGTCGGCCAGCGGCCGCTCGTGGTCGCGGACCCCGCCCGGATAACCGGACTTGGCGTGGCGGAGCAGCACGAGCGTGCGGGTCCCGGTCACTGGCGCTCCTGTGTGCGACGAGCCGACGGCGGCAACCTCAGGACACCGGCTCGGTCTCGGCCCCGTCGCCGGGGAGCGAGCCGGTCCGGAGCAGGATGACGGCCACCTCGTGCAGCTTGATGTTGTGCTGCTGCGAGTACCTCTTGAGGACCGAGAAGGCCTGTTCGGGCTGGAGGGAGAACCGCTCGATCAGCACCCCCTGGGCCTGCCCGATCACGTGCCGCGAGTCCACCGCGCGCCACAGGTTCTGCTCGCTGCGGGAGCGGGCGAGGCCGACCGACGCGTGGGCGGCGACCACCTGCGCCGCCTCGATGTCGTCCTCGCTGTACTGGTACGACGGGCGAGCATAGAGGTTGAGGGCCCCGAGCACCTGCCGGTCGGTGAACAGGTGGATGCTCAAGATGCTGTGCAGACCGAGTTCGGCCGCGCGGGGGCCCCAGTTGGGCCAGCGGGGGTCGGTGGCCGTCTCGGGGATGAGGTACACGCCGTTCGTCTCCGCTGCCGTGAGACACGGCCCCTCGGACAGCTCGTACTGCAGGGCGTCGGCCTGATCGACCACCGGGTGTGAGCTGGCCACCGTCTCCAGTGCACCGTCGTTGTGGACCAGAGTGATGCTGGCGTACTCGCAGTCCACGCTCTCGAGGGCCAAGGCGACGATCTGCTCGAGGGCGGCTTCGGGGGATTGGTGCCCGGCGATCCGGCGGGCACGCTCGGCGAACGCGAGTGCGCCGAGGCGCGGACGACTCTCGGTGGTCCGCGGACGGCTGTCGGTGGTCATGGTCGCCTCTCCAGGTTTCTGCGGTGCTTCGCAGACCAATGATGCCTCACCGGAGGCCGGTCGGCTGCAGGTCAGGGGTCATGTCTTCGGTGGGGGCCTGCCTCCTCCGACCCGGTGGAGCAACGCCGAAGCGGACCGGTCGGGCGGCCGGCCGTCATGACTGGTCCATCCGGGACAGCCGTTCCTCCACCTCTAGCCTCGGCATCCCGCTTTCCGGGTGACGGGCGGCCCGAATGAGCTGAATCCGGTGAATAGGTGCGAGCGGATATCACTCTGGGTCAGAATTTGCGATTCCGCGTGAACGAGTTGACTCGTTCGTGTGCGAAATGGACATTCGTCGTCAGTTGTCGTAGCCAGCCCTGTGACGCTGAATTAGGTGGCGCGGTTTACTCTGACGGGGCCACCCGTGGTGGCGAAATGTCGCGCCGTGAGAAGACGCGTGAAAGGGACCGGACGATGACCGCACCGACGACCCGACGGGCGCACCCGACGGCGTTGTCGCGATCGATTCCCCCCTGGCGACGACCCGGCGCCGCGCCGGCGTCCCGCATCCTCGCCCTGTGTCTGGTCCTGTTCCTGGTGTCCGGATGTGGTTGGGTCTCGAGCCTGTTCGGTGGCAAGAAGACCGATGCCGCCAGCTCCGTCTCGGTGTTCAAGGTGGTCGTCGGCCAGTGCTTCAACCCGCCGGCCAAACCGGTCACCGACCTGTCGGACCTGTCGGCGGTCCCGTGTACGACTCCGCACACCCAGGAGGCGTACGCCGAGCCGGCCTACGTCGCCCCGGCCGGCGCCGACAGCTCGGTGTATCCAGGGGCCGACCCGCTCGTCTCCTTCGCGAAAGGCGCTTGCGCGCAGGCGTTCACCAGCTATGTGGGCGTCTCCTACCTGGATTCCTCGCTGTTCTTCACCTACCTGTTGCCGTCGGCCCGCAGCTGGGAGTCGGGCAAGGATCGGACGATCCTGTGCTTTGTCACCACCACCGGAAAGCCCCTCACCACCACCGTGAAAGGTTCGAAACTGTGACTGAACGGCAGATGTCGACTCGCCATGGGTAATCCGGTTGTGGTCTCCGGGGCCATGATCAGCTGCACCTTCGGCATGGCGCCCAGCACGTTGAACGTCGTGGTGCCGCGGGCCCTGGTCGAAGGGCGGCCGGTCGCAACGATCATGGACATCGCGCCGATGGTGAACATCGCCCCGTTCGGGATGTGCATGTCCCTGTCGAATCCGACGGTCGCCGCGGCCACTGCGGCGGCTCTCGGTGTGCTGACGCCGATGCCTTGTGTCCCAGCGGTTCCCGCTCCATGGACGCCGATGGCGCCGTTGACGTTGTTCGCCGGGCAGCCGGCGCTCGTGGCCGGCGCCATGTGCAACTGCGTGTTCGGAGGCGTCATCAACATCGGTATGCCGGGCGCCATGAAGACCATGGCCGGCTGATCCGGACGGTGTCCGGTATGTCGCATCCGTCCGTAACGCTGTGTACCTATGTGGTCGATCCGTCCACTCTGACAGGTGATCGCCTGCCACGACCGATGGCGCGAACAGGTGGCCCGAACCCTGGTCTGGAGCTCGATTTGGCATTGGGGGGACTTTCGTTCTGCAAAGCCATATTCGATGTCATAGTTTGACTCGAACGCGATCGCCGACCGGCGGGACCGAAGGCCTCCAGTGGCGAGCAGATCGTCTAGGCGGCAAGCGGATTCGCCTCGTTCCCACAGTCGTGTTTCGGCCATCCACCTCGGCGTGAAGCAGATTCGCTGCCTACGCCGCAAACCCATTGACAGGAGTGGGAATGCCCACGTATGCCGCACCAGGTGTCTACGTCGAAGAAGTCGTCTCATCGCAGAAGGTGCTCTCAGCCGCGCCGACCGCGATCGCCGCGTTCGTCGGCTTCACCGAGAAGGCGCCGACCGACGACCCGGCCGATCCCGAGGGCCTAGCGCCTCGCCTGGTGACCAGCTGGTCGCAGTTCGAGGGTCTGTACGGCAGCTTCGTCGCCGGCGCGGTCCTCCCGCTCTCGGTCTACGGCTACTTCGCCAACGGCGGCGCCCTGGCCTACATCGTCCGCGTGCCCAACACCGCCCCGTCGGGTCAGCCGTCGCGCAAGGAACTTCCGGCGGCCGATCGTGCGCTCGGCCTCCCGCTGGCCTTCGAGAGCCTGGAGCCGGACGCGGACATCACGGTCCAGGTCACCAGCGCCGACACCGACGAAGAAGGTCCGAGCCCGTTCAACATCGACCTGCTCAGCAACGGGGTCGTCGTCGAGTCCTACGAGAACCTGGGTCTGGGCAAGGGCGACCGCAACGTCGCCACCGTCATCAACGCCACCTCGACCAAGGTGAAGGTGGAGGTGCTGCTGGACGCCAAGACCGATCTGTCCAGCCAGATCGAGGTCCTCAAGCCGGGCCTGTACGAGCTGGAGAAGGCCGCGACCACGCCGGTCGCCGTCACCGGCCGCAAGTTCGCCGGTTCCGAGTCCTCCCGGACCGGCATCAACGGTCTCGCCGTGGCCGAGGACGTCACCATCGTGGTCGTTCCCGACCTGATCACGGCGGCCACGAAGGCCGACGGCAGCGTGGATCTCGGTCTCTGGAAGGCCGTCCAGACCTCGCTGATCACCCACTGCGAACTCAACGGCAACCGGATGGCCCTGCTCGACGCGCCTCCCGGAATGAGCCCGCAGCAGATCAAGGAATGGCGCAGCGGCGTCGCCATGTACGACTCGGCCTACGCGGCGCTGTACTACCCGTGGATCAAGGTCGAGAACCCGATCGGCACCAACGGCGACGCGGAGGTCCTGATCCCGCCGAGCGGCCACATCGCCGGTGTCTGGGCCCGCACCGACGAGACCCGCGGCGTCTGGAAGGCTCCGGCCAACGACACCATCCGCGGTTGCCTGGACGTCGAGTACGGCGTCACGCAGAACGAGCAGGCGGTGCTGAACCCGATTGGTATCAACTGCATCCGGCCGTTCGGAACCCGCGGCATCCGCATCTGGGGCGCCCGCACTCTGGCCAGCGACACCGACTGGCGCTACATCAACGTGCGTCGCCTGTTCAACATGGTCGAGGCGACCATCGCCGAGGGCACCCAGTGGGCGGTCTTCGAGCCGAACGACATGGCGCTGTGGGAAGGCATCAAGCGCACGCTGACCGGATTCCTGCGCGGGCTCTGGAGTGCCGGCGCATTGTTCGGTGCCTCGGCCGACCAGGCCTTCTACGTCAAGTGCGATGCCGAGACGAACCCGCCGGAGTCGATCGACCAGGGTCTGCTGATCGTCGAGGTCGGCATCGCCCCGGTGAAGCCGGCCGAATTCGTCGTCTTCCGCATCGCGCAGCACAAGCAGACCAGCTGAGAATCGCCCTTGATTTTGCCCAGTGCCGGCCGGCGGGACCGATCAGGTAACGCCGGCCGGCGCCGGCACGACACACGAGTTGCCGGCATCGCAGTAGATTTGTCCTGCACCCGGATTTCCGCCCCGCCCGCAGTAATTCACTGATCCGCATCAGCCGAGGAGCGCACATCAATGCCCAATGACCTGATCAGCAAAGACCCCCTGATCGCGCAGAACTTCTTCCTGGAAATCGACGGCGAGGTGATGACCAGCCTGTCCGGTGTCTCCGGTCTCGACATCGAGATGGAGGTGGCCACCACGCAGCAGGTCGGCAAGGACGGAAAGAGCCAGGTCGTCAAGACGCTCGCCGGCCGGAACAAGGCCCCCGATCTCAGTCTGACCCGCATGGCCGTCGCGGACTCGACCGCCGACAAGCTGTGGGAGTGGTTCAACGGCATCATGGGCAAGGGCATCTCCCTGACCGACCGGACCAACCAGCGCAAGAACGGCTCCGTCGTGCTGTACGACTCGACCCACACCGAGATCGCCCGGTTCAACTTCATGAACGGCTGGCCGAGCAAGATCAGCACCGATGGTCTCTCCGTCGACTCCAATGACCCGGTGAAGGAGACCATCACTCTGACGATCGAGAAGCTCGAGCGCATCAAGTGAGCTTGAAGACCCAGTACGAGTTCACCCTGCCGCGGGGCTATGTCGACAACCACGGCGGGGTGCACCGTACTGGCGTGATGCGGCTGGCGACGGCGCGCGACGAGTTGGAGCCGCTGCGCGATCCGACCGTCACCGGTCCGGACGACCCGCGACTCACGGTGCTGATCCTGGCCCGGGTGGTGCGGAGCCTCGGTGATCTGGACATGGTCACCCCGCACGAGATCGAAGGCCTGTTCGCGGCGGACCTGGCGTTCCTCCAGGACTTCTACGGTGTGATCAACTTCGGCAACCAGGAGGAGTACGAGGCGCTGCTGGCGGCGCAGGCCTCGTCGGCCCCGCTGACCGGTGCCCCGGCCCCGGCCGCTCCGGCGGCCGTGGCCGAATCGGGATCCAACGGCGCCGAGTCGTCCCCCGAACCGGCCGCCGCTCCCCGGCGGGCACGCGTCGAGGAAATCCCGCGCAGTCAGGTCTGATGTAACCGTGAGGACCATGGGCGACGTCCGGACGGCGGGTGGCGGGGCAATGACGGTGGTTGTCACACCGTCGGTGGGGGAAATGCTGTGCTGAGGTACCCGGTCGACGCGCTGTGGCAGGAGATCGCCTATCTGGCCTATCACCTGCACTGGCCGCTGGACGATCTGCTCGACCTGGAACACATGGACCGAGTCCGCATGGTCCGTGCGGTTGCGGGACTGAATGAACGCGCTTGGGAGGCTGTCCGTGAGTTCGCCTGAATCGGCCCGGTTGCTCGGCACCGAGGCCGCTTTGGCGTCCCGTTTTCTGTTCGAGGTGGACGGGATCGAGATCGGCCTGTTCGCCTCGGTGCGCGGTCTCGCCGTGTCGTCCCAGACCGAGGACATCACCGAAGGGGGCCAGAACGGGTACACGCACCACCTTCCGGGCCGCCTGCAGTGGCCGAACATCGTCTTCAGCCGCGGACTGACCCAGTCCGATGCGCTGTTCGACTGGATGAACAAGACGTCGGGCGAAGGCTTCGCGGCCAACGACAACAAGGTGACCCGCAAGACCGGGGCAATCACCGCGCTCTCGTCCGATGGCAAACGACTCCGCTCCTGGTCTTTGGCCGCCGTGTTCCCGGTCCGGTGGAAGGGACCCGACTTCGACGGGTCGTCCGACACTCTGCTCAGCGAGGAGCTCGAGGTCGCGCATCACGGCTTCAAGGCCAGCAACGTGACGGGGTGATCACCGCGTGAGCGACCCCGAGAACCAGGGCCCGGCCGATGACATCGGCGCCGGGTCCGTCGGCGTATCCGCAGCCGGATCGCCGCGCATCGGTCTGGGTCGGCTGGCGGCTCGTCGCTGGGGCCGCCCGTTCGCGCCCGGCCGGGCCCGGCCGGCCCCGCTCGGCAGCGTTGCGGTAGCCGCCGCCCGTTTCACCGCCGGCCTGGCCCACGCACCGCAGGTGCGCCGTCAGCTGGCCGGCCCGGGGGAGATCCGCCCGTCGAAGGTGCCGGAGATGACCCGGCCGCCTCGATGGTGGACACCCGTGGCCGACGACCCGGCCGCGCCGGAACCGGTCACGGTTCGCCGGTCGTCCCAGGCCCGGACCACGTCGCTGCCGTCGGCTCGTGGGGTCCCGGTGGGCTGGAGCGGAGCTGGGGAGCAGATGCCCGCCTCGGTGCCCGCTCGTGGCCTGCGCCGGGCGGCCGGACCGGTTCCGACCGAGAAGAATCATGTGCCGGGCGGAATGGCGGCCGGAATGACGGGTAGCACCGTCCCGGTCCGCCGCTTGCCCGACGTCAAGGCGGCCGGTCCGATGACGGGTGCGGCCACGAAGCTGGTGGCGCCGCGCGCGGCCCCACCCACGATCGGCGCGACCGGACGTTCGGGGTCCGGGTCAACGGGTCGGGGAGCCGTCGGCCCGCCGGGGACGCCGGTGGGGGATGGCGAAATCCGGCGCACCGCCGCCGTCCCCCGTGCTTCGAGCAGCGCCCTCGGTGCAACCAGTTCGACCACGACCGGGCGCGCGTCCGGCGGTGCGCCGGCAACGGGCGGCGGTTCCGGTGCGTTCGGCTCGGCCGCCCCCGAGCGCGGCCGGTCCCGGGGCGGGGCTCCGGCACGTGGGCCGTTCGCCTGGGTGGCCCGTCGCCGGGCGGTCGAGGGCGCCGCGGCCCGGCTGGCCGCGAACTCGAACTCGGTGCGTCGTACGGCGACAGGCACCAGCGTCACCCGGCCCGGTGCGGCCTCGACGATGGTCAACGGGGCGGCGGCACCTACCCGGGCGGCGCAGGCGGACGCAACGCCGTCGGCGTCCAGCTTGCGCCGGTCCTGGGCGCGCCCCGCCGCATCGACCCCGATTCCGTCGGTGCGCGTCCCGGCGGCACCAGATGCGTCACCGGACCCCACCACGGCCATGGTTTCAGCGGCGCCGACGGGATCGGTCTCCGCGGCGGAGTCGGTGGCGGTTGCCCGTTCTGCCGATCCTGCTGTGGCCTCGGCTCCGGCGTCTGCGGCCGGGTCCGCCTCGTCTTCGTCCGCCCTGTCTTCGACATCCGACTCGTCGGGTGCGTCGGTATCGGTGACGCCAGCCGGCAGCGGGACGACGGTGCGTCGCTCCACTGATCCCGCCGCCGAACCCGGGGTGACGCCACGTTCGGCCGATTCCCCCTCCGCCGCAACGGCTTCCACGGTGCCGGCCCCGGCGATTCCGGGTGGCTCGGCGGAATCGGGATCAGCGGGCGGAGTCCCCTCGCTGTTTGCGGCCGACCCCCGGGCCATGGCCAAGGCGATGGCCCGGCGCTTCGGCCCGACGCGGTCTCCGGTCTCCTCGGACGGGATCGACGACTCCGTGTCGCCCGGATCGCCGGCGGCGGCTGCCGACACCGGGATGCCCGCGGTTCGACCGAGGTCCGCGGCCGCGATGACGGCCACCGGCACCCCGCTGGCCCGGTCGATCCGCCGCTCGGCGCTGGGTCACCTCCCCCGAGCGCTCAACCTGCTGCCGGGCCCCGAGGCGACACCGGAGCTGCGCCGCTCGGCCGGCGCCCCGGTCGACATCCGGACGGCCGGAGCGGCGGCGGGCGCGGCGCGTCCGCCGGCCATGCTGACCGGCCGCACGGTCGACGCGGCGCCGGGTCCGGCGGACAGCGTGCCGGGCCGGCGGGCGACGTCGAGCACAGGATCGAATCCGCCTGCTACCGGCGACTTCTCGGCGGCCACCGGGTCCGCCACAGCCGCCCAGCCCAACCGTTCCTGGCCGGCCGCGGTCCCGTCCGGCGGTCCGGCACCGGTGGCGGGTGCCCCAACGAACGCTACCGGGGCACCGGGTTCGGGCCATGACGCCGCCGGTTCGGCGTCGACGACACCCGGCTCCGTCCCGACGGCACCCGGCGCGGCGTCCGCCGCGCCCGGCGTGTCCTCCGCGGCAACCGGCTCGGGCCCGGCCGCCGCTGATCGGACCGGCGCCCCCAACGCGGCCCCCCCGGGTGCGGACGCTCCGGCTCCGACGGGCCTGGGGTCCGACTCGCGCGAGACGTCGACCGGAGCCGGCCCGGTCATCCGTCCGGTGCGACGGATGACCCGCGGACCGGTCGTACTGCGTTCGATGGCCGGACCGACTCGGGGAGCGGCGGCCGAGCCCGGGGACGACCCCTACTCGATGGCCCGAGTCCCGACGCTGCCCGGCGCGTCACAGGTGTTCACCCTGCGCCGGTCTCCGGCGGCGCCCTGGTCGGGCGGTGCGGCGCCCGTCGGCGGCATCGTGGCCGGTGCCGTCGGCCAGGACGTGCGCGTCGGGGCCACTCCGGCATTGACCCGTCCCGGGGTGGCCGGCGCGCCGCTTCTGCGACGGACGGACGGTGTGCTCCCGACCGCCGTTTCTTCCTCGGCCGCGCCGCGGAGTTCGGCGATCTCGCAGGCTGGCGGCGGCCGCCATGCGGCCGCTGAGCCGGCGGCTCCCGTCGGACCCGCGGCCGCGGTCGGGTCGCGGGCGGCCGCCTCGACCTCGACTGCTTCGACCTCGACTGCTTCGACTTCGACTGCTTCGACCTCGGCCGCTTCGACCTCGGCTGCCTCGCCCGCGACGACCGCGGGCACGACCGCTGGCGTGAACCAGGCGGCGACGTCGAACGGGCCGGCATCATCGGCCTCGACGCTTCCCGCCGGGGGGTCGTCGATCGACCATCGGGGAACACCGGTCGCGCCCGATGGATCCCGGTCGTCGGCCGGCGACCGGGATGTAGCCGCCCGATCCGGCGGCCGGGCGCGGCCGCTCGGGGCAGCGCCGGTGCGCCGCTTCGCGACCACGCGATCGCTGGCCCGTTCGGACGCGGCCTCGAACTGGTCCGGTGACACGATCAGCACCGTCGGGTCCATCAACCCTTCGGGGCACCGCCTGCCCCGGCCGGGCGCCCTCGGCGAACTGGTGGGCGGACCGCGACTTCGACGATTCACCGAGCGTCCCCGCGCGGCCGACCGGGTTGGTCACACAGATCTCCGGCGGAGCGTGGCCGCGCCGCAACCGGCGCAGGTCGCCGGCGTGCGGCCGGGACTGCCGGTGCGCGGCAACACCTTCGCCGTAGTCGGTGCCCCGTCGCAGGTCGGGGTCCTGGCCTCGGAGCAGCGATCGAGCGGCCGGCTCCGCCGATCGACGGGGCCGGGTGCGGGCGCCGACATGTCGTCGGGTGCTGGGTCGTCCTTCACGACCGGGGCCGGGATCGGACCGGCATCGAGCGCCGGAGCTGGGGTCGGATCGAGCCTCTCGGGTGCCCCCGGTGCACCGGCGGCAACCTCGACCGGTTTGCTGCGAGCAGCCGGGGCGATGACGTCACCGCGTCACACCGCCGCTCGGGTGGGAGCCGGGGTCAGCGCCACCGGACGCTCCGAGTTGCTCCTGCCGTCCGGACCGACGTCGATGCGCACCAGCTACGGGCCGGTCGGCACCGGCCGCTTCCCGACGACCGACCCGACGCCCGGGGCCGCCAGCGGCCAGGCCGGGCCGAAGTGGTTCACCGGCGGCATCTCCAGTCCGATCCAGGTGGCCCGGGTGACGGGAGCCGTGGCCCCGTCGGCCGTGCCGGTCCGGCGCAGCAACGACCCCGCACCGTCGTCCGCCACCGCCACCGCCACCGCCACCGCGGCCATCGTCCGGCGGTCGACCGCTGCTCCGGCTGGATCGGCGACGACCGGTTTCGCCGGGCCGGGCGCCCGAGGTCCCGCTGACCCGGGCTCCGCGTCCGGCTCCGGGCGTTCCGGTGGTCCGGGTGGAATGCCCGGTCCGGCCGGTGCCGTCGGGCCCGATTCGATCGGTGGCGCACACAGTTCTCTGACCGTCAAACGGTTCCCGGCCCGACCCGACCGCATCGTCACGCCGTCGACCCGGAACCTGCTGTCGCGGCCGAGTGTCGCTCCGCCGCGCAGCGCACCACGCGGGCTGACCCCGATGACGACCGGCAGCCCGGTCGACGCTCGCAGCGCGACCCCGGCCCCGCCGTTCACCCTCAACCCGGCGTCGGCCGGGCCGCCGGTGCCGGGAGTGGCCCAGGGTGTGGGACCGGAACCGTCGCCGAACGGCGCCGTTGTCCGCCGCTCGGCCAGTCTGGTCGACCAGGTTCCGGCGTCGTTGTTCGAGCGGGCGCGTTCCGGGCTGGCCGCGAGCAATCCGTCGAATGCTCCGATCCGCCGAGTGGCAGAGGGGAATTGGCCCATGGCCGAGAATGAGTCGTCGGAGTCCTCGGAACAGAAACCCGGTTCGATCGCCGCCTCGCTGACCCCGCGCGAATGGGATCAGCTGGTGGACATCATCGTCGAGCGGATCGAGGACCGCGTCTCCGACGAGCTGTCCCGACGCGGGCGCCGATTCACTCCGGGTGTGATGTAGCGATGTGTTCCACGGGCGCGGCAAACAGCAGCAGGAGGCTGACATGGCACTGACCGAAAAGGCATTCCTGGAGATCGAGGGTACCGCCGAGACGATTCCCTGCATGTTCAATCCGGCCGAGTTCTCGGTGTCGCGGAGCAACACCTGGTCGGGCAATTCGCTGGCCGGGCAAGGGGTTCCGCAGTTGCACTACCAGGGCGCGTCTTCGGGATCGATGACGCTGCAGCTCACCTTCGACACCACCGACACCGGCCAGGCCGTCACCACCTACACCGGTAAGGTGCTGGCGCTGATGGACGTGGACGCCTCCCTGCCCGGGACCGACCCGCAGTCCAACAACGCCCGGCCCCCGTACGTGATCTTCCACTGGGGCAGTCTGCATTCCTTCAAGGCAGTGGTGTCCAGCGTCAACCTGCAGTTCACGTACTTCTCCTCCACCGGGGTGCCGTTGCGGGCCAAGATCTCGCTGACCCTGACCCAGTACCAGGAGTCGGCGGCCTTCGGCCCGCAGAACCCGACTTCCGGCACGCCCAAACCGCACCGGGTGCATCGGGTGCAGCCCGGGGAGACGCTGGACCGGATCTCGGCCAAGTACTACGGCGACTCGACCCGTTGGCGCCAGATCGCCAGCGCCAACGGCATTTCCGACCCGCTGGCGCTGCGCAGCGGCTCGCTGTTGTCGATTCCGAGGGTGCAGAAGTGAAGCAGAGCAACGGCTTGAACGGCGTACGGCCCGATCCGGTGTCGGCATGACCGCCCCCAAGATGGGCGCGATCGCCCCGGACATCCTGGTCAACGGGACCGCCCTGGCGGCAACGGTGCTGGATCAGCTCACCGGCGTGAAGGTCCGCACGAGCCTGGGCCTGACCGGACGAGCCACATTGCGTTTCGACGACATCGGCTATGCCATCGCGGCCGGAGCCACGTTCAAGATCGGCACCGCCGTCGAGATCCAGATGGACGGTGGCACGTCCCTGTTCACCGGCGAGGTGACCGGCATCGATCTGCAACTCGACCAGGGAGTTCCCGATCTGGTCGTGATCGCCGACGACCTGTCGTACCGGATGACCCTGGGCAACAAGGTCCGCAGCTACACCCAGATGACCTACGCGGACATGATCAGCAAGATCGCCGGTGAGTACGGTCTGTCCGCCTCGGCCGACTCCACGTCGGGACAGTTCGACTACACCCTGCAGGCCGATTCGGACTTCGGCTTCGTCAGCGAGTTGGCCGAACGCGTCGGCTTCGACTGGTGGGTCGAGGGCAAGACCCTGAAATTCAAGAAACCGATCGCCAGCAGCGGCCCGACCCTGACCGTGGCCGAGCAACTGCGCCAGTTTTCCGTCCGCGGGAGCGCCCTGCACCCGGCGGCGACCACCGTGACCGGGTGGGCCCCGAAGACGAAGCAGCCCGTGGTCGGTACCGCCAGTTCGGCCAACGGCGCGGTGCTGCCGACGGCGACCTTGGTATCCGGTTTCGCGTCGGTCGGGTCACTCGCCTCGTCCGCGAAACTCACCACGTCGGCGCAGAGCCCGTTCGACCAGGCCGAGGCGGACGCGATGGCCCAGCGGTCGGTGACCGCCTGGGCGTCATCGGCCGTGACGGCCCGCGGGACCACCCTGGCCAACGCGGCGATCAAGATCGGCGGCAGCGTGACGGTGGCCGGGGCCGGGCCGGCCAACGGCCAGTACTTCGTCACCGAGGTCGAGCACAGCTATTCCGAGCGCGGATTCGAGACCCGTTTCACGGCCGGCGATCGGCGCCCGTCAGGTCTGGTCGACACGCTCACCGCGCCCAAGCGATCCAGTTTCCGACGGGACGGTCTGGTGGTCGGAGTGGTCACCGCGGTCGGCAACTCCGAGGGCTCGCCCGGTGATGTGAAGATCAAGTTCCCCGGCATCGACGACCAGCTCTCCAGCGGCTGGGCCCGGCTGGTCAGCGTGGGTGGCGGCAACAAGAAGGGCGTCACCTTCATGCCGGAGGTGAACGACGAGGTGATCGTCGGGTTCGAGAACGGCGACCCGCGCCGGCCGGTCATCATCGGCGCCCTGTTCAACGGCAAGGACGCGCAGCCGGCGTTCGTCATGGACGGAAGTCAGGTCGGCAGCCGCCAGATCACCTCGCGTCTCGGCCACGCCGTCGAATTCGGGGACGGCGCCGCGCCCGACAAGCAGTACATATCGCTGACGCTGGCCGGCGGAGCCACCTCGGTGATGATGTCCAAGAAGGAGTTCGCCGCGACCGTGCCGGCCGGAATTCCCCTGTCCATCACGGCCGGTTCGGCCTCGTTCAAGATCGGGAACGACGGTTCGATCACCATCCAGGGCAGCAAGATCACCCTCAAAGCCGATACCGACGTGGAGATCTCCGGCTTGAACGTGACCACCAAGGCCTCGGTCAAGGCCTCGACCAGCGGCACCATGGTCGAGATGAAGGCCAACGCGACCCTTGACCTGTCGGCCTCCGGCCCGGCCACCGTCAAGGGCAACCCGGTCATGGTGAACTGATGGGGAGAATGCCCGGCAAACCCCGTCGCTCCGCTCGCCCGAGTCCCACCCCCCGTCGCTCCGCTCGCCCGAGTCCCACTCCCCGTCGTTCCGCTCGCCGAAGGCAGGTGCACTGAGATGGAAGAGATCGTGCTTCCTTCGTTCGGCTCGCACGAGCCGGCCCATCACGACGCATCGTTCATCGGTCGCGGCTTCTACTGGCCGATGCAGGTCGACCACACTGGCTCCATCCGGCTCACCGACGGCCCGGCCGACCTCGACCGGTCGATGGCCGTTGTGCTGGCGACGGCGCCGGGGGAGCGGCTCATGCGTCCGCAGTTCGGTTGCCGCATCTGGGATCTGCTGTTCGAGCCGGTGACACCGAACCTGCTCGGGTTGATGGCCCAGGCCGTGCGGGACGCGCTCGCCCAATGGGAACCGCGGGTGATCGTCGAGCAGGTCGACCCGAGACCGGACGGAGACGACGACGCGCTGATCGTGATCAACGTGACCTACCGCGTCAAGGCCACCAACGATCGCCGCAACCTGGTGTATCCGTTCTATGTCATTCCGCATGAGGAGAGCTGATGGTGCTTCCCGCCCCGAACCTGGACGACCGCACGTTCCAGGACATCGTCGACGAGGCCAAACGGCTCATTCCCCGCTACACCCCGGAGTGGACGAACCACAACGTCTCCGACCCGGGGGTCGCGCTCATCGAACTGTTCGCCTGGATGAGCGAGATGGTGCTGTACCGCGTCAACCAGGTGCCGGACCGGCTCTTCGTGCACTTCCTGAACCTGGTCGGCATCGAGCCCTTTCCGCCGTCCGTGGCCAAGGCCCAGGTGACATTCTGGCTCTCGGCGGTGCAGGACATCCCGGTCACCGTGCCGGCCGGTCTGCAGGTCACCACCACGGGCGATCGATCTGACAACTCGGTCGTGTTCTCCACGGTCGAGGAATTGACCATCCGGCCACCGGTGCTGGTCAATGCGCTGACCTCCGACGCCAAAGCCGAACGCATGACGGCGGCGTTCGACGACCTGCGGTTCGAGGGTGCGTCGGTCACCTGCTTCACCACCACCGACGCGTCGGGAAATCTCGCTCCGGGCAACGTCCTGCTGCTGGGATTCGCGGAGTCCTTGGCGGGCATGGCGATTCGTCTCTCGGTCGAGGCCCACGCGCAGGGCATCGGTGTCGACCCGCGGAACCCGCCGTTGGCCTGGGAGGTCTGGAACGGTGAGGCCTGGATCTCGGTCGACGTGTTCTCCGACAGCACGGGCGGACTGAACCGGGCCGGCGAGATCGTGTTGATGATCCCGCCGGAGCACGAATTCCTGACCCTCGGGGACACCCCGGCCTTCTGGCTGCGGGTGCGTCTGTTGACGCCGGTGCCGGGTCAGCCGACCTACCAGGCGTCCCCGCAGCTGGACTCGCTGCAGGTGGCCGCGCTCGGGGCGACGGTGGAGGCCGAGCATTCATCGAAGGCCGGGTTGGAGATCCTGGGACGGTCCGACGGCAGCGCGGGCCAGGAATTCCGGGTCAGCTTTCCGCCGGTGCTTCCGCGTCGGGACGGGGAGACGGTCCGGGTCAGTGACGCGGGCGGCACCGCGGAATGGACGGAGGTCGACGACTTCTCCGGTTCGACGTCGACCGACCCGCATTTCGTCTGGGATTCGGCCTCCGGAGTGGTCCGCTTCGGTCCACGCGTTCGGTATCCCGACGGTTCCGTCCGGCAGCACGGCCGAATCCCCCGTGACGGAGCCGAGATCGCCGTCACCGCCTATCGTCACGGTGGCGGCGCCCAGGGCAACGTCGGCGCCCGCACGTTGACCGTTCTGCGATCCGCGGTGCCCTACATCTCGGGATCGGTGAACCTTCGCCCAGCGGTCGGCGGGGTCGATGCGGAGACGGTCGGCGAGGCCAAGACCCGCGGTCCGCTCACCCTCCGGACCGGTCAGCGGGCCGTCACCGCAGGTGATTTCGAGCGGCTCACGATGGAGTCCTCCATCGAGGTGGCGCGGGCGCGCTGTCTGCCGTCGGGCGACGGTCACGGCCCGGTCCGGATGCTGGTCGTGCCCCAGGTACGAACCGATATCCGCACCCATCAGCTCGACGACTTCGCGATCACCGCCCCGTTGATGCGACGGATCACCGACCACCTGGACGCGCACCGGATCGTCGGGACCGCCATCGAGGTGGGAACGCCCTACTACCAGGGGGTTTCGGTAGCCGCTCTGGTGCACGCGCCGGCCGGTCGCCCGCTGGCCCTGGTCCGCCAGCGGGCGGTCAACGAACTCACCCGCTACATCCATCCGCTGGCCGGAGGGGCCGATGGCAGCGGTTGGCTGTTCGACGCCGATCTCAATGCCGCCGCCATCGCCCAGTTGCTCGAAAGTGTCGAAGGCGTCGACCGGGTGGACGAGGTGCAGCTGTTCGAATTCGACCTGCGTTCCGGGCAGCGGATCGGGGCCGGCCGCGACGTCATCCGGCTCGACACCCATTCGCTCTTCCTGTCCGGCGCGCATCGGGTGGTCGTGCGATGAGCCCGGCGGCTCCCGGCTCGCGCCGGATCACTTCGGCCAGGGAAGAGTCACCGTGAGCGGGCCGACGGACGGCGGTTGGCTGGAACCCGGGAACAACGCGCCGGACGAGACGCCGACGGCGAGCCCGGATCCTGCAGCCGCCGCGCCGGGTTCGCCGACGGCGCTGGTTCCGCGGGTCAGCTCGGTGCCGACATTCGGGAAGTCGACCGATGTGGTCGAGGCGGCCGGTTCGGACGTCACCCGAGCACTGCCGTCGGTGCGCCGCGAATCCCGCGTCGGGCCGCCCCCACGTGATCCGCAGTGGATGATCAACCAGCTTCCGGTCGGCATGCTGCAGAGCGACTTCTTCGTGCGGTTCGTGTCGATTTTCCAGGAGCTCGGCAGCAAGTTGCTGGACGACGCGGACCTGGTGCAGCACGTCCCGGACGCCTCTGTCACGCCGGTTCCGATGATCAGTCATCTGGCCAGCTGGATCGGCGTGGACAACATCGACGTGTCCCTGCCCGAACCGCTGCAGCGGGTGATCCTGGCCAGCTCGGCCAAGGCGCTGGCCCGTCGCGGCACGGTGGACGGGCTCCGCGGCTACCTGGAGATGCTCTCCGGCGGGCCCGCCGAGGTCGTCGACGGCGGCGGGGTCTGGGCCGAGGGTGGCGCGCCGCGGGATGTGGCATGGGTCAGGATGACCGTGCACGGGACGGGACATCTGTCCGAGGACGAGTTCGTGGCGATGGTTCGTGACGAGGTGCCGGCCCATGTGCGGGCCGAGCTGTGGGTCGACGTCCGTCGGGTGTTGTCGACGGCTCAAGACGCCGCGAAGAGCTGAAGGGTAGATCGAGATGGCGAGAAGCAGACGTTCGGACGCGGCCGCACGGGCCGAGGCCGATCGGGCCTACCTGGAATCGGTGCGCAGCGGCACACCGGCGCCGCCCGCCCCGCACGGCGTGCATCCGGTCGCCCCGGTGCCGACTTCCATCGAGCACCCCGACGTGATGCCGTATGTCCCGACCGCGGCGCCGACCCCGGCGCTCGGCGTCTCGCCGATCCTCGGCGAGGCGGGCAGCACGCCGCCCCCCGGCGGTTCGTTCACCGCCCCGACCGTCGGGCCGCCAGGGCCGGCCTTTCCGAGTTCGGCTTTCGTTCCGACCCCGGAACCGCTCGGGCCGTCCGGGACCACGGCTGGAGCCGGGGGATCGGCGACCAGAGCCAGCGCGCCGTCGGCCGGCCAGGGGCTGGGACCGGGTCCGTTGCGCAAGGCCGGGTCCTACGTGGACCAGAACCCATCCGGTGCACCGACCATGACGATGGCGCCCACGACGTCCGGTTACCCGTCGCCGGCCGCGCAACCCCCGATGTCTCCCGGCTTCGATCTGCCGTTGCTGCTGGGCCCCAACGGGGTTGCCCCGGCCGGGGACCTCGTCACCTGCCCGGAATGCGGGGAGATGGCGACCGTCGACGCCGCGCGCCGAAAGTCGGAGGATTTCTGCCGGAACTGCGATTTCCCGCTGTTCTGGGCGCGTACCACGGTGGTCCTGGCCTCCGGGGAGGAGACCGGCGCGTCGTTGCGCCGCCTGCCGGGAACGGTCGGCCGTGCGGCCACCGCGGCCGTGATGTGTCCGCACTGCGGCGAACCCAACTCACCGACCGCCCAGACGTGCGTGCGCTGCCTGCTGTCCATGTACCCGGTGGAAGCGCCTCCGCCGCCACCGGTCTACATCGCACCCGAACCCGAACCCATGCCGGTGCCGGTGGGGCGCGACTTCCCGCTGTGGTGGATCCTGCTGGTCTCGGCCTGCTTGTTGATCATCACCCTGATCGTGGTGTGGGTCGCTCTGAACTGACGGGCTACAGCTCGCCGACGACGACGCCGGCTCGCGCCTCCTCCAGATGCACCACGCTGGCGGTCGGCGCGTGGGAACCGTCCTGCGCCGACCACTTCTCCTGCAGGGTGAGAGCGAAAGCCTGCGCCAGGTCGAAGCTTTCGAATGGGCCAACGGCCCGCGGGGCGGAGAAGGCGTGTTCCTGGCTTTCACCGATGATGACGACGAACATGGGCATCCTCCGAGTCGTGGTACCGACATTTGATCACGCCGGGCGGCCGTCGCCGGTCGCGGACCGGTGGTGTCGGCCGGAACATCGCGCGATGGTGCCGGTGGCTGGTGATCGTTCGTGAGTGGTGGCTACCCTGGCCGGCATGACGTCCGACCCTCTCCTGGAACTGCTCAGCAACTACCACCCTGCGGATTCGGCCGAGCGGGCGGATCTGGACCGGGCCTCGGCGCTGATCCGTACCGTCGAAGACCCATGGACACAGGCACTTTCCCTGCACGTCACCGGCTCCGCGCTGGTCGTCCACCCGCCGACGAAACGGGTCCTCCTGCGCTGGCATGCCCGTCAACAAGCCTGGTTGCAGGTCGGCGGTCACGGGGATCCGGGTGAGATCGACCCGCTGGCGGTCGCCCTCCGGGAGGCCGGGGAGGAGACCGGTCTACCGGATCTGCATCCGTGGCCGGACTCGGCCCTGGTGCATCTCGTGGTCGTCCCGGTGGCGGCCAAGGGTGACAGCGGGCCGCACGAACATGCCGATCTCCGGTTCGTCCTGGCGACGTCGACACCCGACGACGTGCGTCCGGAGAAACCCGGCGCCGAGCTGCGGTGGCTCACGGTCGACGACGCACTGGCCCTGACCAGTGAGGACAACCTCCGCGAGACGATCCGGCGGGTCGGGGTTCTGCTGAACCGGTAGGCGCGGCCGGGCCGGCGATCCGCCAGGACATGACCCTGGCGAACCACCGTTCCCGCTCTGACCCCGGCCCGGCAACCGGGCCTAGGGCGATGTCTGGATCACCGTCACCGCATTGGTCCCGACCACCAGCTTCTTGGTGGCGGTGCCGGTGTAGGTCTTCGACGACGCCTGGTCGGTCCAGGTCGCGGTGAACTTGTGCGAGCCGACCGGCACATCCTGGAAGAGCGTCACACCGGTCGAATCCGTGTTCGGCGCGGTGATCCCGCTGACGTCCACCGTCACCGTCGCCCCGTCGGTCACCACATCGGACGTCACCACCGGCGGTCCGGCCGAGGTCACGATGGTGTGCTTCACCGTCACGGTCACCATGGCGGCGTTGTACGGGAGAGTCGCCTTCCACGTGGAAGCCGTTGCCGGAACCAGGCTCTGGCCGGTGACCGCGTCGAATACGTCGCCCGCCGCCGGCGTTGCCGTCATCTGGTAGGTGCATCCGGTGCAGGTGCCGAGAATCACCGGCGGCGCGGTCGCGCTACCGTCGACCGCCTGGATCTGGCCGCTCGCGGCCACATCCGGCACCACCCCGGACGCCGTACCCGAGTACACCTGGGTGCCGTTGGCGTCCGTGATGACGACGCCGACATCTCGGGTGGTGCTGTCCACCCGACCGGTCACGGCCTGCAACGCCACCCGCGGTGTCACGGTGTAGCCGGCGAAGGCGACCGTGTTGTCCGGCGGGGTGTTGGTGGTCACCGGATTGGTGACCGGAGTGATCGATTGGCCGGGGACCGAGATCTTCTGCGTCGCGGTCGATGACGACACGGCGAACGCCCAACTGGTTCCCGGGGCCAGGCAGATCGACCCGGTGCCGGAACCGTCGAGGGTGGCCGTGCCCGACTTGGCGCCGTTCGAGGCCGTCACGACGAGACCGTTGGCCCCGGCTCCGCCTCCGTCGACCTTCATCGACACGGCCACCGGCACGGTCACCGGAACCAGATCGACCTCGGGGGCGACCGGGCTGGATTTCGCGTTCCCGGCGGAGGGATCGCCGACCGTGAAGTTGGTCGCGGCGGCCGTGTACATCGCCGGATCCACCGTCGGAACGAACGAATAGCTGCCCTGCGGCAGGTACACCTGGGCCACCGACGATGTACCCGACACCGTTGCCGTCACGGTCTGGCTACCGGTCACCCCGGTCTTGGTGATCTTGAGGTCGAAGGAGGTCGGCGCGGTGAAACAGGTGTTGGCGGCGAATTTCACCGTCAGGGCGGTCAGCGCCTGCTGGACGGCCAGCGTGAACGGTTGGGCGACCGGTTGGGCCGCAGAGGGATCCACCTTCACCACGGTGATCGAACTCGGCGACACGACGCCGTCGAACGGAGCGCCGGTCTGGCCGCTGACCGCCACCGTCCATGTTCCGACCCCGAGCTGCGCGATGGGCACCGAATACGTCGGGCCGGTGCCCGATGACACGACGAAGGTCTGCACCGCGTCGGCGGCCAGGCCGGGCACGGCGGCACTGGTCGGGGTCAGGGTCACGGTCGAGCCGACCAGGGACGGAGTTCCGGACGCGGTGGACTTCAGATTCAGGGTCACCGGCGCGGTTCCCCGGGCGGTCAGCTGCAGATTGGCCAGATCCGGTGGAGTGGTGGTCAGCGAGGAGTTCTCGGTGACCGTGTTGGCGTAGACGGCGTAGGCGTACCCGGGATATTGCGCAACCAGGGTGTAGGTACCGTCCGGAACGCCGGTGAACTTGAACTTGCCGGCGTCGGCCGAGACGGTCGTGTAGGTGAGCGGCTGGCCGTTCTGGTCGCTGGCGATGTTCGCGATGTTCTGCTGCGTCCGCAAGGTCACCACCATGCCGGCCGGGGTACTGCCGTCGGCCAGACTCACCGAACCGCCCTGCGCGGAAGACCTCTGGTCCAGGCTGATGATCAGCTGCTGGGGGCTCGTCCCGGCGAAGATCTGCGCCTGCAGCGTCACGGTCCGGTACGACGACGTCGACGAGGTCACCGACACCGTGTAGATGCCCGGGCTCACAGTCGCGAAATTGACGTACTTGCTGGGGGTGCCGTCCACCACGGTGCCGGTCGCGGTGGTCTCCGTGCAGGCATAGTTGCTGCCGGTCTTCTTGATCGTGCAGGTGGCCGGACTCGGTCCGCCGGCCAGGGAGACCGTCACGGCCGGTAGGAAATCGACCCCGGAGTTGGTCAGATGGATCTGCAGTGCAATCGGGTTGACGTCCAACTGGACCTGCAGCACGCCGCCGCTGATCGGCAGGGCGGTGCTTCCGGTATCGGCCGTCATGGCGTAGGTCGAAGCCGCGATCACCACCGTGCCGATCTTGGTCGTGTATCCGTTCAGGGTCCCGGTGACCCGCCAGGTGCCGCTGACCAGACCCTGTGCGCTGTTGGTGCCGGTGATGGTGAGATCGCCGGTGCCTGAGGCGGTTCCGCTGAACACCGGTCCGGTCGGGGTACCGCCGACCAGCTGCTGGACACTGATCGCGACCGACCCGAGCGCGATGCTGGAGGTCACTGCTCCGCCGGAATCGCGCGTGACGCCGGTGGTGTGCAACACGATGCTGCCCAACGGATTCACGGCAACCGTGCAGGTGGTCAGCGCTCCCGGCCACACGGCGAATCCGGTATGGGAGACGCCCCCGTTGTCCACACACGTCACCGTGCTCGTGGACTTGGTGAAGGTGGCCGTGCCGAAACCGGCCGCGTGCACCGTCACCGTGTAGTCCCCGAGGGGCGACTGGCTGGGGAACGACACCGAGTTGGAACTGGCCGGCGCCGTGACCGTGCTACCCGTGATCAGCGTGCCGGACAGGTCGTAGGTCGCCCCGTTCACGGCGGCCGCGCCGGTGGCGCTGCTGACCACGTTGATCTGCAAGGTACTGGGCTGGACCAGGGACAGCGTGAACGCCGGACACGAAGTGGCGCTGCAGGTCCAGGTGGCCGACGCGGACAGGTACCCGGTCAGGCTGACGCTGATCGTGTACTGGCCGTAGCTGACCAACCCGGCCGGAGAGCCGGCCTCGTGCCAGGTCATGGTGCCATTGGTCGGGTCGCCCGCCGTGGCCTTGACGGTCGAGGTGACGGCGTTGACACCGGCCGGGGAGGACACCGCGATGACCGCTCCGACGAGCGATCCGCCGGCGGGGTCGGTCGTGATCGTCCCGCTGAACTCCGGTTGGGTGGTCAGGGTCAGCGTTGGCCCGCAAGCCTGGTCACCGGCGGCGCAGGAGAAGGAGGAACTGGTGACGGAGCCGTAGCCGGGCAGCGTCACCTTGATCGTGTAGGCCCCCGGCTGGGTCAGCCCCGGATACGGCTGGGTCGAGTCGTTCCAGACGAAGTCGGCCGTGCCGGTCTGGGCCGGGTCCTGGACCAGGGTGATCGCCAGGTTCGAGCTGCTCGTCGGCTGGTTGACGATGGTGAGCTTGGCCTGCGTCCAGTCGATCGCGGAGACGCCGCTCGGCACCGCGCTGACCGACACCGAACCGGCGCCGTACGGGTTCATCGTGAGCTGGACGGTCCCGAGCGAACAGGTGCTGGATGCCGCGTCGCAGGTGAACTGTCTGACCACCGGCGCATAGCCGGCCTTGGTGAAGGTGAGGCTGTAGGAACCGGCGGAGACGACTCCGGCCGGCTGCGTCGGGTCACTCCAGTTGATCTTGCCCGTGACCGGGTCGACCGTCACGCTGACCGGGTTGTTCGGATTCGGCTGGGCGGTCACGGAAACGCTCACCGCGGACGGGGTCTGTGCCTGGCCGCCGGCCGGCAGAGTCGAAGTGACGGATACCGTTCCGTCGAAACCGGGCAGGTGAGTGAGCTGCATGGCCGTCGCCGGCGCGCAGGTGGCACCACCGGCCGTGCAGGTGAACGAGCCGCTGCTCAGTGACGCGTAGCCCGGCAGCGACACCAGCAACACGTACGTTCCGGGCTGGGTCAGATGCGGATACGGGAGGGCCGAATCGGCCCAGACCAGATCCGCGGTCGTGTCGCCCGAGCTGACCAGGCCGACCGACAACGTGCTGCTGGCCGAGGGCTTGGTGGTCAGTGTGACGGTCGCCTTGCTCCAGTCGACGGTGGTGGTGCCGGGCAGAGGCGCATCCACCGATACTGTCCCGCCACCATGTGGGAACTCCTGGAGCGTCACGGTTCCGGTGGTACAGGCGGCGGCCGACGTGCTGCAGTCGACCGTTTTGTTGATCGACAGGTAGCCGGACTTGGCGAACAGCACCGTGTAGGTGCCGGGTGTCACCACGCCGACCGGCTGGGTGCTGTCGCTCCAGGTGAGTGTTCCGCTGGTCTGGTCGACGGCGATCGTGATCGTCGCGTTGGCCACCGGCTGGGAGGTGACCGTCGCTGTCACACCGGCCAGCCCGCCGCTGTCGTCCGGGGTGACGGTCGGGTTGACGGCAACCGTTCCCGAGAACGCCGCCAGACGGCCGAGTTGGCCAACGGTCGGTGCACAGACGCCGCCGGCGGCACAGGTGACGGCCGAGCTGGTCTTCGCGCCGTAGCCGGGCATGGTGACCGTCAGGACGTAGGTGCCGGGCAGGGTGATGCCGGGGTAGGGAAGACCGCTGTCGGCCCAGACCAGATCACCGGTCATGGGGTTGTTGGGATCCTGCTCGACGGTGATCTTCAGCCCGCTGGTGCCGGCCGGAGCCGACGCGAGGGTGACCGTCGCGGCGCTCCAGTCGATCGATGTCGGGGAGGACGGGAGGTATTTGTCCACCGTCACCGTTCCCGCACCGGCCGGATCCATGGTCAGGACGACCGGTCGGCCGCCGTTGAACGAGCAGGTCGGCGATCCGGTCGGGCAGGAGAAATTCACCGTCGTCGGCTGATATCCGGCCTTGGCGAAGGTCAACGAGTAGTCGCCGTAGCTCAGGACGCCGGGCGGTTGGCTCGGGTCCGACCAGTTCAGATCGGATGACGTTCCGCTGGTGTCGGCCAGGCTGAGGGTCACCGGCTTGGCCGGGTTCGGCTGGCCGGTGAACGAAACGGTCACCCCGCTCAACGACTGGGTCGGCGTCGTGATCGTCGAGACCAACGTGATGGACCCGGAGAAGCGCGGCAACGGGGCCAGCGTGATGGACATCGGCTTCGCTCCGGTGGGCGCGCCCTGCTGGACGCAGCCCTGCACATACGTTGGGCCACAGTCGATGCTGACCGTCTTCGGTTGATAGCCGGGCAGGCTGACGGTGAACACGTACGGCGCGCCGCTGGCCGTCGGCTGGGCCAGCCCGGCGGGCAGCGAACTGTCGGTGTAGCTGACCGCACCGGAGTTCTGGTTGACCGACATCTGGATCGACCCGGCGGCCGACGGCTGGGAGATCACCGAGATCACGGCCTGGCTCAGATTGACGCCGGCCGGCAACGCGCCGGTCCCGCCCGCCACGGAGATCGTGCCGGTGATGCTGGGCAACTCGAACAGCGAAACTGAGAGCGGGGGCGCATCCGCCGGGCTGGCGCCCTCGCGGGTGCAGCCCTGCGCATAGGTCGGGCCACAGTCCACGCTGAAGGTGGCCAACTGGTAGCCGCGCAGGCTGATCGTGAACACGTAGGGAGCCGAGCTCGCGGTCGGCTGGGCCAGCCCGGCCGGCAGCGAGGTGTCGGTGTAGGCGATGAGGCCGGTGATCTGGTTGACCGACATCTGGATGGACCCGGCCGCCGACGGCTGGGAGATCACCGAGATGACCGCCTTGTCCAGCGTGACGCCGGCCGGCAGGGTGGCCGGGGAGACCGAGAGCGTCCCGCTCATGCTCGGCAGCCGGCTCATGGTCCAGGCCGATGCCGCGGTGGCCCGGGTGCCGAACCGGCAGGCGGCGCCGAGGTCGCACCAGATGGTCGCGTAGCCAGAGGCCATGCCGTCGCTGCCGCCACCGGAGGCGGTCGAGTAACCGAGCTGGGTGGCCCGCAGGATGTACAGGCCGGGCACCGCCTTGCCTGACCCGAGCAGCGAGTCGGACCAGCTGAGGGTTCCGTTGGCGGCGGCGGTCACCGTGATGTTGCCGGCGCCGGCAGGCTTTCGGGTCACCACGATGTTCGACTGCGAAGCGTCGGTGGCCACCCCGTCCGGTGCCTTGAGATCCAGGCTCAGTGCCGGGAACACCGAGGGCTGGGCCAGCAACGAGATCGGCGGGATGACGCTGACGTCGCCGTTGAAGCCGATGACAACGCCGGTGGCCGAATAGCTCTGGGTCTTCTGCCCCTGAGCGGCGATGCTGATACCGAGTGGCAGCGCGATCAGCGAGGCCGGGGACCCGTCGGTGTTCGTCACCTTGGCGGTGGAGCCGGCAGCAACCGCGGTCGGGCAGTCGTCCGACTTCAGAGCCGTGCCGGTCCACCCGGAGGCCGGGATGATCGCGTAACACCCGTTGCTGTCGGTGGTGACCGTGGTCGATCCGGACACCGACGTCCGCCCGCTGAACGACACGATGCCGGACACCTGGACCGGTGCGTCCTTCACCGGACGGACCTCGCCGTCGACCGTGACCGTCACGTGTCCGACCACCGCACCGATGGGGGCGGTCAGCACGGCGGTGACCGCGACGGTCTGGTTCAATCCGATGGAACCCGTTGGCGCGGTGGCATTTCCGGCCAGGGTCGTGACCCCGGTGGCCAGTCCGGTCGGGATGTCCCCGGTCGCCGTCGCGGTGTAGCTGCCCTGCAGGTTGGTGATGGTCAGGATGCCGTCGGTCGATGTCGAATCGCCGGCCAGCGGCGACCCGCGCCCGCGGCCCGAGGAATCGATCATGCCGACCACGGCGCCCTTGGCCGGAGTCAGGGCCAGGCTCTGCAGGTCGGGCTCGAGCACGGTGACCGTGGCCCGGCCGTACCGGTCAAGGGACGTGTCGTAGCGGTAGTCGCCGCCCAGCTCCAGCTGGACCGAGAACGGCTGGGTGGGAAGGTATTCCGAGTCGGTGGGGATCACCACGACCTGGTAGCCGCCGTGCACCAGCCCGCGGATCTCATACGCTCCACCGGTTCCGGTCAGCACGCACCGCGCCGAGGCCGGCGCGGGGACGGCACAGCTGGTGGTGCCGGTGCGGCTGCACGTCGTGGGCGGGCTGGTACCGGCCGGGACCGACACCACACACGAGGGGCTGACCGGGGTGCCCACCTTGGTCGTGATGGTGCCGGTGATCAGACCCAGCGGTGGCAGGCTGACCTGCGGGGCCGGGGTCGTCTGGCCCTGTGCGACCTGCACCTGGACCGTCGTCGGCTCGTACCCAGGAGCCGAGAGGGTGATCGCGTACAGGCCGGCGACCAGGCCGGCGTGCTTCTTGTCGTCGAGGCTGGGCAGCGTGTAGTCCTCGGCCGGGCCGGAGACTCCGGAGATGGTCTCCGTCTTCGTGGTGCCCGGTACCGGGATCGGCACCGAGGCGGTCACCACGCACACCGGTTTCGCGATGGCGGCCCGATCGCAGGTCAGTGGTCCCTGGGTCCGGGAGTCCACCGCTCGGCCGCGAATCCGGGCCGTGGTCGGCAGTTCCGTGTCCGGTGCGCCGATCAGGTGCAGGTTGGCCACTGCGGTCCCGGCCGCCGCCACCACGACGGTGGCCGAGGAGGCCACCCGTCCGTACTGTGACGCCTGCAGGACGTAGGTGCCCGGGGGCACACCGGTGAATCGATAGGCGCCGGCCGGTACGGACGTGGTCATGGTCTTGTAGGTGGCCGATGCCCCGGTCAACGTCAGGCCGGCCCCGATCAGTCCGCCCTCCTTGCCGTCGCCGACCACGGTGCCCGTGACGGTGCCGTCGGCTCTGGTCAGCGAGACGTTGACGGTGGCCGACGAGCTGCCCGCGGCCAGCGACACCTGCTGCGTCTGCGACGCGTACCCGGTGCCGGTGACGGTGACCGTGTAGTCGCCCGGCACCGGAAGGTCGGGCAACGCGTACGTGCCGACCGGCCCGGACGTGACGGTGGTGGCGGTGCGGCTGGCCGCGACACCCTTGCTCGACCCGGTGGCGGTCACGGTGACCCCACCGATGCCGCCGAGATGGCCCAGCGAATCCACCCCGCGCACGGTGCCGACGATGGCGGCCACGCCGGGCTTGAGGGTGAGATCGGCGGTGGCCGTGCCGCCGGCGCCCAGGGTCACCAGCTTGGACGCGGCGCCGAAACCGGTCGAGGTGACGGTGACCAGATACGTGCCCGGCGTCGAAAGTCCCTTCACGGTCCAGGCTCCGGTCTTCGACGCCGTGCTGGTCTGCAGGGCGACGGTGCCGTCGGTGATCGTCACCGACGCGGCGCCGACCACGCCGGACGGAGAGGTCACCGTGCCCGACATGGAGCCGTCACCGGGCACCATCGCGACCTTCAGCGGCGTCGCCGCATCGAGGGTGGCGGCGTTGATCATGTAACGCTGGGTCTGGAAACCCGCCTTGGCCAGGGTCAACAGGTAGTACCCGGGCGCACTGATGGATGCGAAGGAGAAACTTCCGTCGGTGGCCGACGACGTGGTGCGGATCCCGCCGTCGGTGGCCGCCGGTGCCACCCGCAGTGCGGTGTCGGCGACCTTGTAGAGGGCACCGGACATCGATCGGAGAGCGGTGGTGGTGGCCGCGTCGGTGACTCCGGCGGCCGGGGCCGCTCCCTCGGCCGCCGCCTCGACCAGGCTGGTCGGCTCCAGGGACACCAGGATGCCCTTGGTGACCACGCCGGTGACGGTGCCGGACAATCGTGCCCCGGCACCTGCTCCGGCACCCGCCGCCCCGGCGGCGGCACCGCCCGCACCGCCGCCGCCGCCGCCGGAGGAGGAACCGCCGGCTCCGGCCGCCCCGGAACCGGAACCGCCGGAACCGGCCGCCCCGGTCCCGGCGGCTCCCGAACCGGAAGCCCCCGAACCGGCGCTCTTCGATCCGCTCGCCCCGGGGCTGGAGGCCGCCGTGGTCGGGGCGGCTGTGCTGCCGGAATTGCCGGCGAAGTAGGTGGACAGCTTGGGAATCCCGACGACGGCCGCGCTCGCCCACAGGGCGATGACGACCACGGTGATCAGCAGACCGGTGACCCGGCCGCCCAGCAGCGGCTTCGACCGCAGGACACCCTCGGCGAATTCGGGAGCACCCTGGCCGCGGGCCGACACGGCGAAGGTGTGGGTGTTCTGCCCACCCATGAGCTTCGGGTGGGTGACTCTGACCCGACCCGGAACGGTCACCGTCCGCCCGGCCGGCACCGTGACCATGGTGGAGCTCAGCCGCAGGGAGGCGCCCCGCGCGGCGTCGGCGGCCAGGCTCAGTTCGCGGTCGAAGTAGCCCGGGTTGGTGATCTGCACCTTGACCCGCCGGCCGAAGACGGCCGTCGGGGTCTGAGGCGAGACCGTCATGGTGATCGGATCGCGGCCGTCGACGGCCAGGGTCGACTCGGCCACGCCCATGGTCGGCGGGAACTTGCCGGACACCGGGGTGGCCTCGGCCGCGACGACGAACGGGTACTTGGCCCCCAATGTGCCCCGCTCGGGAACCAGGGACAGCGTGATGCGGGTGGTCTCGCCCGGCTCGATCGGCCCGACCGGCAGCGCCGGCGGCACCCAGCGGCTGTCCAGGCCGAGCACCGATACCCGCAGCGTGGCCGCGACCGGCCCACGGTGGGTGATGAACACCTCGAAGGTCGCCGAAGTGCCGGCCCCGCAACGGATCAACGGCTCGAGCTGGATCCTCGGGCTGGCGTCACCGGCGGCCGGTCCCACGTAGCGACGGGGAGGTGGCTGCTCTGTCATCGGGTGCCTGTCGTGGTGTCAGTCGTGGAGGTGACGCGGGCGGGGGTGACCGAAGCCGGGGTGGTGACGGCAGGGGCGGCCCCGGCCGTGGTGGAGGTGGGGGTGGTGGGGGTGGTCGGGGCGGCTGGTGTGGTGACCGCCCCCTGCGTGGTGGTGCCCGAGGTGATGGCGCCGACCGTCAGGTCCAGGACGGCGGCCTGGCTGGCCGCCAGCACCAGCGTGGCCGACCCCAGGGACCCGGCCGTGCTGCTGCGCACCTCGACGACGTAGGCCTGCGGTGCATCGACGTCCACGAACGAATAGGCACCGGTGGAGTCGGTGGTGGTGGTCCGGTAGACCTTCGCCGGGTACTGCGACGCCTGGTACAGATCGACCTCGAGACCCAGCACGGTGCCGCCGGTCCGGCTCTTCACGTGCCCGGAGATCGCCGCCGGCGGGATCATCACCGGGTCGTAGAGGAGGATCTGCCCGGCGGTGACGGTGACGATCACCGTCGTCGGGCTGGTGCCGGGCCGGTTGGCCGACAGCGTGTAGGTGCCGGGCGTGATGCCGGTGATCTCGTAGCGACCCAGTGACGAGGAGGGCAGCGACGCGCTGTTCACGGTGTAGGTGTCGGTGCCCGACGAGAGCGTGATCACCGCTTGGCCCACCTTCTGCACGGTCCCGTTGGCCGACCGCTGGGTCACGGTCCCGCTGATCACGGCCGAGGCCGATTTCATCCCGACCGCGATGCCTCCGGCCGTGCTTCCGGAACCGCTGGTGAGCTTGCCCGTCGCGTCGAGTGAGACGGCTACCGTCTGGGACTGCAGGTCGGCGCGGGAGAAGGTGACCGTGTACGCACCGGGCACGGGCAGTCCGGCCACGGTCCAGGCCCCGATCGACCCGGTCGACTGGGTGACCGTGCTGACCGTGGTGTCGCCGGTGGTGATGGTGACCGAGACTCCGGGCGCGGCTTTACCGGTACCGAGCAGGGTCACCATGCCGGTGAGCGACCCCGACGATCTGGCCATCGACAGTTGCACGCCGGTGAGTTTCTGGCCGGCGGCCAACGTCAGGGTCGAACTGGCGGTGGTGAAGTTGTCCTTGGTCACGGTCACCGTGTACGTCCCCGGGGTCACCAGACCGCGAAGGGTGAAGGTGCCGACGGCGCCGGTGGTCAGGGACACGGTGGTCACCACCGTCTTCCCGGTCGTTGCGGTGACCACCGCCCCGGCCAAGGGGCCGTCCGGCCCGGTGACGGTGCCGGAGATCAGGCCGTCACCGGTGCGCAGGCGGAGTTCCACGCCCTTGCGGTCCTCACCACCGGACAGGTCGATGCGTTGGGTGGCCGTCGCGTACCCGGCCTTGGCGACCGTCAGGTCGTAGACCGCGGGTGAGGGCAGGTCGGGGACGGAGAAGGTGCCGTCGGCCCCGATCGGCACCGTCTGGACCACGGCGCCGCCGTTGGCGCCGTCGGCCGGGGCGGAGGTGGTCGCCGCCGCGGTGGTCTTGGGCGCCGTCGACCTGGTCACCGCCGGGGCCCCGGCGGTCGGTACGGGTTGGGCCGTGACCAGGGGCAGGGTTGCGGTGCCGGTCGGCGGGGCGCCTCCCCGCGGCAGATCCGTCGCCGGGATCGACACGGTCAGCACGGCCGCGGCCACGTCATCGCCGAGCACCGTTCCCGAGACGGTGGCCGGGAGGCCGCCCAGCGTGATGGCCAGGTTGGTGAGCTTCTGCCCGGCCTGCAGTTGCACGGCCTTGGCGTCGGCGCCGGTCAGCGCCGAGGGATACCAGATCTCGGCGAACCCGGCCCCCCGGAACCGGAGCTTGTACGAGCCCTCGGCCAGGGACGGCAGGGTCCACACGCCCTTGTCGTTCGTGGCCGTGCTGGTCAGTGGCGAGGCCGTCGAATTGGCGTCGAACAGTTCGACGGCCACGCCGGCCGCCGGCGACCCGTCGGTCAGGAGCTTGACCGTCCCGCCGAGGGTCGATGTGCCCGACGCCGAGTTGGACTGCCGGGCCGCCGCCACCTGGATGGCCAGGTCGCGGTCGGCCGCGGACACGCCGACCAGGCGGGACAGCGCGATGGTGATGACGATCGCAAAGACGCTGACCGCCAGCAGCAGGCTCAGCAGCGAGATTGCCCCGCGGGCCAGCCGGGCCTTCTGCAGCATCGAGCCGGTGGCCAGCGGTTCGATCTTGGGCGGCACGGGCGCGATCGCCCCGGCCACCTTGCGGTGCCGCGGACCGGCCCCCGGGCCCGGTTCCGGGATCAGCGGGGCGGCCAGGACGTCGTCCGGGGCGATGGCCAGGCCGAACGCTCGGACCACCGGGGTCCCGAACCAGCGCCGTTTGGCCTTGGCCCGCAGGTCGGTGATGACGTGCTCGCCCGGGGCCAGGGTGACCACCGGGGGCAGGAAGGTGAACTCGATCTTCTCTTCCGGGTCGAGGCCGATCGGACGGGCCTCGACCGTGGTGTTCCCGGTGTTCTCCAGGACCAGGCCGAACCGTCCGACGCTGCCGCAGATCACCGTCATCGGGCTCAGGGACAGCTTCAGTGCCTGGCGCGAAGGCACCAGGATGTCGATCTCGGCCACCGAGATGGCCTGTGGCGGAGTCAGTTCGCGAACCTGGATGGCGATCCGGCGGTCGCCCGCGCCCAGCCCGCGGGGAATCGTGATGGTCGCCGTCACCGTCTGCGACGTGTCCGGAAACAGCGACAGGTTCTCCGACTCCAAACGGACCCAGGCGGGGTCGGCACCCAGGATCCGGAGGTGGTAGCCGCCGATCAGGTCCCCGGTGTTGGTGACCGTGATGGCCACCTTGAACGGGGTCTCCTCCTCCAGTTCGATCCGCTGCGGGGTGACGCTGACTCTCATGCCCGGATCACCCGCTGTCCGACAGCGGGAAGTTCTGCGTGGCCGGGGTGCCCGGCGTCACGGTGACCATGGCCGTCCGGGCGACTCCGGTGGCCGACGTGGCGGTCACGGTGTAGACCCCGGCCGGCAGCTGGTCGATCACGTAGCCGCCGTTCGGCACCGGGCCGGACCCCGCCGTCGAGGTGACCGGCCAGCTGCGTTTGCCGTCGGTCGCGACCACGGCCGCACCGGTCATGGGGGCTCCTCCCGGCCCGGTCACCACGCCGGTGATCTTGCCCAGGGCGCCGACCATGACCACCCGCAGCGGGGCCACCGGCGCCGTGCCGGTGAGGTTGACCGGCACCGTGGCGTCGGCGTACCCGTTCAAGCTGAAACTGAGGGTGTAGGAGCCGGGGGAGGGCAGACCGGACAGGCTGAAACTGCCGACGACGCCGGCGGTCAACGTGGTGGTGGTCTGCGGGTCGGCCGCGCCGCCGACGGTGACCGTCGCGCCGCCGATCCCCTTGCCGGTGGAGTCGACCAGCACCCCGCTCACGTTGCCGGTCCCCTTGGCCAGCACCACCTTCAGGGCGTTGTTGACCTTGCCCGGGCCGAGGTCGACCACGACCGTGGTTTCGCCGAATCCGGCCCCGGAGAAGGTGATCACGTAGGTGGCCGGGGTGGGGAGCTGACCCAGCACGAAATGCCCGACCTGACCGGTGGTGGGGGTGCCGGTGGTCACCGCGGTTCCATCGACCGTCGTGGCGACGGTGATGCCGCCCAGCGGGCTGGTTCCGTCGGTGACGGTGCCGGAGATCTGGCCCAGCCCGGACGACAGCAGGACCGACGGCTCGAAGCGTTTCGCCCCGCCGCTGACGTCGGTCTGGACGGTCGTCGGCTGGTAGCCGCTGGCCGTGAACACCAGTTGGTAACTGCCGGGGGCGGGCAGCTTGGGGATCGTGTAGCCGCCGGATGCGTTGGTCCTGACCGACGCGATCGTCTTGCCCTGGTTCTTCCCGCCCAGCGGTCGGACGCTGACCGTGGCCACCACCTTGTCCAGGGTGTCGCCCGGGTCGATCGACCCGGTGATGGTGGCCGGTTTGCCGACGATGACGGCATCGGCCCCGGCCGTGACGGCTCCGCTGGACACCGTCACCGCCTGGGCGGACCCCTGGTTCGGCGCCGCCGGGTGGTACACGGTGACGAACCCGGCGGCCGAGAAGCGCAGCGCGTAGCTCCCCGGGAACAGCCCGGCGACCTGGTAGGTGCCGTCGGTCTGGGTGGCTGCCGAACTGACCACCACCGTGCTGCCGTCGGCCTTGGTGCGCAACGCTTCCACCAGGATCCGGCCCACCGGTTCGCCGTCGGTGGCGGCGGTCACGGTGCCCGAGATGGTGCCCCCGAGGCCGGCCGGCATGGCGCCGGTCTTGGGCAGGGCTCCGGCCGGCGGCTCGCCGCCGGCGCTGGTCGCACCGCCCGCTGTCCCGCTGCCCGGAGCCGCGCCGGCCGGCGCTCCGGGCGCGGCGCCGGCTGAAGTCGCACCGGCTGAAGTCGCACCGGCTGAAGTCGCACCGGCTCCCGCCGCGGCCCCCGGCGCGCTCCCGGCCACTGCGGCCTGCGAAACGCCGGCCGGCTGATCGGTGACGGCGGTGGCGAAGTACGACGCCGGGGCGGTCTTGGTGAGCGGGTCGCCCGCGAACACCTGGCCGAGGCCGAACAGGAACACCCCGGCCCACAACGCGATGATGGACAGCAGGATCAGCGCCGTCAGCACGCCGCGGGTGAACCACGGCCGCTGGCGAAGGGTGATGATCAGCGACTCGGTGAGTGGCTCGGCTCCGGCCGCGGAGGACAGCGCACCGTCGTCGCCGTCGGCGTCGGCGTCGCCGGGAGCGCGGAACGGGCTGGGCGACTTCGTGAGCAGTGCGGTACCGGACAACACGGAACCAGAGCCCATGGGCGCACCGGACGGGACCGGGACGAGGAATGGTTCGTTGTCGATCGGACGAGCGACCGCGGTCAGGGTGATGAGCCGGTCCAGATCGGTCCCCAGGATCATCCGCGGCCCGCGGACACTGACCACCACGTCGCCGGCCTGCCCGGCCGGCACCATCAGCCGGCTCGGCGTGAGCGCGACCGAGATCGCCTTCTCCGGGTCGTTGGCCTTGAGCGCCACGTCGAGGGCGACGTTGCCGCGGTTGGCCACGGTGAGGATGTACCTGGCGTTGCGGTGCGTCCGGATCAGCTGCGGACTGCTGCTCAACCCGATGGCCGGGGCCTGCGGCACCAGGAGGTCGACGTCGACGTAGGCCGGTGCGGTACCGGGCTGCCGGGAGTGCACCTCGACCGTCATCGGGTGCCGGCCGGCCGGGAAACTGCGTGGCAGGCCGAGCGTCAGGGTCATCTGTCCGGAGGAGTCCGGGAAGAGCGGTAGGACCGACGGGTGGCTGCTCACGTGCTGGTCGGGCAGCCCGACGATGCGCGCGGTGACGCCGTCGATCACCTGGCCGGTGTTGATCACGTCGAGGGTGATGTCGGCCCGCTGGCCGGGAACCAGATCCAGAAGTTCCGTGTCCGCTCTTACCCGCACCTGGAGTCAGCTTCTCCCGAAGGCGGGCATGCTGACCGGCTCCGGCGGGGCGGTGTAGCCCTCGAGCATTCGCTCGATACGGGCGACGCTGGTCGGCAGATCGACGTAGGGGAGGGCGTCGCTGGCGGTGGTGACCACGAGTTCGAAGGACGGCTTGATGGTGCCGCCGACGGTCGACCAGACGTCCTTCGCGCGGTTGTTGTCGTGCGGGGCCACAGCCAGCTGGACACCGGAGGTGATGTCGGCCGGGAGGTGCTCCGGCGGCAGTGCCTGGGTGATCAGGAACGCCGTCAGGACGTCACCGATCAGCTGGTGTTCGTCGCGGACGGAGCCGGCCCAGGCCGTGACCAGGTAGTGCAACTGCAGCAGGGGCAGCGGGGGGCGCCGCTGGGTGCGTCCGTCGACGATCCGGTCGACCGCGGGACGGGGCGGTTGCGGTGACCGGCCGACACCGAACAGGAACAGGTTGACGGTGATCCGGTTGAGCTGGGCCGACCAGGTTCCCGACGGTGAGTCGAAGGAGACGTCACCCAACGCCGTCGGCAACGGAAGCGCTTGGCGGACAAGCGCTTCCAAGGCCGTGTCGATCGTTGGAATGATCACCGACGTGCTCCCCGGTGGGCCGCACCCGGCCCCGGACCTCAAGGTGGACGCGTGCGCCTGCCCGCGTGAAAATTCACCGGGGCAACGCGGCTTGTGACCGTTTGCTCCGTTTCCTGCTCCACAGTGCAGGGTGGAGCGCCGTCCGTCCAGCAGTGGGTCAGCAGGTCCGGGGCAGTTTCTGGGCCCGGATTGATGCGGAGAGTGAGCACCGGAAGGGCTGGCCAGGTCGCCAGGACCGAATGGGTGGCGCTTGGTAATTCGCTACATGCCGATCAGATGAATTCCGGAATAGAAACGCCTCGACGGTGACTCCCGCGCGGCTTCCCTGCCCTAAGGAGTGGAAATTCCGCTCGCGTGTTTCGGTTCGGACACGCGCGGTGTTCGCCGCCCGGTTGTGAAATTGCCCGATGCTCCAGCTGTGAACATGGACCGGGGTGATGGACGCCGGTCGGGCCGTCCCTGAGACGATCAGACCCTGAGAAGATGGCGGCGACAACCCGGATTCGGCCGGGCCTGATCGCCCGGCGTGCGGATGAGGTGACGGTGGTGATCGCGGCAGCCCTGTCCGATGTCCTGGCGGCGGTCCAACGGGCCGCCGATCGCCGGGATCTGACCGGCACCCCGCCATGGGAAGCCGTGGCCAGGGCCCTGCAGCGGGACCACCCGGAAACGGGGGAGAGTGACGGAAGTCCGTTGCCGGTATCCGATCCGCTGTTGCGGATGGCCTCCGTGTTCGGCCTCGGCCGGGCCGAGGGTGACCTGCTGTTGGCCGCCGCTGCACCTGATCTCGATCCGAACTTCGCCCACGCCTACGGCCTGTTGCTGGGTGCGGTCGGCCCGCAACCGGCGTCCGCCGCGTTGTTGCTGGAGCTCGCGGGGATCCCGCTGCTGTCGGGGGCCGGTCGGGCCCTGCTCGGCCAGACGGCCCCGCTGCGGCGATGGGGGCTGCTGCACCTGCAGACCGGACCGTTGAACCTGGGCCGATCGGTGACGGTCGGCGAGGACGTCGTCGGTGCGTTGGTCGGGCACCCGGTGCAGGAGCCGGTGTCCTTGGCCATGACGGTCGACCCGGTCGACCCGGACGAGCTGCCCGCATCAGAGGCGGCGGCCCAACTGGCCGCCGCGCTGTCCGCCGGGACCCGGCTGAGCTGGATCGAGGACCCGGTCGGTGCGGCCGGGGTGGCCACCGCCGTGGCGGCCTTCGCGCAGGCCGAGATCGCCTGCAGCGTGTTCGATCTGGCGCGACGTCCAGCCGGTGTCGGATTGATCGCGGCGGCCCTGGCCGCGGTTCGGCGGGCCGGTCTGCTGGCCACGGCGGTGGTGCTGACCGGAGCCGAAGCCCTGGTCGGCGATGACACCGCGGCCGAGGCGGTTGCCCTGTTGTCCGGATCGCCGGTACCGGTGGTGCTGATCGGCCGATGCCGTTGGAACCCGGCCTGGCGGGCCTCGTTGCCGGTGGTGGTGCGGGCGGTTGCCCTCGATCCCGATCAGCGGGTCCGGTTGTGGCGCAAGCACGTCGCCGCCGAACAGGTGCCGGCCGAGCTGCTCGTGCCGTACCGGCTCACCCCCGAGCAGATCACCGCGGCCGGCCGTCACGTGGTGGCCCAGGCCGGCCTGGCCGGACGACCGGTCGACTCCGGTCAGGTCGCCGAGACCGTCCGCCTGCTGGGCGGATCGGGTCGGTTCCGGCCCGGATCGGGAGCGGCGCGCACCAGCTACGACGACCTGCAACTGCCGCCGGAGACGCTCAACTCGCTGCACCGGCTCGGCGACTGGGTCCGGCTGCGGGACAGCGTCATCTCACGGGGGCCGGTGCACGGTGCCGGCGGCAAGGGCACCGGCATCGCGGCCCTGTTCACCGGTGGACCGGGGACCGGTAAGACCCTGGCCGCCCATGTCATCGCCGACACCGCCGGGCTGGACCTGATGCAGGTCGACCTATCCGGCGTCATCGACAAGTACATCGGCGAGACCGAGAAGAACCTGGAGCGGGTGTTCGCCGAGGCGGAGAACCTCAACGTCGTGTTGTTCTTCGACGAGGCCGACGCCCTGTTCGGCAGCCGCAGCGAGGTGAAGGACGCCAAGGACCGCTACGCGAACCAGGAGGTGTCCTACCTGCTGCAGCGAATGGAGCACTTCAACGGGATCACCGTTCTGGCCACCAATCTGCGCGGCAATCTGGATGCCGCCTTCGCCCGTCGTATGCACTTCATCATTCATTTCCCCGACCCGGACGCCGCGACCCGGCGGCAGCTGCTCGGCCGCCTCCTGGACCGGGTCGGCGAACTCGACGAGAGTGACCCGCTCGACCTGGACTACCTGGCCACCACCATCGAACTGGCGGGCGGCGACCTGCGCAACATCGTGCTCGCGGCGGCGTACGACGCGGCCATCGACGGCACCGGGGTGGGATCTCGTCATGTGCTGGCCGCCACCCTGCGCGAGTACGCCAAGCTCGGGCGTCGGGCGCCGGCCGGATTGCTGCCGTGACGGTTGTGGCCGCCGCGCACGGATCGTCACGCCCACCTTTGTCATTTGTTCACTCGGCCGGGGATTTCGTTCCCTCCACCGGACGACGCGGCGTTCGGCCGGCGGCGTCTAGAGTCGAATTCAACTGCGAACGGCCGCCGCGCCGAGAAATGGGTGCGGTGCGTCTTGACGATGCCGACCGAACGCGCCAGGAGGGCCCACGTCCGACCGGGCGCCGTCGACGAATCCGTTGACCTCGAGAGCGAAGGCGACGCTCGGGTCGGTGCCGGTCCGATCGGAGGGCGGCTGGAGGCCGGTCCACCGCTACGACGGTCGGCCGACCCGCTGGGGGGCAGTCAGGTCGACGCGGGCATCTCCGCGGCCCTGCGTCGGCGGGCCGGATCCGGCGCGCAACTGCCGGCCGAGCTGTCCGGGTCGCTCGGTGAGCACTACGGCCAGGACTTCTCCTCGGTGCGGGTGCATGCCGACCCGGAGGCCGGGAAGATCGCTGGTGCCCTCCAGTCCCACGCCTTCACCCACGGCAACGACCTGTATTTCGCGCCGGGGAAATTCAAGCCGGGAGCGCCCGACGGTCAGCGGCTGATCGCGCACGAACTCGGGCACGTGGTCGCCCAGCGGACCGGGGCCGACTCCGGTGGTGGCGCCGGCCTGACCGTCGGGAACGCGCACGATCCGGCCGAGGCGGCGGCCGATCGAGCCGCCGACGGAGCCATGTCGGCGTTGCGGCGCAAGGCATCCGACCCGGCCGGGCACCAGCACGGGAACTGTGATTGCGCACCGGTCGAGGGTTCGTTGCGGCGCTCGTTCGCTCCGCTTGATCGCTCCCCGCTGCGGCGATCGGTGACTTCCCCGGGCGCCCGGCTCGATCAGGCGATCCGCCGGGAGGTCGGCACGGACGTCGAGCAGGTGGGCAACACCTTCGAAGGGGGCACCGGGAAATACGCCGGGACCAAGAAGGAGAACGAGAAGGGTGTGTCCACGACCACCCACAAGGCGGTCGCCGGGGCCTGGGGCGAAGCTTCCGCCGAGAAGGACGAATTCAACGGCAAGACCCATCGCAAGGGCAAGGCCGAGGCATCCGGGGTGGCCGGAGCGGAGGCGTACATCGCACTGATCAAGACGGCCACCGAGGAGGAACTGTCGGTCGCCTACGAGGCGTGCGCTCGGGCCGGCGTCTTCGGGAAGGCCGAGGCGTCCGGGGTGATCACCCGAGGGCCGCTGCAGGCCGGGGGTGAGGTGTCGATCGAGGGCGGGGTGGGCGTGTCGGCCGGTTCCACCGGCAAGGCCAAGATCGACCGCAGCGGGAAGATCCCGAAGCTCGAAGCGGCCCTGACCGCGTTCGCCAAGGCCGGCGCCGAATTCGACTTCGCCGCCATGGGTTTCGTCGGTGTCGGGCCGGCCCAGCTCATCGCCAAGATCGAGGCCTCCGGTTTTGCCGGCGCGAAGGCCGAGGCCTCGGGCTCGGTGAAGGCCGGCCCGACCGGGGTGAAACTCGAGGGCGAAGCTTCGGCCATGGCCGGCGCCCAGGTGGAGGGCACCGCGGCCATCACCGTCAAACTGTCCAACCAGGAAGTGACGGCCGCCCTGGCCGGGGAGGCATTCGCCGGAGTCAAGGCGTCGGTCGGCGGGAAGATCGCGATCGGGCTCAGCGGTATCGAGGTCAGCGGCAAGGCCGAGGCCTTCGCCGGGGTGAGCGCGGAGGCGACCGGCTCGGTCGAGTGGACCCACAAGGGCCGGACCATCTTCGCCGCCTCCGGTACGGTCACCGTCGACGCCGGCGCCGGCGGCAAGGTCGAGGGCACGTTCACCTTCAAGAACGGCAAACTCAAGATCAGCTTCGGCGCCAAGGCGGTCCTGGGTGTCGGTTTCGGTGCCGACGTCGCGGCCGAGTTGGACTTCATCGCCCTCGGGCAGGCCATCTACTCCGAGGTCAACGACGCCATCAACCGGAGCACCGTCACCATCGGCGACTCGGCCGGCAAGATCGACCGGCAACCAGTGGTCGACCGGCTCGTCGCCGCCGGGTTGATCAAGCGGGGGTACGAGGCCTATATCAGCGACTTCCGCGGGTACGCCAGCAAGAAGCTGTCGGAGGGTCAGAACGGCATCAAGAAGGAACGGGTGCAGGAGATCCTGGACTTCCGCCGCGGGCAGATCGGTATGGACCTGGTCTACGGCGAGACCGACCAGGGCATCACCAAGGCCGCCGTCGAGGCGTTCGGACCGCTGCTCAAATCGATCACCATCAGCGGCGGGACCATCACCTCGTTCCTCCCGGCGCCGTTCACCGCCATCGAGGGCATCCGGAAGACGAACACCAAGGACACCACCCTGGCCGCCTTCCGCACCGCGCTGAGCACCCAGGTCGGCAAGGTGCAGGCGGGCGGTAAACATCTGCCGGACACCGACATGATCACCAAGGTGATCGGCAAGCACTACTCCAAGGTCAGTGCGGCGCGGACGCCGGAAGAGGCCGACACCGAGATGGCGACCGTCGTCGAGGAGGTGTACGCCGGCATCATCTCCGGTTTCACCATCACCGGCGGGGTGCCCGGCTCGTTCAAGTTCGACGCGAAGACGGTGCAGGAGAAGGATTCCGCCGTCGTCACGACCAAGGCCGACAACGCCCAGAAGGCACTGCTGGCCCAGATCACCCAGGGCTGCGCGGTTTATGCGGCCAAGAAGGCCGGGCAGGGCGACAACGGCATCAAGAGTGAACGGGTCGCCAAGATCATCGCCGACCCGGTGTCCAAGTTGCGGACCGCGGCCCCCGACGATCCGGCCCGACTCGCCCTCGATGGCAAGATCGCCCAGGCTGTCAAGGACGGCCTCGGATCGGCCATCCGGGAGCTGGAGGTCAGCGGCGGCACCATCACGGTGTTCAGTGCCGCCGACGCGCAGGCGATCAAGGCCGGTGACAAGAACGACAAGGCCGCGGCGGCCCGCCAGCTGGTGTACGCCGAGGCGTCGAAGAAGTTCGCCGAATACGCCGCGAAGAAGGCGGTCAAGGGGACCAACGGGGTCAAGCCCGAAGAGATCCAGGCCATCGTCACCGCCGCGTTCAAGAAGGTCGGGGACGATCCGACGGCCCGGGCCGAGGCCGACGCCACCCTGACCGAGAAGGCCCGGCTCGCCTTCGGAGACACGGTCAATCACCTGAAGGTCACCGACGGCCAGGCCGTGGTCGTCGTCTCGCAGACCAAGACCGCGGCGGTGAAGGAGAAGACCAAGTCCGAGGCGGCCCGGGTGGGGTCGGCGTTCGGCGAGGAGGACGGCAACAAGCGCCGCTACAACGTCCGGCACGCGCTGTACGACAACTTGTCGACGTACTTCACCCGGATCAGGGCGAACCCCCGCGGGGTGCCGACGCTGGGCGAGGTACAGACCATCGTCAGCAAGGGTACGGCCGGTTTCCGCTCCGAGTTGGCCTTCGACGATGCGAAAGCCGAGCTGATGAAGGCGATCTCGGACGCCTCCGAGGGGTACTTCACGGTGCGGCGGGTCGATGACGCCGGCACCCTGAGCGGGGCCAGCGCGGACATGACGGCGTTGATGGCGTTGCGCGGCAAGGACGGCGACGACGCCAAGGACGAGGTGGTGCTGGCCGCTCTGCGGTCGCCGCTCGCCTCGTACGCCAAGGCCAGCTACAAGAAGCGGCCGACCCTTTCGACCCTGCAGGCCGTGGTGGACAAGGCCAAGCGGGCCTGGGCCGCCGGCGCGGACACCGCCACTCCGGTCGACGAGCTCATCGCCAAGGCCATCGCCGAGGCGTTCGCCGAGCGGATCAAGGAGTGCAGGGTCGAGGGCGGGATGGTCACCGTCCTGCGTATGGCATCCTGACCCTGCTCGTTCTCTCACGAAAGGCCTGTGCCGCGTGGATGTCCCGTCCCGGATTCATTTCTACAGCGCCGTCACCGGTGTCTCCTTCGAGCTGCCGCCCGGATTCGAGGCCGGGGCGCAGGACGAACGCAGCGCGCAGTACGAATGGCGCGACGAGGACGACGATCAGGTGCTGGCCCGGGTGGTCGTGCAGCAGATGGATGTCGGCGCAGCGGCCGTGCGCACCGTCGCCGAAGCCTTCGCGGCGGCCGACGGCGACCTGGTCGAGGAACGTCTGGCCGTGATCGACGACTGTCCGACGGCCACCGTCGTGGTGCATCTGCCGCACGGCGTCCGCGGTTCGACCCCGGTCACCGGTCCTGGAGGCGACGATCTGGTCGCGCATTTCACCGCGGTCGAGTTCTCCGGCGCGGTACGCACCGTCGCCGCGTTCGCCCCCTGGGCCGACCGGGACCGGTGGATCCCCGTGTTCGACGAGGCGGTGGCGTCATGCCGATTCCTGTGAACCCGGTGCCGATGGCCAGCCTGGCCCGGATGGATCTGGGCATCTCCATGCTGGTGCCGCTCGGTTGGGGGATCGACGGCGACGAGAGCCGGATCCGGCTGCTCGGCCCGCTGGAAGACGGTCGGCGCCCCACGTTCACCCTGTTGCAGGGCGAGCCGGAAGCGGACGGCGAACCGTGGTTCACCGAATTCCGTGAGCTGGCCGTGGCCCGGATCGCCGCGACGGCAAAGGGTTTCGTGAAGCTGTCGGTGGAAGACTTCGTGTTGTCGAGTTTCGTCGACGTGACCGCCCTGCACTACCGGCGGGACGAGCCGGATCCGGTGAGCCAGCTGCAGGCCTACCTCTGGGCCTCCAGTTCCCGCATGCTGGTGGCCGATGCGGCCACCGCCCGGGCCCACGAGGCGCGCGATCTGCCCATCTTCGATGCCATCCTGCGCTCGATCCGGCTGCTGCCCATCTGAACACCCGGCGGTCGGCTACTCGACGGCCGGTTCCTCGGCGTGCGCGACGGGTGCGTCGGGCTGCATCAACTCGTTGGCCTTGATCACGACGATGATGTCGCCGGGCTGCAGGACGTGGATCTTGCCCGAGTCGAACCGATGCGAGACCCCGTGGCGGATCACGGTCAGCACGATCTCGCCGTTCTTGATCAGTCGCGACGGGGACAACCCGATGTCCTCCCGGCGTACGGCGCGCTCGGAGATGTTCAGCCCGGCCACCGGTTCCAGCAGATCCTCGATCACCTCGCCCGCGTTGGGCGCGATGATGGACAGGCCCAGCAGCCGCCCGGCGGATTCCGCCGTCGGGATGACGACGTCCGCTCCGCCCTGGCGGAGCACGCCGATGTTCTGCTCCTCGCGGGCGGCGGCGGCGATCGTGGCCTTCGGGTTCAGCCGGCGGGCGGTCAGGGTGACCAACACGCTGGTGTCATCGCGATCGGTGGCCACGATGACGCGCTCGGCCCCGGGCACCGAAGCCTGCTGCAGTACCTCCTCCCGGCGGGCGTCACCCAGCACACCGACACAGCCGGCCGCGGTCGCCGCCTTGATGCTGGCGCCGTTGCTGTCCACCACCACGATGTGGTCGGCCGGGTATCCCTGGTCGACGAGGGCCTGGACGGCCGAGCGGCCCTTCATGCCGTAGCCGATCACCACGGTGTGCCTCTTCACGCGTTGCCTCCAGCGGTGATAGCGGAACTGCTGGCGGCTCCGCTCGGTGAGCACCTCGATGGTGGTGCCGACCAGGACGATCAGGAACAGGAACCGCAGCGGGGTGATGATCAGGATGTTGGTCAGCCGAGCTGATTCCGACACCGGGGTGATGTCGCCGTAGCCGGTGGTGGAGAGGGTCACGGTGGCGTAGTAGAAGGCGTCCAGCCAGGTCCTCAGCTTGCCGTCCAGATCGCGGTAGCCGTCACGCTCCAACCAGACAACGGCGGCCGTGGCCACCACGCACAGCAGAGCGATGAGGATCCGGACCAGGATCGCCCGCAACGGCCCGTGCACACGGTCCGGCAGCAGCACGCGAACCTGGGAATCCTTCGCCACAGCCGGGACACTACTGGTGATCCACCCCGTGGATGCCACCGAGAGGGGTCACGGCTCGACGACCGGTGACTACGGGGTCTCGCGCTCCGCGAGGAAGGCCTCGAACTGGGCGCCCAGCTCGTCGGCGGTCGGCAGCGGAGCCGACTCGGCCAGCAACCCGCGACCGGTGGCCGAGACGAAGGCGTCGTACTGGCCCTCCAAGGCGTGGACCATCTCGGCGATCTCGCTGTTCTCCTCCAGCTGGGTGGCCAGCTGGGTCTGCACCGCCGCGGCGGCGGCGTCCAGGCCGGCCGTGGGCAGGACGAGCCCGGTGGCGTCCGAGGTGGCCTGGATCAACGTTCGGGCCGTCTCCGGGTAGTCGGAACGGGCCACGTAGTGCGGAACGTGAGCGGCGAAACCGATGGCGTCGCGCCCGGCCTGCCCGAACCGGTACTCCAGCAGCCCGGTGGCGTGGCCGGGCACCTGCACGGTGCCGATCCAATCCTGTGGGGCGTCGATCAGATCCGGCCGGGTGGCGTGGGTCGACATGCCGGTCGGGCGCGTGTGCGGGACCCCCATCGGGATGGCCATCAGGCCGACGGTCAGACGCACCGCGAAACGGTCGGCGATCTGGCCGACGGCGGCGGCGAAGCGCTCCCACTGCATGTCCGGCTCGGGCCCGGTGAGCAGCAGGAACGTGTTGCCGACCTCGTCGACCATGGCTCGGATGACCAGCTGCGGAGCGTCGTAGTCGATGAAGGCGTTGCGGGCGAAGGTCAACGTGGGGCGCCGGGCGCGGTAGTCGATGAGCTGGTCGACGTCGAAGGTGGCGATCACGGTGCTTTCGAGCTTGTCCAGCAGTTGCGCGACGGCCAGGCTCACCCCGCTGCCGGCGTCGACGTATCCGTCCAGGGCATGCACCAGCACGGGGCTGGCCAGATCCTCGATCTGGGGGACTTCGAGGTGCAGCTCGTAGAGCTCACCCGGTTCGCCGGCCATCACATGGCCCTCCTGAACATCTCGTGTCGCTGTTCGTGCGCAGGTCGCACGCCACCATTGTGCGTCGTGGACGCACCTGTTGGTGGCCAACGGCCGGGGGCTCGTCGACATTCCCGGAATCGGCGACCGGCCGCGTCGGGGACGCCGTCGGTCAGCCGAAGACGACGGTCCGGAGTCCGTCCAGCAGCACCCGGTCCTGCAGGTGGTAGGCCAGACCACGGGCCAGGACGGCCTTCTCGATGTCCCGGCCGCGCCGGGCCATGTCGGCCGCGGAATCGGAGTGGTCGATCCGGATGACGTCCTGGTCGATGATCGGGCCGGCGTCCAGGTCGGCGGTGACGTAGTGGCAGGTGGCGCCGATCATCTTGACGCCGCGGGTGTGCGCCTGGTGGTACGGCCGGGCGCCCTGGAAGGACGGCAGGAACCCGTGGTGGATGTTGATCAGCCGGCCCGACCACTCCGCGCACAGGCGCGGCGGTACCACCTGCATGAACCGGGCCAGCACGATGGCGTCGGGGGAGTGGGTGTCGACCTCCGAGCGGATCCGGTCGAACGCGGCCGCCTTGCCGTCCGGGTCGGTGGGAACCGGGACGTGGACGAACGGCAGCCCGAACATCGACGCGACCCCGGCCAGGTCGGCGTGATTGCCGATGACGCAGGCGATGTCGGCGCCCAGGGCCCCGGAGTGCCACTGGGCCAGCAGCTCGTAGAGGCAGTGGCCCTCCTTGGACACCAGTACGACTGCGGTCTTCCGCACCGCCGAGTCGGTCACCTGCCACTGGTGGGCGTCCAGGTGGTCGGCGATCAGGGCGAACCGGTCGCGCAGCTCGTCGACGCCGAATGACAGCGAGTCGGCCCTGATCACCTGGCGGGTGAAGAAGTTCCCGGAGTCGGGGTCCGAATGGTAGGCCGCCTCGACGATCCAGCCGTCGATGTCGGCCAGGAACGTGGTGATGCGGGCGACGATCCCGGTGGCGTCCGGGCAGCTCAGGGACAGGGTGTATCGGCGCTCCATGGTCAGGAGGTCAGCGCGGCCGCGGTGTAGTCCGCCTCGCGATTGAGCAGGGCCGTGACCTGCTCGACCACGATGCCCTCGATCTTGCCGCCGAACATCGGGATCGGCACGTGGGCCTGACCCTCAACGCTCAGGGTCGATCCGGCCCCCGACGGGGCGAGGGTCATGGTGCCCTTCAGCGTGGCCGGGGCGCCCTTGATGACGACCGTGAACGGCGCGACGTGGCTCTCCCCGTCGGTGTGCCACTCCTCCGTGCGCTCGGTCACCGGATCGCCGGGGATCATCGAGGCCACCATCGACGGCAACGCGGACGACGGGATCGACTGGCGCGTGACGACTTTGGCCGCGGCGCCGTCGACGTCCAGGCTGACCACCGCCGGATCGATGCCGCCGGTCTCGGCGAGGCGGCGCTCCAGGAAGGCGCGGTCGGTCAGCAGCTGGTAGACCGTGGCCGGCGGAGCGGCGAAGTCGTGGGTGACGGACAGAGACGTTGGCACGGGTGCGCTCCTGAGGGTGACGGCCGATTGTCGGTCAACGGTGGGTCGGGCTCAACAGTAGGGCAGCGGGGCCGGAGGTTACTTGCGGGTAACGGAGCCGGGCCCGGACGGGCCGGCCACACCGGGCTTGCGGCGTGGCTGTCCGCCGGAATCCTCCCGATCATCGCCGCCTATATTTTCACGTGGCCGCATCGTCCTGACCACCCGGAGGCATCATGCCCGACACCGCGACGGCGGACATCTGCCCGATGTGCGGACATGCAGTGGTACGGGCCCGAACCGGGCCGTCCTGGTGCCCGGAGTGCGAATGGAATCTCGGGGCCTACGACCGGGGCGAGACGTCCACCGGGATCGGTTGGCAGCGCCCGGACGGATTCCAGCAGCGCATCAATCGCCGCATCGACCGCTTTCAGCATCGTGTGTCGTTCCGGATCAACCAGCGTGAGTCCGACCGGTTGCGCAGCGATCCCCCGGCCGGCGCCCGGCGGTCACCGGCGTTGATCGCCCTGTTGGCCATCTCGGCGGTGACGGTCCTGATCCCGCTGGCTCTGCTGGCCGGGTCCGTTCTCCTCGTCAAGATCGACGCGCCCCTCCCGATCGTGCTCGGAGCGGTGTTGGTCATGCTGGCGGTGTTCCTGCGGCCGCGCTTTCCCCGGTTCCCCGGTACCGAGGGATCTCGGATCCATCGAGCCACTCATCCGGTGCTGTTCGGTCTCATCGATGATGTCGCCGGCCGGATAGGCGCGCCGATCCCCGAGATCGTGGCGGTCGACGGCCAGTTCAATGCGTTCTGCATGCGGGTGGGGGCGCGTCGCACCCGCGTGCTCAACCTCGGCCTCCCGTTGTGGACCGCGCTCGACGCCGACGGCCGGATGGCCCTGCTCGGATACGAACTCGGCCACTTGATCAACGGTGATCCCGATTCCAGGCTGCTGGCGCAGCCCGCCCTGACCACCTATCGGCGCTTGGCCTATCTGTGCAACCCGCGGCGGGTGGTGACCGGCGGCCGCCGTCGCAACGGCTACGGCGAGCGTCTGGGCAGCGAGCTGGCCAGTGTCTTCATGTGGCCGGTGTACCAACTGACGACCCTTCTCGACCTCGGCGTCCACCTGCTGGCGATGCGTTCGGTCCGCCGCGCCGAATATCTGGCCGATGTCTACGCCTGCCGTGCCGGTGGCACATCCGGCGCCGTGAACCTGTTCACCGTTCTGGTGTTGGCCGGCCCGTTGCGCACGGCGATCCGGACGGCCGCCCTGTCCAACGCCGATCCGGGCGAATGGCACGAGGCCGGCTCCCGGACCGTTGCGCAGAAGGGCGCCGATATCCGGCTGTGGGAACAGCGATCGATCCGGGTGGACAGCGGGGTGCTGCACAGTCACCCGCCGGCCGGCCTCCGACTGCGGATGGCTCGGAGCTGGCCCCGGCTGGGCCTCGACCCGGCTGATCGGGACGAGCTCATGCTGACCATCGACCGGGAACTCGGCCTGCAGTACCAACGTGTCGCCCGCGACCTCCGAGGCTGACCGGCGGCAGCGGCTCAGCCTCTACCCTTGGCCGGTGCCCACATCAGTCCGCCTCGCCGACCTGACCACGCTGCGTCTGGGCGGTCCGGCGCCGGAGTTGGTCACGGTGACCACCGCCGACGAGGTGGCCGGGGCGATGCGCGCCTTCGCCGGCCAGGACGTCCTCGTCCTCGGCGGCGGATCGAATCTGGTGGTGGCCGACGCCGGGGTACCCGGCCCGGTGGTCCGCATCGCGGTGTCCGGGGTGCGCATTGCCGAGGACGGCGACGCGGCGCTGGTCACCGTCGGCGCCGGCGAGGACTGGGACGACGTGGTCGCGCAACTCGTCGATGCCGGGTTCACCGGCCTGGCGCCGCTGTCCGGCATTCCCGGGAGTTCGGGAGCGACGCCGGTCCAGAACGTCGGGGCCTACGGCACCGAGATCTCCGAGCTGCTGGAGTCGGTCACCCTGTACGACCGGCTGACCGGCGAGGTCAGGTCGGCGCCGGCGGCGGAGCTGGAACTGGCCTACCGCAGTTCCATCCTTCGGGGCACCGCGCGTGCAATCGTCCTGGACATCACCCTGGCCCTGACCCGGATTCCGACCACCGTCGCCTACGCCGAACTGGCCCGGACGCTGGGGGTCGCACCCGGTGCGACGGCGCCGGAACACCGGATCCGGGAAGCGGTCCTGGCCCTGCGGCGGTCGAAGGGCATGGTCATCGAGGCCGGGGTCGACGATCCGGACACCCGCAGTGCCGGATCGTTCTTCACCAACCCGATCCTGGACGAGGCGCAGCTGGCCGCGGCGGACGCGGCCATCCGGGCCGCTCACGGCCCGGACACGACCTACCCTCGTTATCCCACCGCCGATGGGCGGACCAAACTGTCCGCGGCCTGGTTGATCGAACGAGCCGGATTCGCCAAGGGCTACGACGGGCCGGGTGGTCGGGTCGGGGTCTCCACCAAGCACACGTTGGCCCTGGTGAACCGGGGGGCCGGCTCGACGGCCGACCTGCTCGCCCTCGCCCGGGAGATCCGGGACGGGGTACGGGAACGGTTCAAGGTCCGCCTGCACCCGGAGCCGGTGTTCGTCGGAGTCCAGCTGGACTGAGCCCGGGGTGCGTTCAACGGCGCATTGCAGATGTGTTGCGATCGTTGCGCAAACAGCGTGGGCAGACATGGACTTCACAACGGGCCTCTACCGTTGTGTTCCGACCCGTGATCGTCGGCGGGGCCGCAGGGTAGCCCTGCAGCTCGAGGGAAGTGGAGACATCTTCGTGGGAAAGCGCTCAGCCGCTCTGTTCGGCCGCCGCACGGCCGGCATCACCGTCCTGTTCGCCGCCGCGGCCCTGATCGTGTCGGCGTGCTCGTCCGGCAGCGTCGAGACGGTGACGGTGACGGTGCCCAGCAGCCAGGCGCAGGCCCAGCCGACGGTGGCTGCGCCCGAACTGACCTCCGCCGGGTCGTCGGCGCCCTCCACGGCCGAGTCCTCCTCCACCCAGACGGTTGCCGGCAGCAACGTGCGGATCACCGCCAAGCCGGCCTTCGGGTCCAAGAACGTCCCGCCCAACGACCCGGTGACGATCACCGTGTTCGCCGCGACCCTGGGTGACGTGACGCTCAAGGGCAACGACGGCCGTGTCATCGCCGGCAAGATCGCCTCCGACAAGGGGTCGTGGACCAGCACCCAACGGATGGCCTACAACACCACCTACACCTTCACCGGCACCGCGACCAGCGCCGACGGCAAGACCACCAAGATCAGCGGGAAGATCTCGACGGTGAACCCGAAGTCGACCGAGCGCGCCTCGATCCAGATCCCGGATGGCGCCACCGTGGGGGTCGGCGCGCCGATCATCATCACCTTCTCGGGCAAGGTCACCAACCGCGCGGCGGCCGAGAAGGCGCTGACCGTCACCACATCCGCCGGTTCGGCCGTCCAGGGCAACTGGGCCTGGATGCAGGACGAGCAGATCCAGGCCAACGGCCCGGTCCAGTCGCAGGTGCACTGGCGGCCCACCAAGTCGCCGGTCACCGGAGCCACCCCGTTCTGGCCCAAGGACACGAAGGTGACCGTCCAGGCCAACCTCAGGGGCGTCGACCTCGGCGACGGCCAGTGGGGCCGGGCGGACTTCACCAGCGGCTTCACCGTCGGGCGTTCGCAGATCGTGATCGCCAACGCCTCGACCCACCGGCTGATCATCACCGTCGACGGCCTGGTCACGAAGAACTATGCGGTGTCCTACGGCAAGGAGTCGGTGCCGGGCCGGGCCACCGTCACCGGGATCCACCTGGTCACCGAGAAGTATCCGACGTTCAAGATGTGCAATCCGCAGTTCGACTACTGCAATGCCCTGGAGAAGTGGGCCGTGCGCATCAACAACAACGGCGAGTTCATCCACGAGAATCTCAAGGCGGCGGCGGCCTTCGGTATCGCCAACGTCTCTCACGGGTGCATCAACATGGGCGAGCCGGACGCACAGGACTACTACAACTCGGCGATCTACGGCGACCCGGTGGTGGTGACCAACACCGGTGGACCGGCGATGAGCGAGAAGGACGCCGTCTACGACTGGATCTACTCGCCGACCGACTGGCAGGCACTCTCCGCCCTGTAGCGCGAATCCTTTCCTCGCACACAGGGCACAATCGACCTCGTGACCACCCGGAGTTCTCGACCTGCGCTGCGCCGGCTGGCGGCCATCTCGCTGCACACCTCGCCGCTGGCGCAGCCCGGCACCGGTGACGCCGGGGGGATGAACGTCTACGTCGCCCAGACCGCCGTGACGCTCGCGGCCCGCGGTGTCGAGGTGGAGATCTTCACCCGGGCGACCTCGTCGGACTGTCCACCGACGCAGGAGATGGTGCCCGGGGTGCTCGTGCGGCACATCGCGGCCGGTCCGTTCGAGGGCCTGGACAAGGACGAGTTGCCCGGCCAGCTGTGCTCGTTCGCGGCCGGGGTGATGCGGGCCGAGGCCCGTCAGGAGCCGGGCTACTACGACCTGCTGCACTCCCACTACTGGCTCTCCGGCCAGGTCGGCTACCTGGCCAAGGACCGCTGGGGCGTGCCGCTGGTCCACTCCGCGCACACCCTGGCCAAGGTGAAGAACGCGGCGATGGCCGAATCCGACCAGCCGGAGCCGCGCGGCCGGCTGATCGGTGAGGAGCAGGTGGTGGCCGAGGCCGATCGGCTCATCGCCAACACCGATACCGAGGCCAGGGAGTTGGTCGAGCTCTACGGCGCCGCGCCGGACCGGATTGACGTGGTGCCGCCGGGGGTCGACACCGAGCTGTTCCGTCCGGGGTCGAAGGCGGAGGCTCGGGCGGCGCTCGGCCTGGCCGACGACGAGGTGGTGCTCACTTTCGCGGGCCGGATCCAGCCGTTGAAGGCTCCGGACGTGCTGCTGCGCGCGGTCGCCGTGCTGCGCGACCGGTACCCGGGTCGCCGGTTCCGGGCGGTGGTGGTGGGCGGGGCCTCGGGCACCGGCCGGATCGCGCCCCACCGGTTGTCCGAGCTGACCGCCGAACTCGGCATCAGCGGCCTGGTCGATTTCCTGCCGCCGATGCCTCCGGCGCGTCTGTGCCAGGTGTTCCAGGCCTCGGATGCGGTGGCGGTGCCCAGCTACAACGAGTCGTTCGGGCTGGTCGCGTTGGAGGCGCAGGCCGCCGGGACCCCCGTGGTGGCCGCGGCCGTGGGCGGGCTCCGGGTGGCCGTCGACGACGGAGTCAGTGGCCTGTTGGTGGCCGGGCACCAGCCGCAGCACTGGGCGGACCGGCTGGCCGAGGCGGTGCTCGATCCACGGCGTCAGGCTCGACTGGCGGCGAACGCCCCGGCCCAAGCCGCGAAGTTCTCCTGGGACCGGACGGTCGACGGGCTGCTGGAGTCCTACGACCGGGCGCTCTTCGCCGCCGCTCCGGTGCACGTATGACGACGGCGACCACCGCGGCCCAGATCTCGGCCGCCCTCACCGAACTCGGAGTCACCTTCAGCGCGGAGCCGGACGACGCGTTCCTGCTCACCCTGCCCGGAGAGCGGCGGCACCGGACGTTGCTGTGGCTGCTGGTGGGGTCGCACGAACTGCTGATCGAGTCCTTCGTCTGCCGGGCACCGGACGAGAGCCGGGAAGAGGTCTACCGGTTCCTGTTGCAGCGCAACGCCAAACTCCGGACGGTGGCGTATTCGCTGGACCTGGCGGGCGACATCCACCTGGTCGGTCGGCTCGGGTTGTCCAGCCTCGGGCCGGACCCGGCGGCCGAACTGAACACCGTGCTCGGTGTCGTGCTGACCACCTCCGACGAGGACTTCAACCAGATCCTGGAGCGCGGTTTCGCCGGCGCCATCCGTCGTGAGTGGGCCTGGCGCACGTCCCGCGGCCACTCCCTGCAGAATCTGCAGGCCTTCCGGCACATGATCGAGAACACGCCGTAGACCCGGTGTTCATGGGCCGGGGATCCGTGGCCCAACCGTGACCGACGGCGTGCATCCGCCCGGTCGACTCCGTCCGTCCAGAGTAGTGAACTCACGGCCTCGATCGGGACCGGTCGATGGCCCGCCGCGGCCCGCGGGCCGCCTGCCGATGACGGAGAAGACATGGGACCCAAGCTCTTCGAACGAACGCCGGGCCGCGTGCCCGAGGTCCGCACTCGGCGGTTCGGGGCTCTGATCGCCCTGACCGCGCTGACCCTGCTGCTGGTCGCCTGCACCGGCGCACCGTCGCAGACGACCTCGGCCGCCAACTCAGTGGCCAGCGTGGGTGCCGGCGCGGTCGCAGCGGCGCCGTCCGCGCCCGCCGCCTCGTCAGCCGCCGCTTCCGCCGCGCCGTCGTCCGCCGCCCCATCGGCCGGCGGCGGTTCGGGGGACGCCGGTTCCCCGAACGCGAAGGTGAACGTGGCGGCCGGCGTGCAGGCCGAGAACCGTCAGGTGATCCGGACGGCCAGCGTGACGTTGGAGGTGCGGGTCAAGAGCACGGGCAACAGCGCCGCTCAGGTCGAAGCCGACCAGACCTCGGTGAACAAGGCCGTGTCCGACGCCGCCCTCGAAGTCCGTTCGCTGGCCAACGGTCCCGGTTTCGTCAGTGCGTCCAGCGGCGGCGGAGCCACCGTCTCGATCACGCTCCGGGTACCGGTGACCGGTTACGAGAGCGTGATGAACGCCCTGGCCCGCGACGGCATCGTCACGTCCGTCACCGAGAACACGCAGGACGTGACGGCCCAGATGATCGACATCAACAGCCGGGTGAAGTCGGCCGCCGACGTGATCGCATCGCTTCGTACCCTGCTCGGCAAGGCCACCAAGATCGGCGACATCCTGTCGGTGGAATCCCAGCTGAACAGCCGCGAGGCCGATCTGGAGTCGATGAAGAGCCAGCTGGCCGGTCTGTCCGACCAGACCTCCCTGTCGACCATCACCGTGGTGATCAAGGGGGTGATCACGGACGTCAAACCGGTGGTCCCGCCGAAGAAGCCCGCCCCGCCGGCGGCCCGGTCGGGGTTCCTCGGCGGCCTGGCCAACGGCTGGGACGCCGCCCGTGCCCTCGGGCACGCGGTGCTGACGGTGATCGGCACGGTGATCCCATTCCTGCCGCTGGTACTGGTGCTTTTGATCGCCGGGCTGATCTGGCGTCGGCGCATCCGCCGGGGTCACCAGACGCCGATCCTGGGCACCGGAGATCCCCGCTCGACGGAGTGAGCGGATCGGGCGACCTGGCCGGTCCGGTCACGGTGTGGTCGGGCCGACCGGGGAGGGCCCGATCCGACGCAGGGTGCGTGCGGTCGGTCCCACCACGTACAGCACGAACAACCCGGCCACGCACACGCCGATCACCGTGCCGAGGAACGTGAGGAGCGCATCGGACATGGGGGTCGACAGGTCTCGCGGGCGGTTGAGGACGCCGCGTAGATCGGCCGCCCAGGCGACGACGGTGCCCAGAGCGGTGGCGGTGACGATCCGGAGCACTCGGTGCGCGGAGAGGCGACGCAGGGCGGCGTCCAACTCGGTCCCGGCATCGGCCACGTTCCTTCGCAGCAGGATCTGCCGAAGGGCCACCGCCCCGACCAGCACGGTCGTCCCGAGGAGCATGCAGTCGAACCACACACCGGCTGCGCTCGGTGGGGCCGCGACCGCAAGGGCACAGTGGCTGCAGTTGCTGGCGGCTGCGTTCAGGCCGCCGGCCGTCCCGGAGCCGAAGATCGACCGTCCCGGAGTCGAGAAGACGCTGCTGCGGTTGCTGCCCGCGGTCGGGTCGATCAACACGAAGAACCATGCCGCCAACGCGGTCAGGCCAACCGTGGTGGCCGACCCGACCAGATAGCGGGCCCGGACGATCTCGCGCAGGGTGGCCCGGGACAGCGGCACCACCCCGACCGGTCCGGACTGCCGCGGCCATCGGGTCTCGGCCAGCATCACGATCAGCAGGGCAGCGATCCCGATCGTCCCGACGGCGCTCGCCGAGGACCCGGCCCATCCGAAGGAGCGCTGGGTCAGGGAGGCAGCCGCGAGTACGGCCAGGAGCAACAGCAGCCGCCCGACCGACAGCGTGGCGGCCTGGACGGCGTCCACGGCGGGCCCGGGCCCCAGCGTGGACGCCCTGCGTACCGAGCGGCTCAGCCCGACGAGCAACGCCCCGACCAGGATCGCCCCGACCACCCAGGCGGCCACACTGCCCACGGTCATACCGGCATCGTTTCCCCCTGTGTCGATCGACCACTGATTGAGACATATCGGAGGGGGTTGGGCAAGCCGATCCCGGGTTCGGGACCATCGCCGGTCTGCGGCAGACTGACTGCCATGACTTCGACTCTTATCCTGCTGCGCCACGGCGAGAGCACCTGGAATGCCACCAACCAGTTCACCGGCTGGGTGGATGTCCCGCTGTCCGAGAAGGGTATGGCCGAGGCCCGCCGCGGCGGCGAGCTGCTGGTCGGCGCGGGTCTGCTCCCGGATGTGGTGCACACGTCGCTGCTGCGCCGCGCCATCATGACGGCCAACCTCGCCCTCGACACCGCCGACCGGCACTGGATCCCGGTCCGTCGCACCTGGCTGCTCAACGAGCGCCACTACGGCGACCTGCAGGGCAAGGACAAGAAGGAGACCCTGCAGACCTACGGCGAGGAGCAGTTCATGCTCTGGCGCCGTTCCTACGACGTGCCGCCGCCGCCGATCAGCGACGACAACCCGTACTCGCAGGCCGGCGACCCGCGGTACGCCGAACTGGGCGACCAGGCCCCGAAGACCGAGTGCCTGGCCGATGTCGTGGCCCGGCTCGAGCCGTACCTGCGCGGCCCGGTGGCCGACGACCTGGCGGCCGGCAAGGTCGTGTTGCTGGCCGCACACGGCAACTCGCTGCGGGCCGTCGTGAAGCTGCTCGACGGCATCAGCGACGCCGACATCGCCGGGCTGAACATTCCCACCGGCGTGCCGCTGAGGTACGAGCTGGACGACAACCTGAAGCCGCTGGTGGCCGGCGGGCAGTACCTCGACCCCGATGCCGCCGCGGCCGCCATCCAGGCGGTGGCCAACCAGGGCCGCTGACCCGACGCGCAGCACCGTCTTCGTCGGTGATCGCCCGCCCCGGCCGGGCGATCACCGACCGACCGGCGTCAGGTCTCCAGCTTGTAGCCCAGCCCGCGAACGGTGATCAGGTATCGGGGCGCCGCCGGGTCCGGTTCGATCTTGGAGCGCAATCGCTTCACGTGGACGTCGAGGGTCTTGGTGTCCCCGACGTAGTCGGCACCCCACACCCGGTCGATCAACTGGCCGCGGGTGAGGACCCGTCCGGTGTTGCGCATCAGGTACTCGAGAAGATCGAACTCCTTGAGCGGTAGACCGATCTCGGTGCCGTGCACCGACACGACGTGGCGTTCCACGTCCATCCGCACCGGCCCGGCGGTGAGGGTCGACTCGACGCCCTCCTCGGGTTCCGCCCCACGGCGCAGCACGGCTCGGATCCGGGCGATCAGTTCACGGGTGGAGTACGGCTTGGTGATGTAATCGTCGGCCCCGAGTTCGAGGCCGACGACCTTGTCGATCTCGGAGTCGCGGGCCGTCACCATGATCACCGGAACCGCGGCCCTGGCCCGCAGCTGTCGGCAGACCTCGGTTCCGCTCATCCCGGGCAGCATCAGATCGAGCAGGACGATGTCCGCCCCGGACCGCTCGAACTCGGTCAGCGCCTCCGGTCCGGTGGCCGCGATGGCGGTGGTGAAACCTTCCTTGCGCAGGAGGAAGGCCAACGGATCGGCCATCGATTCCTCGTCCTCGACGATCAGAACCCTGGTCACTGTGCTCCATTCAGGACGGCACCCGCCGAGGCGGGGCCGGTGGTCGGCGGTTGGGCGGCGGGCGTCGCCTCGGGCAGGTAGTGCGGCAATCTGAGGGTGAAGGTCGATCCGGTACCGGGCTTGGACCAGAGGACGGCCGCGCCGCCGTGGTTGGCCGCCACGTGCTTGACGATGGCCAGGCCGAGGCCGGTGCCGCCGGTGGCCCGGGAGCGCGCCGGATCGATCCGGAAGAAGCGCTCGAAGACGCGGCTCTGGTTCTCCGGCGCGATCCCGATGCCCCGGTCGGTGACGGCGACCTCGACGAACCCGCCGCGCACGGCGCGGCTGATCGAGACCGTGCTGCCGGCCGGGGAGTAGTGAACGGCGTTGGCCAGCAGGTTCACCAGGGCCGTGACCAGCATCTGCCGGTCTCCCTTGACCAGCAGTCCGGACGGGGCATCGAGCAGGATCGTCATCCCGGCGTTCTCGGCGACGACGGCCGAGCGGGAATGGGCCTCGTCGACCACCGCGTCGATCTCCAGGACGGCGAGCTCCGGCAGCGGGTCTGCCCCCTGCAACCGCGACAGGGTGATCAATTCGTTGACCAGGGCCCCGAGCCGGACGGACTCCCGGAGCAGCTTCTGGCCGTACTTCTCGACGTGCTCGGGCTCGTCGTAGCCGTCCAGGACGGCCTCGGCCAGCAGTCCGATCGCGGCCACGGGGGTCTTGAGTTCGTGGGAGACGTTGGCGACGAAGTCCCGGCGGACCGCCTCCAGCCGGAGCGCCTCGGTCTCGTCGGCGGCGGACACCACCACGTACCCCTCGGCCGTGGCTCGGACGACGGCCTGGACCGAACTCGGCGGGCGACGGTTGCCGACCAGGTCGGCGATCGGCTCGACGTGCCCGAGTTCGACGTCGATCGGTTCGCGGGCCACCCGGGCCCGACCGACCGCATCGGCGATCCGGTGGTCGACCAGGCCGGCCCGGACCACCCCGAGTTCACTGGCCCTGGCGTTGGCCACCAGGACGTGCCCCTCCGAATCGAGGACGGCGTAGCCCGTGGTCGACGCGGCGAAGGCCACCTCGGCCAGCACTGCCTCGTCGGGTAGTGCCGTCGAGGTACTTCCGGGTTGGCGGCGCAGCGCGGCCAGGGTGATCAGCAACCCGATCAACCCACCGCCGAGGGCGGCCGCCAGATACCCGATCCACGACACAACTCGATGGTAGGTGTCGCGTCAGGCGCATCGGGACGAATGAGCGAGCGAACCGTCAGGCGTTGTCCGATTCGTCGCCCGACGCACCCGATCCGTTCAGCCGACGTTCACCCGTGCGACGGTGACCCGAGCCTTGGCGGGGGCCGACCGGACGAGCCGACGGATCCGCGCTGACCCGGCCGAACGTGACGGCACCGGTAGCGTGGACCCGGTGAGTGACAAGCGGTCGATTCCGGTGGGGCTGTCCACCGCCGCCGTGTTCCCCGAACCGACCGCCGTCGCGTTCCAGCTCGGGGCTGAGGCCGGTTACGACGGCATCGAGGTGATGGTCCAGACGGACCTGACCAGCCAGACTCCGGACGCGCTGATCCGGCTCATCGACCGGCACCAGATCCCGGTGCTGTCCGTGCACTCGCCCTGTCTGCTGATCACCGCCACGGTCTGGTCGTCCGATCCGCTGGTCAAGCTCGCCCGTTCCATCGACATGGCCGAGAAGATCGGCGCGCCAACGGTTGTGGTGCACCCGCCGTTCGTCTGGCAGCGGGCCGCGGCCGCCAGCTTCACCGCGTCGGTGGCCGAACTGCAGGCCCGTACCGACGTGGTGATCGCAGTGGAGAACATGTTCCCGGTCAAGGTGGCCGGCCGGTTGGTCAACAGCTACCGGCCGCACTGGGACCCGGTGTCGGCCGGGCACCAGAACTTCACCCTCGACCTCTCGCACACCGCCACGTCCAGTTCCGATGCCCTGGACATGTACGACCGGATGGGCTCCCGGCTGGCCCACCTGCACCTGGCCGACGGTTCGGGGTCGGCCAAGGACGAACACCTGGTGCCCGGCCGCGGCACCCAACCGTGTGCCGAGATCCTGGCCGCCCTGTCGGCGCCGGCCCGCGAGTTCGCCGGCTCGGTGGTGCTGGAGATCTCCACCCGCTCGGTCAAGGGCGACCAGCGCCGGGTCGACGTGGCCGAGGCGTTGGCCTTCGCCCGCCAACATCTGGGATGACGAATCCGGTTGCGGCGTTCCTGGCCCTCCCGCTGGGCACCCGGGTCGTCGTTCGTCACCGCATCGAAGGCGGCGCGACCGACGTCCTTGGCGAGTTGATCGGTCGGTCCGAGGCCACCTGCCAGGTACGCACCCGGGCCGGGGAGGTGACCATCGTGCTGGCGAACATCATTGCCGCCAAACAGATTCCACCGCCGCCGGCGCCTCGGTCGCGTCGTTCGGCCGCCCCGGACCGGGGGCTCAGGTGAGGACGATCGACCGGGTCAGGTTGCGGGGTGAATCCGGATCGAGCCCCCGATGCAGGGCCAGTGCGATGGCCAGCCGCTGGATGTGCACCAGGGTGGCCATCGGGTCGCCCGGGCTGATCTGCACAGAGGCGCCGGTGGCGGTGATCTGCTCGGCCAGGCCGGGCGGCGGCGTGCCGAGCGACCAGATCAGGCTGTGCGGTTCGGCCAGCGAGATCGGACCGTGCCGATAGTCGTACGACGGGTAGGACTCGGCCCAGGCCAGTGCCGCCTCCCGCATCTTCAGGGCGGCCTCGTTGGCCAGCCCGACGGCGGCGCCGGTACCCAGGAAGGTGAACTGCACCTTGTCCTGCCAGCCGGCCGGCAGCTCGGCCGTGAGGGCCGCCCGGGCCTCGGCGATCGCCGAGGAGAGGTCCTGTCCCAGACCGGCCCGCAACAGCGCCAGCGCGGTGGTGGCGAAACGCGTCTGCACGACCGACTGTTCGTCGGCGAAGTCGAGCAGGACGGTCCGCGTCGCGGCGGTGGCGCCCGGCGTGTTCGGATCGCCGATGATGCCCAACGTCGGCTGCTCGGCGGGCAGCGCCGCCAGCAGCTCCAGGACCTCGGTCGTGGTGCCCGAGCGGGTGATCGCGACGATCAGGTCGTACCGCCGGCCGGCCGGGAACTCCGACGCGGCGAAGGCGTCGGTGACACCGTGCCCGGCCTCCTCCCGGAGGGCGGCGTAGGCCTGGGCCACGAACCAGCTCGTGCCACAGCCGACCACGGCGATCCGCTGCCCGGCCTGGGGCAGCAGGTCGGCGGAGGTCCGGGCCAGCTCGGCCGCGCGAGCCCACATCTGCGGCTGTGTTTCGATCTCGGCCAGAACGTACTGCGCCGGGATGTTCGTCATGAAAGGTCCTTTGCTATTTGACGGCGCCGGCGGTGAGACCGCCGATCAGCCGTTTTTCAATGAAGGCGAAGAGCACGACGACGGGAACGATCGCGACGATCGACACCCCGAACACGTACTGCCATTCGGCGGTGTAAAGACCGAAGAACCGGGGCAGCGAAACGGTCAGGGGCTGCTTGCTGTTCGTCGTCATGATCACCGACGACGCGGCGTACTCGTTCCAGGAGGAGACGAACACGAAGATGATCGCGGTGACGATGCCGGGCCAGACCAGCGGGAGCGAAACCCGGAACAACACCTGAAGTTTCGAGGCACCGTCGAGCACCGCGGCTTCGTCGACCTCCTTCGGCACCGAGGCGAAGAAGGCCTGCATGATCCAGATCGCGAAGGCCAGGTTGAACGCGCCGTTCACCAGGATCATCGCGAACCAGGTGTCGTTGATACCCAGCTGGAGGAATTCCCGGAACAGGCCGACGGCCAGCACGGTGGGCTGCAACATCTGGGTGATCAAGACCAGGAACAGGAAAGCCAATCGGCCCGGGAATCTGAAGCGCGCCAGGTAATAGGCGGCCGGGGTGGCGGCCACCAGCACCAGCAGCGTGGCGAAGACGGAGATCACCACGGTGGCGATCAGGCCGGACAGCGGGTCGACGTCGGAGGACCACATGGTCGCGTAGTTGCTGAACACGAACGCGTGGCCGAAGTAGACCGGCGGGATGTGGGTGATCTCCGGCTGCGTCTTCAGGGACCCGAACAGCATGATCAGGTACGGGGCGACGAACACGGCGACGACGACGATGGAGCCGATCAGCATGCCGATCTTGTTCGGCGGCTTGTTCACGCCCGTGCTGCGCACCTTCTTGGGCTTCGGGGTGACGGTGGCCGGCGGCGGTGCCACGGTGGTGGTCATCTCAACGCTCCTTGGTGGGCTTCACGACGACGAGGTAGATGCCGATGATCAGCAGACAGACCAGGAAGTTGACCACCGAGAGGGCCGACGCGACACCGGGTCCGAGGGTCGTCTTGTACTTGAAGATCAGCGTGGTGGTGATGTCGGAGGCGTAACCGGGCAGTGAGCCGGTCAGCACCTTGAGGATCGGCAGCGAGTTGAACACGTTGATGATGTTGATCAGTACGGCGACCGCGAGGGCCGGCCGCAGGATCGGCAGCACGATCCGGAAGTAGCGGGCGGTCGCGCCGGCCCCGTCGACGTGGGCCGCCTCGATGACATCACCCGGCACCGCCTGCAGCCCGGCCAGGATGGTGTACGTGGTGAACGGCAGCGACACGAAGATCGCCACCACCATGGCCACGATGAACGCCGGCCCCTGTTGCTGGGTGAAACCGTAGGGCGCGGAAAGGATCCCGATGTCGACCAGGAACTTGTTGATGATCCCGTAGTCGGGGTTCAGCCCGTACTGGAACACCGAGGTCGTCATCACCACCGAAGCGGCCCACGGCACGATGACGGCCAGCCGGACGACCTTCCGGCCGCGGAACGCCTTGTTCAGGAACTGGGCCAGGGCCAGGGAGATGACGACGGTGAACGCCACCACCACGATGACCCAGACGAAGGTGTTGACGAAGACGTGCCCGATGTTGACGCCGGGAAAGGTCAGCGCGAGCTTGAAGTTGTTCCAGCCGGCGGCGCCGGTGTCGGTACCGACCTTGGTGATCTTGCGGAACGCCGTGTAGATCATGTAGCCGGCCGGGTACAGCACGACGCCGATGATCAGGATCAGCGCCGGCGTCAGCCACGGCAGCGCCGTCATCGTCTGCCGTGTCCGGCCCGGAGCCTTCGAAGGACGGTCGGTCACCGCCTCTGCCGTCGTCGTCGGGGGTGTCACCGTCGTCGTCATCGCTGGCCTTTCGCCGGGCTGGGCTGGGTAGGGCATGGATCAACTTCGCAGGCATGGATCAACTTCGCCGGCGTGGGACTGGAGTGACGTGAGTCGTCACTTTCGTCCATGCCTGCGAAGTTGATCCATGCCGAACACGGAGGGCGAAGAGGATCAGCCGGCGGCGTCCACCTGGGCCTGAATGGCGTCCAGAGTGGTCTTGCCGTCAGAGGTGGCGATCTCACCACCGTTGGCCTGCAGTGCATCCTGCAGGGCGGACCACTTCGGGTTGCCCTGGGGGAGGTACCGCACGGTCGGCAGAGCCTCGTAGAACGGCTTGTTGGCCGGGGTGGCCGCTTCCTGCAGCTTGATCGCGCCGGTGGTCACCGGGAGCAGACCGGTCGCCGCGGACCACTTGTTATAGACGTCCGGCAGGTAGAAGTAGTCCAGGAACGTCTTGGTCGCTGCCTTGCGGGTGGCGTCCTTGTTGTTGAAGGCCAGGATGAAGTCCGTGACGCCGAGGGCGACCGAGGTGGCGCCGTCCTTGGACGGGACCGGAGCCAGGGCCCACTTGATGTTCGGGAACTTCTTCGTCATGTCGGCGACCAGGCCGGGCTGGGTGACGTACATGCCCAGCTTGCCCTGGTTGAACAGGTCGGCGACATCCTGACGGTTGGACGAACCCGGGTTCGGCTGGGTCGCCTTGGCGTCGATGAAGGTCTTCATCTCGTTGAATGCGGCGATGTTGGCGTCCGAGTTGGCCTTGATGTCCTTGCCCGACAGCCAGTCCCCCTTGTTGCCCCAGATCCACAGGGTCGACTCGACCTGTGCCTCCTCCTTGCCCATCGGCATGCCGTAGCCGGAGATGCCGTTGCCGAGGGCGGCGATCTTCTTGCTGTCGGCCAGCAACTCGTCCCACGTCTTGGGGGCGGTCGCGATGCCGGCCTGCTTGAACAGGTCGGTGTTGTACAGCATGATGCGCGCCGAGGCGATGTCCGGTGCGGCCCACTGGGTTCCGTCGGTGCCCTTGCCGTTGGCGGCGAGGCTCGGAACGATCGAGGAGAACGTCGATGCCGACATGACGTCGGTGATCGGGTACAGCAGGTTGGCCTTCGCCGAGTCGGCGAAGTTGTTGTCGTTCAGGATGTCCGGCGCGTCGTTGCCCTGGATGCGGGTCTGCACCTTGTCGGTGAAACCGGTCCAGGCCTCGATCTGCAGCTTGACGGTGACGTTCGGGTAGAGGGCGTTGTAGCCCTTGATGATCGCCTCCCAGTCGGACTTGGAGCTGTCGGTGTAGGACGGCGCCAGGATGCTGATCGTGGTCTTGAGGCTGGTGTCACCGGTCGGCGCCGCGCCCGAGGCCGACGATCCGCCCGCTGAACTCCCCGCGGACGAGGACCCGGCCGACGAGGATCCGGCGGCACTGGACGACGCGGACGTCGCCGCGGCCGAGCTGGCGGCAGCCGGGCTCGACGACGAGGCGGACGAACTCGAACTCGAACTCGAACTCGAACTCGAGCTCGAGCTCGACCCGCAGGCGGCCAGGGCCAGGCCGCCGACCAGGGTGACGGCGGCCAGCTTGATGGACTTCTTCACGAGCACCTCCATGCTCTTCGACGCCGGGGACTTGCGTGGTGCCCGGTCGAACTGCTGGACTGAATGGATGCAGAAGGCTGATCGTAATGTGGTTGAAACACGCAATTCCAATCACGTAGTTGCAGCATGTTGCATGAAGACCGTGCCGTCAAGACCTGTCGAAAGGCTGTGACTGAAGCGTTGTCATAGGCGACCTGTTCGGATTGGTGACCTGCGGGCGGACGATCGGGACACGACGGGCTCCCGGGATGGTAGGCCGGTTCCGGGCCGAATGGTCGTCGGAGGCGGGGAAGCAGGCGGCGCGCCCCGTACCATGCTCGGGTGAGCCTGCATCTGTACGACACGGCGAGCCGCACTGTGCGGCCCTTCGAGCCACTGCGACCCGGTGTGGTGACGCTGTACAACTGCGGGGCGACCGTCCAGTGGTTTCCGCACATCGGTCACCTGCGCGGCGCCGGCATCGTCTACGACGTGTTGCGGCGCTGGCTCGTCCACTCCGGATACGAAGTGGTGCACGTCCGGAACGTCACCGACATCGACGACAAGATCCTGAACAAGGCGGCCGAGGCCGGGCGTCCCTGGTGGGAATGGGCCACCACGCACGAGCGTGCGTTCTCCGACGCCTACGACACCCTGGGCTGCCTGCGCCCGTCCATCGAACCCCGCGCCACCGGTCACATCCCGCAGATCATCGGCATGATCGCCGAGTTGATCGAGGCCGGCAAGGCCTACGCCGCCGCCGGTGACGTCTACTTCGCGGTGCGCTCGGACGACGAGTACGGCTTCCTCTCCGGGCAGCGGCTGGACGAGATGCAGCAGGGCGAGAGCGAGGGGGCCGGCAAGAAGGACGCGGCCGACTTCACCATGTGGAAGGCGGCCAAGCCGGGCGAACCGTCATGGGACTCGCCCTGGGGGCCAGGGCGTCCTGGCTGGCACATCGAATGTTCGGCCATGGCCCGCAACTATCTGGGCCGCGCCTTCGACATCCACGGCGGGGGACTGGACCTCATCTTCCCGCACCACGAGAACGAGGCCGCCCAGTCGCACGGCGTCGGCGATCCGTTCGCCAACTTCTGGATGCACTCGCACTGGGTGACGATGGCCGGCGAGAAGATGTCGAAGTCGCTGGGCAACGTGTTGTCCGTACCGGCGATCACCGAGCACACCCGGCCCGTCGCCTTGCGGTACTACCTGATCAGCGTCCACTACCGCAGTTCGATCGAGTTCTCCCGCAAGGCCCTGGACGACGCGGCCAAGGCGTTCGCCGGGGTCGAGGGGTTCCTGCACCGGGTGGCCGATCGGGTGGGTGCGGTCGGGACGGCCGAGCTGCCGGCGCCGTTCGTCGAGGCCATGGACGACGATCTCGGGGTGCCGCGGGCCCTGGCCGTGGTGCACGATCGGGTGCGCGTCGGCAATGCCGCGCTGGCGTCCGGGGATCACGCCGCGGCGGCGGCCGAGGCCGCAGTGATCCGGAGCATGCTCGCCGTACTGGGGCTCGACCCGTTCGTGGCCCCGTGGGTGGACGCCGGCAGTGACGACTCGCTGCACGCCGCCACCGACCGGCTGATCGCCCAGTTGCTGGCCGATCGGGCCGCGGCGCGGGCGGCGAAGGATTTCGCCACCGCCGACGCGATCCGGAAGACCTTGGCCCAGGCCGGTTTTGCCATCGAGGACACGGTCGACGGGCCGGTGTGGTCGGTCAATCCCGAGTAGTGGTCCAGGCGCCGCCCGGCCGGTGCCTGGTCAGTTCGGTCCAGATGTAGTGCAGTGTCCAGATGTAGTGCGGTGAAGACGCAAGAAACAGGAAGAGGTGACCCCGACATGGCCGGGAACTCCCAGCGCCGCGGGGCGGTCCGCAAGACAGGTACCAAGAAGGGCGCGGTGGTCGGCTCCGGCGGGCAGTCGCGCCGCGGGGTCAAGCCGAAGGGACCGACGCCTCCGGCTTCGGAGCGGACGGGCCACCCGGCCGCCCGCCGGGCCTCGGCGGCCGCTCGGCGCGAGGCGACGCCGAACGGGCGTCCGCAGCGCAAGGATCGGGGGGACCTGCCCGAGACCGTGGTCGGCCGCAACCCGGTCGTCGAAGCCCTGCGGGCCGGTGTCCCGGCCATGGCTCTGTATGTGGCCCAGGGCATCTCGGTCGACGAGCGGACCGCCGAGGCGGTCGCACTGGCCGGCAACAAGGGCATCTCGCTGCTGGACATCTCGCGGCCCGAGATGGATCGGCTGACCGGGAACGCCATCCATCAGGGATTGGCGCTGCAGGTCCCGCCGTACGACTATGCGCACCCGGACGACCTGCTGGCCCGGGCCCGCGACTCGGGCCGACCGCCGCTGATCGTCGCCGTCGACGGCGTCACCGATCCGCGCAACCTCGGCGCCATCATCCGCTCGGCGGCGGCGTTCGGTGCGCACGGCGTGCTGATCCCGGAACGTCGCTCCGCCGGCGTCACCGCCTCCGCCTGGCGCACCTCCGCCGGTACGGCCGCCCGCATCCGGGTCGCTCGGTGCACGAATCTGGTCCGCGCCCTCAAGGAGTACGCCGCCGATGGCCTCATGATCGCCGGTCTGGACGCCGACGGCACCGTCGACACCGACGACTTCGATCTCGCCACCGGCCCGTTGGTGCTGGTCGTCGGCTCCGAGGGCCGCGGCCTGGCCCGCCTGACCCGCACCGTCTGCGATGTCACGGTGTCGATCCCGATGGCCCGCACGGTCGAGTCGTTGAACGCGTCCGTCGCCACCGGTGTGGTGCTGGCCGAGGTCGCGCGCCGTCGGCGGGTTCTGAAGTAGGGCCGCTCCGGGCGGCGCCGCCGGTCAGGACGTGAGGGTCGGTCAGGACGTGAGGGTGGCCACCAGCCGGTCCAGCACCGTCCGGTCGGCGTGGCGCCCAAGGACGGCGGCCGGACCGCCGGCTTGCGCCACATGCGTCAGCAGGGCGCGGATGGCGCTTTCCGGCGCGTCCGCGATGCCTGGCGGGATGCTGGCCGGGTCGCGTCGGTTCTCCGGCCGAACCATGCCGGTGAGCTGGGCCAACACGGCCGGCAGGGCGTCCGTCGTCCGGACGAAGTCGGCCACGATGACCTCGTGATCGGTCCCGATCAGATCCAGTAGCAGGGCGACCGTGGTGCCGGTGCGGTCCTTGCCCGCCGCGCAGTGCAGCAGGACCGGCCCGCCGTCGGCGACGACCGTGGCCAGTTCGGACAGCCGGACGCCGGCCCGGTCGACGATGGCCCGGTAGAACGCGGCCAGGATGCGGTGCCCCTCCGGGATGGATTCGGGTTCCGGACGCGCGGCCCGGGGCGGCGCCTGCTCGTCCTCCGAGGGCAGGATCTGGTCGGCGACCGGGAGGCGCACCACCCGGACGCCGGAGGGCAGCACCGGAGCCCAGTCCGGGGGCACCTGCTCGTGTGGCTCGCGGAGATCGATGATGGTGCGGATGCCGGCTTGGCTGATCAGGGCCAGGTCGGCCCCATCCAGGTGGAACGGCTGCGCCGAGCGGAACAGGCGTCCCGGTTTCAGAGGGGAGTCGCCCGAGGTGGCGACATCCCGGAAGTTCAGCAAGGCCATCGCTATCAGCTCCGCACGTCGACCCAACGAAAGCCGGCCGGTCGCAGAACCCCCGCTCCGGCCGTGACGGACGCGACTGTACCGGCCACCTCGTCGGAGAAGGCGGGCACGGCCAGGGTCAGGACCGCTGAGGGGCCGTATTCGGTCCCGGTGATCACCACACCGCGGGACCGCAACTCGGACTCCACCCGGCCGGCCACCGCGTGGTCCACGGCGAGGGTCAGTAGCTCCAGTCGTCGCCGGCGAACGGTGACGGCGGCCGCCACCGCTGCGGCGGTGGCCGCGGAGTAGGCCCGCACGAGTCCGCCGGCGCCCAGAAGCGTGCCGCCGAAGTAGCGCGTCACCACGGCGGCCACGTCGGACAGGCCGGCCCCCAGGAGGACCTGCAGGATGGGCAGGCCCGCCGTGCCCGAGGGTTCGCCGTCGTCGCTGGACCGGGTCCGGTCACCTTGCCCGTTCACGTGCAGGACGAAGGCCGAGCAGTGGTGACGGGCGTCGTGATGTTCGCGGCGGGCCTGTCCGAGCAGGGCTTTCGCCCCGTCCTCGGAGTCGATCCGCGCGACGACGGCCAGGAACCGGGACCGCTTCACCTCGATCTCGGCCGACCCCTCACCGTCGGGGGCGATCGTCAACAGGTCCACCGGCCCATCCTCCCCGACCCTGGTCGCGAGCGATCCCATCGGTGGTCTACGATATGAGAACCATTATCAAATGCCGTCGGATTCGGAGTTCCAGACATGTACAGCACCGCCGCCCGGGTCCTATGGGGCCTGCTGCTCGCGGCGACCCTCGCCGCCGCCGGATGCTCCTCCACCTCGTCCACCGGCTCGACCGGGGTGGCCGTCGTCGCCTCGACCGACGTGTGGGGCAACATTGCCGCGGCGATCGGTGGCGACAAGGTCACCGTCACCTCGATCATCACCGACCCGGCCGCCGACCCGCACTCCTACGAGGCGAATGCGCAGAACGTGCTGGCCGTCTCGAAGGCCCGCCTGCTGATCGAGAACGGCGGCGGATACGACGACTTCTTCGACCACCTGATCAGTTCGGCCGGCTCGACGACGAAGGTCCTGAACGCGGTCAAGATCTCCGGTCACACCGGGACGGACGTGAACGAACACGTCTGGTACGACTTCCCGACCGTCGACGCGGTGGCCGAGCAGATCGAGACCGCGCTGGCCGCCGCGGATCCGTCCAATGCCGCCACCTACGCGGCCAACACCAACACCTTCGTGGCGCGGGTGGGCGCGCTCCGGGCCAAGGCGGCGGCGGTCAAGGCGAAGAGCGGGGGTGTCGGGGTCGCGATCACCGAGCCTGTCCCGCTCTACCTGCTGACCGCCTGCGGTTTGGTCGACCGGACGCCGGCGGCGTTCAGCCAGGCCGTCGAGAGCGACAGTGACGCCCCAGCGGCCGTGGTTGCGCAGACCCTCGCTCTGTTCACCGGCCGGCAGGTGAAGGCCCTCGTGTACAACGCCCAGACGACCGGTCCGCAGACCAAGCAGGTACTGGACGCGGCCAAGGCCAACAACGTCAATGTGGTTCCGGTCCGGGAAACCCTGCCCGCCGACACGGACTACGTTTCCTGGATGACGTCCAACCTGGATGCGATCGCGAAGGCCGTGGCGTGAGGGAGGCCGACTCGCAGCGGAAGGCAGTGGTCGAACTCGAGAAGGCCACCCTGGCCTTCGGCGACCGCACCCTCTGGTCCGACCTCGACCTGATCATCGAATCGGGTCAGTTCGTCGCGGTGCTCGGGGCCAACGGGGCCGGCAAGACGAGCCTGCTCAAGGTGCTGCTCGGCGAGCAGTCACTGAACTCCGGGACAGTACGGATCGCCGGATCGCCGGTACGCCGGGGCAGCGACGTGGTCGGCTACGTGCCGCAGCGGGTCGGCATCGACTCGGGCGTCATGGTCAAGGCCCGCGACGTGGTCCGGATGGGCCTGGACGGCCACCGCTGGGGGTTGCCGGTGCAGTTCGGCGCCAAACGCCGGGCGATGCGGCGGACCATCGACGAGATGCTGGCCGCGGTCGGAGCCACCGCGTTCGCCGATGCGCCGGTCTCGATGCTCTCCGGTGGGGAACTGCAGCGCATCCGGATCGCCGAGGCGCTGGCCTGCGACCCGGACCTGCTGATCTGTGACGAACCGCTGGCCGCGCTCGACCTGCGCCACCAGCAGGAGGTCGCGGCCCTGATCGACCGACGCCGTCGCGAGCACGACACCGCCGTGATCTTCGTGACCCACGAGATCAACCCGATCCTGCCGTACGTCGACCAGGTGCTCTACCTCGCCGGCGGCCGATTCCGGCTCGGCCCGCCCGACGAGGTGATGACCTCGGCGTCGCTGTCCGCGCTGTACGACGCGCCGGTCGACGTCATCTCCGCGCACGGCCGGCTGGTGGTGGTCGCGGCCAACGACATGACGGCCGGGCTGCCCCAGTCGCTCGACGACCACGCCGCGCACAGCGGTGACGGCGCGCTGCACGGCCTCCACGATCACGGGCACCACGACCCGGCCGACCGTTCGGCGTGGCGCCGATGAGCATCTGGGAGAAGATGTTCAACTTCGCGAACTACAGCGAACTGCTGCGGCTGGAACACAACTCGATCATCGCCGGGGCGGTCCTTGGCCTGGTCGGCGGTCTGATCGGCGTCTTCGTGATGCTGCGTGACCTGACCTTCGCCGTGCACGGCATCAGCGAGCTCTCGTTCGCCGGGGCGTCCCTGGCCCTGCTGCTGGGCGTCAATCTGGTGGCCGGGTCGGTGGTCGGGTCGCTCATCGCCGCGGTGATCTTCGGGGTGTTCGGTGTGCGGGCGCGGGAGCGCTCGTCGATCATCGGGGTCCTGATGCCCTTCGGTCTCGGGCTCGGCGTGCTGTTCCTGTCGCTGTACAACGGGCGGTCGGCCAACAAGTTCGGTGCGCTGCTCGGCCAGATCGTCGCCGTCGACAGCCCGCAGCTGCTCTGGCTCATCGTGATCTCGGCGATCGTGCTGATCGCGCTGACGATCCTGTGGCGCCCGTTGATGTTCGCCACCGTCGACCCGGACATCGCCGCCGCCCGCGGCGTTCCCGTCCGTGCTCTCTCGCCGATCTTCATGATCGTTCTCGGCCTGACGGTGGCGATGTCGGTCCAGGTGGTGGGGGCGCTGTTGGTGCTCGCCCTGCTGGTCACCCCGGCCGCGGCGGCGATGCGCGTGACGGCGTCCAGCCTGTGGGTGCCGGTGCTGGCGATGATCTTCGCCGTCACCGCGGTGGTCGGTGGCATCTTGCTGGCCATCGGTGGCAGCCTGCCGATCTCGCCCTACGTCACGACCGTGTCGTTCACCATCTACTGCATCTGCCGGGTGACCGGTGCCGTGCGGTCCAGGCGTGGCTGGAGCCGCCGTCCAGCGCCGGCGATCGGACCGGCCGACGCCTGACCCAGCCCCCACCCTCCGCTGCCCTGTACGTGACCTGGGCGGATCGTGGTGCCAGCACCACTGGACCGGTGTGGCCCACCTGCTGGCACGGCCCGGGGGTGGTCGCGGATGCTCGTCCGGTGAAGACAACAACGTTGCCGACCCGCGTCCGCCGCCGTTCGCTCGGACGGGCGGCCGCCGCCATCAGCCTGGCCGCCGTCGCCCTGTGCCTGCTGGGGGCGGCCCCGGCCTCCGCCGCTCCAGCGCCCTCGACCCCGCCTCCCGGGGTATCCAGCGGCTGTACCGCCGGTTCCGGTGCCCAGCTCCGGGAGCATCACTTCTCCCAGTCCGAACTCGACCACCATCCCGACCTGCGCTGCGCCGACCTGCAGAGCGCCGACCTCACCGGCCTGTCGTTGGTCCAGGTCGACCTGACCGGAGCCGACCTGCGACAGGCCCGGATGTCCGGGGCCAACCTGATCCAGGCCACGCTGACCGGAGCCCGGGCCGCCGGGGCGGACCTGTCGAGCGCAAAAATGGGACAGGCGACCCTGACCTCGGCCGACTTCACCGGAGCGGACCTGAGCTACGCCGATCTCAGCCAGGTCGAGGGAGCCAAGGCCACCTTCGTCGATGCCGATCTGTCCCACGCCGACCTGACCCAGGCCCAACTGCGAGGGGCGCACCTGGACCGGGCCAACCTGACCGGAGCCACCTTCACGCAGGCCACGCTGGACGGTGTGACCCTCGCCGGCACCCACGGCGGTGTCCGCTGGGATGTGTGGATCGCGGTCGCCGCGGTGGCGTTGTTCCTGATCTTCGCCCTGCGTCTGCTGGTGGCCGTCGGACGCTCGGGGCTGCGCGGCGCCGCTCGGGCCAAGGTGCTCGGCTTCGGCCTGCTGGGCCGGTTGATCCTCGTCCTGGGCATCCACGTCTTCGTCGCCGGCCTGTACGGCATCGTCAGCTCGGCCACCGGCGGTCCGTCCGTCGCTCTGTGCACCGGACCGCAGTGCGCGGTCGGGGTCGATCTCGGGATGTGGTCACCGTTCGTCGGTGTCGGCGTGGCCCTGGCCGGCCTGGCCGTGTGCACCTACGGCCGGGTGACCCAGCTGGTGGTGCGGCCGGCCCAGCCCGTCCCCTACCAGCCGTACTGACGTCCGCCGGTGCCGATAGGTGCACCGACAGCAAAGCGGGCGGCCCGGGGAAACCCGGACCGCCCGCTGCGCTGCGCGTTGCGCAGGACTACTTGTTGAAGACGACCGCGTCGGCCGGGACGGCGGCGGACGTGTCCAGGCGCAGGCCGGTGGACTTGTCGAACACGTGGATGTGGCGAGCATCCGTGACGGAGGCCCGGATCAGGCCGCCGACGCTCGGGTGGGTGCGGGCTTCGGCGCGGACGATGAAGCGATCGCCCTGCTCGTTGGTGCCGTGCACGAAGGACTCCGCGCCGAGCTCCTCGACGACCGACACGGTGATCGGCATGCCGTGGTCGGCCAGGGTCAGGTTCTCCGGGCGGACACCCAGCACGACGTTCGAGATGCCCTTGCTGGACGCCTCGGCCAGCTGCTCGCGGGTCAGCGGAATGACGATGTCACCGAACTTGACGCCCTCGCTGGTCAGCGTGGAGTCGATCAGGTTCATGGACGGGGAACCGATGAAACCGGCGACGAAGACGTTCGTCGGGCGGTCGTACAGCTCACGCGGGGTGTCGCACTGCTGCAGCACGCCACCGGGGGCCAGGACCGCGACGCGGTGACCCATCGTCATGGCCTCGACCTGGTCGTGGGTGACGTAGACGGTGGTGGTGCCAAGACGGGCCTGCAGGCCGGCGATGTTGGCGCGGGTCTCGACGCGGAGCTTGGCGTCCAGGTTCGAGAGCGGCTCGTCCATCAGGAAGACGGAGGGCTCGCGGACGATGGCCCGACCCATGGCCACGCGCTGGCGCTGGCCGCCGGAGAGGGCCTTCGGCTTGCGGTCCAGGTACTTCTCCAGGTCGAGCAGGCCGGCCGCCTCGCGGACCTTGGCGGCGATCTCGGTCTTGTTGACGCCGCGGAGCTTCAGGGCGAAGCCCATGTTCTCGGCCACCGTCATGTGCGGGTACAGCGCGTACGACTGGAAGACCATCGCGATGTCGCGGTTCTTCGGCGGGACGTTGGTGACGTCGCGGCCACCGATCAGGATGCGGCCCTCGTTGATGTCCTCGAGGCCGGCCAGCATCCGCAGGGCGGTCGACTTGCCCGACCCCGACGGGCCGACCAGGACGAGGAACTCGCCGTCGGCGATCTCCAGGCTCAGCTTGTCGACCGCGCGTACCGGAGGGGTGCCGGGGTAGACCCGGGATGCTTCGTCGTACGTGACGTCTGCCATGAACGTTCCTTCTTCCGATGGACCCGGCGCTCGCGGGCGGGCCCGTATGGGTTGGGCACTGCGGTACTGCGATCGGCGTGGAACACCGCCGACGGGGATGACCAGGACTGAGCCCTGGTGTTGCACGTCACGCTAGCGGCTCGGCGCCGGACTGGAAAGGGCATCTTGGTAAGCGCTTTCCCGATGCTGGCCATATTCACTCGTTCGGCGTAACAAGCGACTCGGTTGGGGTTCGCGGCGGCATCGATCGGGGTATTCCCCGGGCGCGGTGGGGACGGGCCGCCGGTCGAACGCCCCGGGCCGGGGAGTGGCATTGTCGTCGGACCCGGCCGTGCGGCTAACGTGCTTGCATGGAACGCTCCTCGAGGTCAAGGCCGCCGGCCACGCTGGCCTCCTTGGCGGCCGAACTCGGCATCTCCCGCACCACGGTGTCCAACGCGTACAACCGTCCTGATCAGTTGTCGCCGCAGCTGCGGTCGAGGGTGATGGACGCCGCCCGTCGGCTCGGTTACCCGGGCCCGGACCCGGTCGCCCGGTCGCTGCGCACCCGCAAGGCCGGTGCGATCGGCCTGTTGCTGACCGAGCAGATCTCCTACGCCTTCCGCGACCCGGCCGCCGTCGCCTTCCTGGAGGGCCTCACACTCGAATGCGACCTGGCCCGGGTCGGTCTCCTGCTGGTGCCGGCCCGTCCTGATTCGGACGACACCATGGCCGTGTCCAGTGCCGCGGTCGACGGCTTCATCGCCTACTCCATGCCCGACGACGACCCCCATCTGGCGGCCGTGCTGGCCCGGCCGGTCCCGGCGGTCATCTGCGACCAGCCCGCGGTCGCGGGCGCGGACCTGGTCGGCATCGACGATCGGGCCGCGGCCCGCGGCATCGCCGACCACCTGATCGCCCTCGGCCACCGCCGCATCGGTGTCGTGTGCATGCGGCTGGGCCGGGCGAATCGTGACGGCGCCGTGGATCTCGCTCGTCAGCAGGCCGCCCACTATCACGTGCAACGCAACCGCCTGGCCGGCCTGCGGGACGCGTTCACCGCGGCCGGAGTGGCCTGGGATCGGGTGCCGGTGGTGGAACGGTTCGACCACACGCTGGAGGCCGGCGCGTCGGGGGCCGCGCAGGTGCTCTCCCTCGACCCGGGCATCACCGCACTGATCGCGACGTCCGACGTGCTCGCCCTGGGAGCGATCGACGAACTGTCCCGCCGCCGTCAGCGGGTGCCGGACGACGTGTCGGTGACCGGGTTCGACGGGATCCGGGCCGCACTCGACGCCGGCCTGACCACCGTCGCCCAACCGGTGGGGGAGAAGGGCCGTCAGGCCGGACGGATGCTCCTGGACCCGGCCCGCAGTTCACACGGCCGCCGGGTCGTGCTGCCGACGACGTTCCTGCCCGGTGTCACCACCGGGCCGCCCCGCCTGTAGGGCCTGGCGTCAGACGCCCGACGCCTGGGTGCTGATCCGTCCCCGGGCCCGCCGGCGGCTGGCCTCCAGGACACGCAGCAGGTCGGCGACCCGGGACGGGTCGGCGATCCGGACGTCGGCCGCGGTCGTACCGGCGCCGACCTTCACTCCAACGTCCTCGCGGCCGAGGGAGAGGAACGCGTTCTCGTCGGTGATGTCGTCGCCGATGAAGATGATTCCGGTGCAATGGTTGTCGCGGGCCACCTGCTGGAGGGCGCGACCCTTGTCGGTCGCCACCACGGTCAGCTCCAGCACCATCTTGCCGCGCAGCAGGTGAACGCCGGGCCAGGTCGCCGGGTCCTCCTCGATCGCTGTCGTGACCGCCTTCGCGTCCTCGGCGTCGGCGCCGCGCAGATGCACGGCGATACCCGTCGGCTTCGGCTCCAGGGCCACCCCGGGGTACTGGCTGGTGATGCTCTGCAACGCCCGTCGCAACGAGGCCAGACGGGTGGATGCGGTGCTGGAGAGTTCGCTGCGGCCCGTGTGCTCGGGGTGCTGGGAGCCGTCGATGGTCATGGTCGACACCTCGGCCCCGTGGCTGCCGATCAGGTGCATGTTCTCCGTCTCGCCCAGCAGGATCCGCAGATCGGCCAGGGCCCGCCCGGATACGACGGCGACCACCGTGCCGGGGATGGTGGTCAGCGACCGAAGGGCCTCAACCGCCTCCGGGAGAGCCCGCGCCGTTGCCGGGTCGTCGACGATCGGGGCCAGGGTGCCGTCGAAGTCCGTCCCGATCAGGAGCCGCTCGGTCTCGGAGATCTCCATCAGGGCCGCCACCACATCGGCCGGGAGACGGTTGCGGGCCTCGGTCACGTGGTCCCGGGTGCCCTCGAGGGCCGACAGGAAGGACTCGGCCCACCGATCCACGTCGTGGGTCAGCACCTGACGCCGCAGCGAACGCATCTGCCGCCGGGCGGCCACCGTGGTCATGTTCAGGGCGGCGCGCAGGCCGTCCTTGACCCCGTCCGTGTCGTACGGGTTCACCTGGAGGGCCGCCCGCAACTCCCGGGCCGCACCGGTGAACTCGCTCAGGAGCAGGGTCCCGCCGCCGTCCACCCGGCAGGCCACGTACTCCTTGGCCACCAGGTTCATGCCGTCACGCAGCGGCGTCACCGTCATCACGTCGGCCGCGACGTAGAACGCGGCCAGTTCCTCACGGGGCAGGGACTGGTGCAGGTAGTGCACGGCGGGGCGACCGATCTTGCCGAAATCGCCGTTCAGTGAACCGACCTGGCGCTCGATGCCCTCGCGCATCCGGATGTAGGACTCCAGGCGCTCACGGCTGGGCGTGGCGATCTGCACCATCACCGCGTCGTCCACCGACGGATCCTTCTCGGCCAGCAACTCGCGGAAGGCACGCAGTCGGACGTCGATGCCCTTGGTGTAGTCGAGCCGGTCGACGCCCAGGATGATCTTGCTCGGGTTGCCCAGATCGGCCCGGAGCTTGCGGGCCGCGTCGTGCACCTCGGGGGTGGCGGCCAGCGCCGATTGGGCGGCCGAATCGATGGAGATGGGGAAGGCGCCGACCTTGATGGTGCGGCCGTCGTAGTTGAGCCGCCCCCCGCTGGTCGGCACGTCAAGCAGTGACTTGGCCAGCCGGACGAAGTTGCGGGTACCGCCGGGCAGCTGGAATCCGATCAGGTCCGCGCCGAGCAGTCCGGCGACGATCTGCCGACGCCACGGCAACCGGTTGAACAGTTCGGCCGGCGGAAACGGGATGTGCAGGAAGAAGCCGATGCGCACGTCCGGACGCAGCGCCCGCAGCATCTGCGGCACGAGTTGCAGCTGGTAGTCGTGGATCCACACCGTCGCTCCGGGGGCCGCCACTTCGGCCGCGCGGCGGGCGAACCGGTCGTTGACCCTGCGGTACGCCTCCCACCAGGGGCGATGGAACTCCGACGGCGCGACGGCGTCGTGGTACAACGGCCACAGGGTGGCGTTGGAGAAGCCCTCGTAGTACTGGTCCACCTCGTCCGAGGTCAGCGAGATCGGCTCGAGGGTGAGGCCGTCGGTGGTGGTCGCCTCGAGTTCGGTGTCGGGCGTCCCGGGCCAGCCGACCCAGGCGCCTTCGCGCCGGGAGAGGATGGGCTGCAACGCGGTGACCAGGCCGCCGGGAGCCTGCCGGGCCTTGGTGGTTCCGTCGGGCTGCGGCTCCAGATCGAACGGGAGGCGGTTGGCCAGCACCACCATCGAGGCCTGGCGCGGCGTGGTCGAGTCGTTCGTCTGCGGATGTGGCGAAGGCGGGACATCGGTTACCGGCACATACCTCACCTTACGGCGGTCCAGGACGGGCCCGTGCAGTGACGACGCGGACCGGCCGCTCAGTGCCCGAACGGATCGGCGTCGCGCCCGGGCAGCCAGGAACGCCCGGGGACGCCCCAACCGTTGGCCTTGACCATCTTCCGGGCGGCGCGTGCGTTCCGTCCGACCAGACGGTCTAGGTAGAGGTACCCGTCCAGGTGGTCCGTCTCGTGCTGCAGGCAGCGGGCGAAGAAGCCCGTTCCCTCCACCTCGACCGGCTGATTGTCCTTGTCGACCCCGGTCACCTTGGCCCATTGGGCCCGTCCGGTGGGGAAGTTCTCGCCCGGAACCGAGAGGCAGCCCTCGTAGTCGTCGTCCGGGTCGGGCATCGTCTCGGGGATGGCCGAGGTCTGAAGGACCGGATTGACGACGTAGCCCTTGTGCCGGACACCCTCGTCGTCGGGGCAGTCGTAGATGAAGACCCGTCGATCGTCGCCGATCTGGTTGGCGGCCAGGCCGGCCCCGTTGGCCGCTGTGTTCGTCTCGAAGAGATCGTCGATGAATGCCGCCAGTTCCGCATCGAACACCGTGACCGGGGTGGTCGGGCGGTGCAGAACGGGTTCGCCGCAGATGACGATGGGATGGATGGTCACGACGCAATGTTAACGGGGCCCGTCGCATCGTCCGCGGCGCCGACCTCCCCGCCGCTGACGGCAAGGCTCACCAAACCCAGCCCGGTGGATCATACGTCCCGACCTCCGTTCGGGGCGGCGCAATGTGTGCAGTTCACCGCCCTGAGCGTGATCCGGGGCACAGGAGGCCGACTTCTCCCGGATCGCGGTTGGGTGTAGCGTCCCCATAGATAGGTCAGCCTTACCAAACGGTTCGATGGCCCCCTTGGGGGTCACACCCCCGGACCGACCGTTCTCATCCCGGAGGCCCGCATGCTGGCGACGCTCGTGATCGGCCTGCGCGAGGGCCTCGAGGCAGCGCTCATCGTGGGCATCATCGCCGCGTTCCTGAAGCAGAGTGGTCGCACGGACGCGCTGAAGAAGATGTGGGCCGGTGTCATCGTCGCCGTGCTGCTGTGTCTGGCCGTCGGGATCGTCCTGCAGAGCGTCAACTCCTCGCTGCCCCAGCGTCAGCAGGAGATGTTGGAGTGCGTGGTCGCCGCGATCGCGGTCGTCATGGTGTCCTACATGGTCCTGTGGATGCGGGCCCATTCCCGGAGCCTCAAGGCCGACCTGCACCGGGCGGCCGGCGGCGCCCTGGCCAGCGGCAGCGCGACGGCGCTGGTGGTGATGGCCTTCCTGGCCGTGTTCCGCGAAGGGTTCGAGACGGCCGTCTTCCTGCTGGCCGCGTTCCAGTCGGCGGTTTCGCCGGTCCAGGCGGCCAGCGGAGCGGTGGTCGGAATCGTCGTCGCGGTGGGCCTGGGCTACTTGATCTACCGCGGCGGCGTCCGTCTGAACCTGTCCAGATTCTTCCGGATCACCGGCGCGGTCCTGGTCCTGGTCGCCGCCGGCCTGGTGGTCAGTACGTTCCGGGCCGCCTACGAGGCGGGATGGCTCACGGTCGGGCAGCAGCACGCGGTGTCGCTGTCCCTGATCGCCCGGCCCGGCACGATCCAGGAGTCGCTCCTCACCGGCGTGCTCGGAATCCGTTCCTCGATGCCGGTCATCGAGGTCCTGGCCTACCTGCTCTACGTGGTGCCCATGCTGGCCGTCGTGTTGTGGCCGGCCGGACGGGCGCTGACCGGACGGGCGCTGGGCCGACTGCTCGCCGGGGTGGCCGCCCCCGCACTGGTCGTCGCCGCCGGGTTGATCCTGCTGGCCCCGTCGGCGCCGTCCACGGCGCCGGCCGCGCTGACCGTGAACCTGACCACCGCCGGCACCGATCCGGCCACCGGAGCCGCGTCCGGCGGCACCACCACGGGTCAGCTGACCGCCACCGTCTCGGGGTCGAACAGCACGGCCGGGCTGACCGGCGCGTTGGCCGGGACGTCGGCCCTGCAGATCTCCGGTCACAGCACGGTCGGCGGGGTGTCGGCCGCCCGGTACACCGGGGCGCCGATCACCACCGGGAGCGCCGGGACCGCGCTCCCGGAGAGCTTGACGCTGAAGCAGGTGGCGGCCCTCGGTGACGGGCGGATGCCGATCGGGCTGTCGACCAACGGCAGCTCGAACGGCACCGTGCGGGCGGCGTACACCGACACGACCACGCCGACCGTGACGATCGATCCGACCAGCGGCGTCGTGCTCGAGGTCGAAGCCACCCGGGTGCGCACGCTCACGGTGACCAGTGCCTCCGGCGCGACCTTCCCGGTCGGCACCATCGCGACGACGACCATCACGACCGCCGCCGATTCGGTCTCCCAGCAGGTCCTTGCGGTTGGCCGCTTCACCGGTCGGCAGGCCGACCACCAGGTCCTGGGTGAGGTGATGCCCGGTCTGCTGGTCGTGTTCGCGATCGTTCTCGGTGGATTCGCGGCTCCACACCTGTTGCGCCGCAAGCCGACCGCTGCCCCGTTGTCGCCGACGGCGGGCCGTCACGAGACGTTGTCGCCGGTTTCGGCCGGTTCCCCCGAGAGCACCTGAACCCTCCCATCACCTGACCGAGACCGTGCCGACCCGGCCCGGCCCGGCTGTTCCGACCCCGAAAAAGCCCACCCGAGGAGATCACCTATGTTCACCCTGCGACGCGATCACCGCGCGGCCACGGCCGCCGGTTTGCTGACCGCCACCGCGCTCCTGCTCTCTGCCTGCGGGTCGAGCTCGTCCGGCGCCCCAGCGGGATCGACGACGGCCGCCTCGGCCGGTGCCACCGCCTCCGGGCCGACCGCGTCCGGCGGGGCATCGACCTCCGCGGCGGTCTCCTCCGGTGCCGCCGGGACCTCTGCGGTCGCGAGCAGTGCGTCGGCCGGCGGGACGTCCAAGGTCAGCATCAGCATCACCGACGCCAAGGGTTGTACCGCGACGCCGGACACCGTCCCGGCCGGCGTGGTCACCTTCACCGTCAAGAATGTCGACGCCACCGGCGTCACCGAACTCGAGCTGATCTCCGACCAACGCATCGTCGGGGAACGGGAGAACCTGACCCCGGGCTTCGACTCCACCTTCACGGTTCGGGTCGACGGCGGCTCTTACCAGATCTACTGCCCGGGCGGCGCGACCGAGAAGGTCCCGTTCACCGTGACCGGAAAGGCCGCCGCGGCCGACACCGGCGACACCGCCGCGTTGTTGCACCAGGCGACCATCGACTACGCGACCTACGTCGACGACCAGATCGAGTTCCTGATCCCGCCGGTGCAGGACCTCCTGGCCGCGATCAAGGTCGGGAACCTCAAGGCCGCGCAGGCCGCCTACGCCAAGGCCCGCCCGTTCTACGAGCGGATCGAACCGGTCGCCGAATCCTTCCCGGACCTGGACTCCGCGATCGATCTGCGGATCGGTGACGTCGAGGCCGGCACCCCGTGGACCGGCTTCCACCCGATCGAGAAGGGGCTGTTCCAGGCCAAGTCGACCAAGGGTCTGGAGACTCTGGCCGCCGGTCTGCTCGCCAACGTCAAGGATCTGCAGGCCAAGGCCGGTCAGCTGGCCGCGGACACGACCGCCAAGAACGGCAAGGGCTACCAGCCGTTCGAGATCGCCAACGGCGCGTCCGGCCTGATGGACGAGGTGTTGAAGTCGAAGATCACCGGGGAGGAGGAGGCCTACTCCCGTATCGACCTGCTCGACTTCGAGGCCAACGTCGAGGGTTCGCTGCAGGCGTTCGCCACGTTGCAGCCCGCGCTGAACAAGATCGACCCGACGGTCGTGCCGGCCATCTCGGCCAAGTTCACGGCGCTCACCAAGGTCCTCGACACCTACCGCGACCCGAAGGCGCTCGGCGGGTGGACGCCGTACGAGGATCTGACCGCCGCCGACAAGACCAAGCTGACCAACGCTCTGCTGGCCGTCCAGGAGCCGTTGGCCGCCGTCTCGGCCAAGATCACCCGGTGACGAAGCCGGCGAGCGGGATATCGCGATGAACGACAACATGCCCACCGGCGGCCGGGACGATGCGTCCGAGACGTCCGGCGTTCCCGGCTCCGCCACCCCCGGCGAATCCAGCGTCGGCGGGGGTGAGCGACCCGGTCCGAGCCGACGGCGATTCTTCGGCACGGCCGCCGCGACCGCCGCCGCCGCGCTGGCCGCCGGTGGGGTCGGCGGTTACGCGATCAAGGCGTCCAACGACCGCGACGCCACGTCGTCCGGCGCTGCGTCGTCCGCCACTGCGTCGTCCGCCGCCGAAGGCACGGGCGCGGCGAAGCCGGGCGGGGCGACCAGCACGGACCGGTCGGCGCTGATCGTCCCCTTCTACGGCGTGAAACAGGCCGGGATCACCACGGCGCAGCAGGAGCGAATGATGTTCGCCTCGCTCGACGTCACCAGCACCGATCCGAAGGACCTGCAGTTCCTTCTCGGCCGATGGGCCGCCCTGGCCGCGCGGTTCACCGCGGGAAAGTCCGTGAGTTCATCGCCCGACGACCCGGCGGCGCCCCCGCTGGACACCGGCGAGGCGCTGGATTCCGGTCCCTATTCGCTGACCATCACGGTCGGACTCGGGGCCAGCCTGTTCGACGACCGGTTCGGATTGGCCGGCCAGATGCCGGCCGCACTGGAGCCCCTCGGCACCATTCCGGGTGACGCCGTCCTGCAACCGGCGCTGACCGGCGGCGACCTCTGCATCCAGGCCTGTGCCGACGATCCGCAGGTGGTGTTCCACGCGGTCCGCAACATGGTCAGGGCGGCCCGCGGCACCGCCGTCCTGAGGTGGTCCCAACTGGGTTTCGGCCGTGCCTCGGCGACGGGCGCCGGCCAGACCACGCCGCGCAACCTGATGGGCTTCAAGGACGGCACGAACAACATCCACGCCGACGACGTACCGGCCACGTCGGAGCACGTCTGGGTCGGGGACGAGACCGACCAGGCTTGGATGAAGGGCGGCTCGTACCTGGTGGCCCGAAAGATCCGGATGGAGATCGAGTCGTGGGACACGGACGACCTGGACGACCAGGAGAAGATCTTCGGACGGACGAAGGTCAACGGTGATCCCCTCAGCGGCGGCACCGAGTTCACCCCGATCGACTTCGACAAGAAGGCCGCCGACGGCACGCCGGTGATCGATGTGCGGTCGCACGTCCGTTTGGCGTCGCCCGAAGCGAACGGCGGCGTACGGATCCTGCGTCGGGGCTACAACTACACCGACGGGCAGGACCCGGAGACGGGAAAGCTCGCGGCCGGTCTCTTCTTCATCTCCTATCAGCGGAACCCACACACCCAGTTCAAGGTCCTGCAGTCCCGGCTGGGGGCATCGGACCTGCTCAACGAGTACATAGCCCACGTCGGCGGCGGCATCTGGGCCTGCCCGCCGGGCGTGACGGCAGCCGGTGACTGGTACGCGAAGTCGCTCTTCAGGGCCATCTGAAGGCCGGGCGGCCGCTGCTCCGGATGAAGTTCACTCTCTCGAGTTGACTACGCCGTACGGGGAGAATTCAGGAGGAAATCCGCTGGCAACGCCCCCATCTGCTACGGAACGTAGCTGTGCAAACACAATACACTGCTCCGAAAGGGTAGTGCTGGGTGCTCTCGTGTGATTAGATGAGTTGTCGCCGCCCATGGCGACCACTGATCGGGTCATTCTCACCGGCACTGCGATCCGCCGCCGCTGGAACGGGTCCTGTGTCGAGGCGTACGCGCCGGCCGTGACGGGCCGGTGTGGCCCGGTACCGGTGAGCGACAACCATCGGAGACACCACATGAGCCAGGCCGTAGATTCGTGGTCCAAGGAGATGTTCGCGGCCGCCGTCTGTCGTTTGCTCCGTGACTCTCGGCGTCGGCAGAAACTGACCCAGGCCCAGGTGGCCGAACGTACCGGCGGCCTGATCTCCAAGGCGGCGCTGGCCAACTACGAAACCGGCCATCGGTCCTTGCGGGTGGATGTGCTCTGGGTGATCGCCAAGGCCCTCGGCGAGAACATCGGCAATCTGGTGGCCAACGCCGAACGCGGTATCGGGTACCGCCAGGACGCCGACGGCACGACCCCGATCACCATCGACATCGAGGAGATCCGGGACAACGGGGATCCCCGCCTCGGCCCGGTCCGGCGCTGGGTCGAACTGCAGCAGGGTGTCCGGCCGGCGGCCGGCGGGGTGATGACCTTGGATGCCGGTGCCGTCGCCGCACTCTCGTCGCTGATGGGCGTCACGGCCCCGGAGTGCCGGGCCATCCTGATGACGGTCGCCGGACGCTTCGACCATGCCGGCCAAGAGATCGCCCGCGAGAACGCCTCGGTCTGAGCGGTCCCGGCCGCCAGTTGGTCCCGGCGCGGTGAATCACCTGAGCCGCCGAGGGGACTTGAACCCCTAACCCCCGCATTACAAGTGCGGTGCGCTACCAATTGCGCCACGGCGGCGTGCTCGCAGTGGTACGCGAACTCGCCGCTGAGTTTAGGGCATCCGCCGGCCGTCGTCGGCCGCGAGCGGCGCACACGAGGGTGAGCGTCGACCGTCTTCTGGCACAGTGAACTGGTGCAGCAGCCAGGTCGGATCCAGATCGGGATCCTCGGCCCTCTACGGGTGGCCGTGGCCGGCCGACCGGTGGAGATCGCCGGGTCCCGGGTGCGGCGGCTGCTCGTGCGCCTGGCTGCCGACGCGGGACGCACGGTATCGGTCGGCGAGCTGCTCGACGCGGTCTGGCCGGATCACGAGGAACTCCCCGATGGCGCGACGAATGCCTTGCAGTCGTTGGTGTCCCGGCTCCGTCGGGCACTGGGCGACCCCAGCCTTGTCGTCGCTCGCCCCGGCGGTTATCGCCTCGCCGTCGAGCGGAACGACGTCGACGGCTATCGGTTCACCGACCTGGCCGCGGACGGGCGCCGGGAACTGCGGGCCGGCCGGCCGGAGGCTGCCCTGACCACGCTGGAGTCGGCGCTGGAATTGTGGCAGGGCAACCCCCTGACCGACGCCGACGATGCGGAGTACGCCGGCGCGGTCATCGCCCGGCTCGGGGAGCAGCGCATCCAGGCCGCCGGTGATCTCTTCGACGCCCACATCGCACTCGGTCGCGCGGCCGACGTGGTCGCGCCGCTGGAGGAGCTGGCCGCCGGAGACTCCTCGCCGGAGGCGTTCACCGGCCGCCTGATGACGGCGCTGGCCGCCGCCGGACGGACGGCCGATGCCCTGGCCGCCTACGAGCGGCTGCGCGAACGCCTGGCCGACGAACTCGGGGTCGACCCCGATCCTCGCCTGCAGGCGCAACACCTGGCCCTGTTGCGAGGCCAGACAGCAACGGTCGCAACCGATACCGAACGGGCCGGGGATCCGCCGCCGACTCGACGGGCGACCAACATACCGACCGCGCTGACCAGCTTCATCGGCCGGGAAGCCGAGCTGGAACGACTCGGTGACCTGCTGGACCACGGCCGGCTGACCACCATCATCGGTCCCGGTGGCGCCGGCAAGACCCGGTTGTCGGCGCAGGTCGCCTCGGCCTGGGTGGACCGGTGTCACGACGGCGTCTGGATGATCGAACTGGCGCCGGTCACCGATGAGGTCAACATCCCCCAGGCGGTGCTCGGCGCGCTGGGCCTCAAGGAAGTGAAGCTGCTGGACCGACGGGGCGACGGCAGCCCCCGGGACGCGGCCGACCGGTTGTTCGAGACATTGCGGGACGCGGACACGCTGCTGGTCGTCGACAACTGTGAGCACCTGATCGCCGCGCTGGCCACGTGGGTCGACGAGGTGCTGGCCCGGTGCCCGAAGGTGAAGATCCTGGCCACCAGCCGGGAGCCGCGGGCATCGTCGGTGAATCGCTGTGCGTGATCCCGCCGCTCGGCCTGCCGCCGGCCGACGTGACCGCCGATCGAGCGCCCGACTACCCCGCCGTGCGGTTGCTGATCGAACGGGGGGAGGCGGTCAGCGCCGGGTGGAAGGTCGACGAGTCGAACGTGCGGGCCGTGGTCGAGATCGTCCGCCGGCTGGACGGTCTGCCCCTGGCCATCGAACTGGCGGCGGCCCGCTTGCGGGTGTTGCCGGTGGCCGAGATCGCCGCTCGGCTGGGTGACCGGTTCAGGCTGTTGACCGGGGGCAATCGGGCCGCGATGCCTCGGCACCGCACGCTGCGGGCCGTCGTGGAATGGTCGTGGGACCTGCTCAGCCCGGCCGAACGCCTTCTGGCCGAGCGATTGTCGGTGTTTCCGGCCGGTGTCACCGATCAGACCGCAGTGGCTGTCTGTGCCGACGACCGGCTCTCGGCGGAGGAGATCCCCGACCTGCTACTGACGCTGGTGGACAAGTCCCTGCTGCAGGTGGTGCCGTCGGCGACGCTGCGGTACCGGATGTTGGAGACGATCCGGGAGTACGGCGTCGAGCGGCTGGCCGAGCGACGCGAAGTGGTGGCCGCCCGGACGGCGCACGGCCGGTACTTCGCCGATCTGGCGGTCCGGTTGGAGCCCGCGCTGCGATCGCGCGACCAACTGCGGGCCATGGCCGTGATCACCGACGAGCAGGACAACATGGCCGCGGCACTGCGCTTCCTCGGGGAATCCGGGGATCTGGAGCGCGCCGTCGAGATGGCGCTGGCCCAGATCTGGCACTGGAGTGCGACCGGCCGGGACAGCGAGGTCGTGGCCTGGATGGAGTTCCTGCTCGGTCTGCCCGGAGGAGCCGAGCATCGGTGGGCCCCACTGATGAAGGCGTCCCGGGTGCGGTCGGAATTGTCGACCGGGCGCGGCGAAGGCCCGACCGAGGGCAGCGAGCGGCAGCGCGAGATGCGGGCCATCGGCGACGAACTGGAGGCCATGACGTCGCCGTCCCCGTTCGACGCGCTGGAGCTGGCGGCCCCGTTGCTCTTCTTCTTCAGCGGCGATCACAAGCGGGCCGCCGCGTGGACGGACGCCCTGATCGACTCGCCGGCACCGTGGATCAGGGCCACGGTGCGGACGATGCGGGCCGCCTTCGCGGAGAACGTGGGCGACGTCGACTCGATGCGCCGCGAGGTCGAACTCGCCCTGGCCGACTTCGACGAGATCGGCGATCGGTGGGGGTTGGCCACGGCATTGGATGCGCGGGGCTGGATCCGCACCATCGACGGTGACACCCAGGGTGCGATCGAGGACTACCAGCGTGCCATCGGCTACTTCACCGCCCTCGGTGGGCAGGAGGACAACCTGATGGCCCACATGCGGCTGTCCGGGTTGTACTCGCGGATCGGAGATCTCGATGCTGCTCGCCGCAGCCTGGCCATGGCTCGCGATGGTGGCGACTGCGGCCCGCACATGGCGGTGCGAGAGTTGATCCTCGACGGAGTCGACGCCGTGCTGCACGAACGCGAGGGGGACATCGCCGGTGCTCGGGCGAGAGCGGCGGCCCTGCGGCAGCAGGTGCGGGCCCGCGAACCCTCGCATTGGATGCGCAGCCACCTGGCGGCACTGACCCTGTCCAGCACAGCCGGGATCGCCTTGCGCACCGGTGACGTCGACCAGGCGGCAGCCGATCTGGTGGAGGTGTACCCGGTGGTGCGCGAAATTCAGGACATGCCGATCGTGGCGTTGGTGGGTATCTCGGTCGCCGGCCTGGCCGCGGTCCGCGGGCACCACTGGGAAGCCGCGACCATCGTGGGGGCGGCGGCCCGGCTCCGCGGAGGGGACGATTTCGCCGATCCAGCGGTCGCCTGGGTGATCGAGAAGATCGATGCCTCCGGCTTCGCCGAATTCGAACCGGCCTACGCGCAGGGCAAGGTGCTGCCGATCGAGGCCTGCCTGGCCGTCATGGATCCGACACCCTTCGTCTAGTCCCTTCCCGGCGTGTCCGACGGCCGTAGTCGGGGTCGGGGGTGCGGGACGTTGCAGCGTCGGCCATGATCGTCACCGTGACCGACTCGCACCCGCTACCTGATCCGGACTCGCTCGCCGAAGCGCTGGCCTACTACGCGTCGTATCTGGAGTTCCAGCAGAAGCTCAGCCGGATCCCCGGCGTCCAGGCCGCCGTGTACGCGCGGGGGGCGGTGGAGCTGTCGGTCGCGTTCGGGCGGGCCGACGTCGAAACCGACACCGCGCTGACCACGGACCATCTGTTCCGGATCGCCTCGCACTCCAAAACGTTCACCGCCACCGCCGTCTTCCAGTTGCTGGAGGCGGGCCGACTGCGGCTGGACGACACCGCCGGGTCGTTGGTTCCCGCCGTCGCGGGCGGGCCGGCCGCCGCATTGACCGTGCGGGAGCTGCTCGGCCATTCCTCGGGTCTGACCCGCGACGGCCGCGACGGCGACTTCTGGCAGCTCGACCGGGCCTTTCCGGACGCGGCCGAACTGCTCGACGTACTGGCCGAACCGTCGGCGACCGTCATCGACGCGAACGAGCGATTCAAGTACTCCAACATCGCGTACTCGTTGCTGGGTCTGATCATCGAGGCGGTGACCGGGCGAAGCTATGCAGACGTCGTGACCTCCGAAATCGTCGACCGCCTGGGCCTGGCCTCGGTCGGACCGGAGTACGACCCCGCCCGGGCCGACCGGTACGCGACCGGCTACTCCTCGATGCAGTACTCCCAGCAGCGTCGGCCGATCGATCACGTGGACACCAAGGCCATGGCGGCGGCGACCGGTTTCTACTCCACCGCCAGCGATCTCGTCACCTACTTCTCGGCTCACTTCCGCGGCGACGACCGCCTGCTGACCGATGCCTCGCGACGGCAGATGCAGCACGTGGCCTGGTCCGTCGGCCAGGAGGACGAGGGCCGGTACGGACTCGGTCTGGCCGTGTCGAAGGTGGGCGACCGGGAAATGATCGGGCACGGCGGCGGCTACCCGGGCCACATCACGTCGTCCGTGGTCGATCCGGGCGCCGGGCTGGCGGTGTCGGTACTGACCAATTGCATCGACGGCCCGGCGCAGGCACTCGCCCACGCCGGGGTCAAGATCATCGACCGGGCCGGGGCGAAGCCGCGTCCGGAGCCGGGCATCGACCCGTCCCGGTTCGCCGGCCGGTACGCGTCGCTGTGGGGCGTGATCGACATCGCCCTGCTGGGCGGGCGACTGTACGAGATCGCCCCGGCCGCAGTCGATCCCACCGCTGCGGTGGCCGAATTGGAGATCGTCGACGAACACACGTTGAAGGTGATCGCCGGGCCCGGCTACGGGTCGTTCGGCGAGCACTACCGGTTCACCTTCGGTGACGACGGGACCGTCCGTTCGTTCCGTGGCGGCAGCGGTTCGACCCTGGTGCCCCTGGTGGATTACGTTCTGCCGGAGCGTATCTCGCGGCCGTAGGGCCGGCTCGGTCAGGCGCGCCGCCGGTAGCCGCGCAGGGCCAATGGGACGAACACGGCCAGCAGGACGCCCATCCAGCCCAAGGTCCAGAGCAGGTCCTTGGTCACCGGCCCCCCGGTCAGCAGGCCGCGGACGGTCGACACCAAGTGCGAGAGCGGGTTGACCTTGACGAACGCCTGAAGCCATCCGGGCATGGTGGCGGGATTGACATAGGTGTTGGACCCGAAGCTCAACGGCAGGACGAGGAGGAACATGATGCCCTGCACCGACCCGGCGGTCCGGGCGATCATGCCGATCCAGACCGACACCCAGCAGAAACAGAGGGCGAAGCCGATGGCCAATGCGATCGCGGCCAATGTGGCGAGCAGGCCGGTTTCGATCCGGAACCCCATGATGTAGCCGAAGCCCAGAGTGATCACGCACAGGATCAGGTAGCGGACGAAATCGGCCGCCACCGCACCGACCAGCGGTACCGAGCGGGCGATCGGCAATGAGCGGAACCGGTCGAACACGCCCTTCTCGATGTCGGCGTTCAGGTTCTGCCCGATGGCCACACCGGCCATGGCGATCGACTGGGCCAGCAGCCCGGGCAACAGGTACTGCAGGTAGTTGCCGGTCGATCCGCCGGCAATGGCGCCGCCGAAGATGTAGGTGAACAGGGCCAGGAAGACGATCGGTTGGACGGTGACGTCGATCAACGCCTCCGGGGTGCGCAGGGTCTTGATCAGGCTGCGCTTGGCCAGCGCCCGCACATGCCGGAAGAAATTTGCCCCGGATGTACCGTCGGCGCCGGAAAGCGTTGTCTGGTAGGTGGTTTCGAGTACCGAAGGGTTGGACTGGGTGGTGGTCACGCTGCGGTCTCCTCATCGGATGTGGTCTTGCCGGTCAGGGTCATGAAGACCTCGTCCAGGCTGGGCAGGTGGAGGGACAGCTCGGTCAGGGCAATTCCGGCGGCCGCCAGTGCGGAAACGGCGACCGGCAACGATTCCTCGCCCGGGACCGGGACGGACAGCCGATTGCGCCCGGACACGACCGGGGTGGCGCCCCCGATGCGGGCCAGGATGCGGTTGACCTCGTCCAGCTGTGCCGGATCGGTGGGCCGGACCTCGATCCGCTGCCCGCCGATGACGCGCTTGAGCCCGTCCGGGGTGTCGTGGGCGATGACCCGCCCGTGATCGATGACGCTGATCTCGTCGGCCAGTGCGTCGGCCTCCTCCAGGTACTGGGTGGTGAGCAGCACGGTGGCGCCGTCGGCCACGAGACGACGGACGACGTCCCACATGTCCTCGCGCTTGGCCGGGTCGAGGCCGGTGGTCGGCTCGTCCAGGAAGATCACGCTCGGTCGGCCGACCAGGCTGGCGGCCAGGTCGAGACGCCGGCGCATGCCACCGGAGAAGGTCTTCGCCGGGCGGGAGGCGGCATCGGACAGATCGAACCACTCGAGCAGTTCGGCCGCGCGAGCCTTCGCGTCGCGGGTCGTCAGGTTCAGCAGCTGGCCGATCAGGATCAGGTTCTGGGTGCCGGTCAGGTCCTCGTCGACCGAGGCGTACTGGCCGGTCAGGCCGATGGTCTGACGCACTTTGTGCGCGTCCTTGATCACGTCGTACCCGGCGACGGTGACCCGGCCGGAGTCGGCGCGGAGCAGCGTGGCCAAGATACGGACCGCGGTCGTCTTGCCGGCCCCGTTGGGCCCGAGCACACCCAGCACGGTCCCGGCCCGGGCCGCCAGGTCGACGCCGTCCAGGGCCTGGGTGGTGCCGAATCGTTTTCTGAGGCCCTCGGCCTCGATCACGTAGGTCATATCGTCTCCTGTGGTTCTGGGATTCTGTGGGTTGGTTCCGTCCGCACTATGCAAACCCGACCCGCTGACACCACTCGCACACGCCGCTGACAGCGTTGCCCGGTCGTCGGCGTGCGCGCGCTCGGCCGGGGACTGTCGGTGCTGGGTCGTACACTTGTTCGCATGGGGATGGACGAGATCGGCGCTGGTCAGCGCACTGGTGGGACGACCGAGCGGTCCGGGGACGGGTATTTCGACCCGGCTGGAGCGGGTGCGGCGCTGACCGCCGTGGCGGCGGCGATCGATCTCCTGGCCGCCGCCGATCTGTCACTGCCGGGTACCGGCGGGGTGCTCGATCTGCTGCGCGGGGTCGAGCGGCAGACGCGCCGGCTGTACGGATTGTCAGTGGCCTTGGTGGGTCAGGTCGAGCAGCGCGGCCTGGCCGCGCCGACGGGCCAGACATCCACGGCGTCGTTGCTGCGGCAGGTCCTGAACATCGGCCGGGGGGACGCGGCGGCGCGAGTCCGGCTGGCTGCGAAGGTGTGCCCAGCCACCGGCTTTTCTGGGGGAGAGGTGCTGCCGGCTCTGGGCCACCTGGCGGCGGCGGTCGGGACGGGAGCGGTGGGGGCGCGGTGCGCGGACATCATCGTGCACACCTTCAAGGCGATGCCGACCGGGACCGATCCGGAATTGCTCGACTCGGTCGGGGAGTTCCTCGTGGAACAGGCCGAACTGCTGGATCCCAAGACGTTCGACGGGGTGGCCCGTCGAGTCCAGCTGGCCGCCAACCCGGACGGCACGGATGACGAGAAGGACGCGCACGAACGTCAGGAGTTCCACATCGGGCCGCGTCGACCCAGCGGTCTGACGAAGGTCTGGGGCCTCCTTGACGACCTCACCGTGGAGGCACTGAGGACTGCCTTCGGCGCGGTGGGCGCGCCGGCCGCACAGCGGAGTCGATACGCCCAGCCCGATGTCGACGGCGCGACCGATGCTGAACCGGCTGCCACGACGCCGGCCGATGCTGGACCGGCGGACGGTGGGCTGGCCGATGCTGGACCGGCGGACGGTGGGTCGGCCGAGCCGATCCCGAACCGGATCGACGTCGCCCAGGAGCGGGGCCCGCTGGATCGGCCACCGTCTGCTCGGCCGCCGGACGCTGCGACGTTGAACGTCGGGGCGCCGGCCCCGTTGCCGGACCGACGAAAGTCTGGTGCCCCGCCTGATCCGCCCAAATCGGTTGGAGGGCAGGACGTCTGGGATTCAGCCAGGCCAGTTTTGGGCGCGGCCGGGGGCGCGCCCGAATCGTCAGGGGCCGCTCCGAGCGACGCGCCGATCTGGCGCCCCAGCCGCCCGCCCTACGAGTGGGCGCCGCTGGGCACGCTGCCCGGCGACTACCCCCCGCTGACTCCGCGCCTGTTCCCGGAGGAGCCGCCGGGCGGCCAATGCGAGGATCCGAACGTTCCGCCGGACCGGCGTACGGCCGGATGTCGGCGAGCCCAGGCCCTCGGGCTGATGATCCGCCAGTTCCTGGAATCCGGGACGGCCCCGACCCAAGGCGGCCAACGGCCGCAGCTGCTCGTCGTCGTCGACTAGGAATCGCTGCGGAGCCGGACCGGTGCGGGCACTCTCGGGTACGGCGAACAACTTCCCATCGAGCAGGTCAGGATGTTGGCCTGCGACAGCCGCGTCCTCCCCGCCGTGATGCGCGGCAAGACCGAACTGCTGGAGATGGGCCGATCGATGCGGGCCTTCAACGCGGCGACCGGAGCGGCCCTGCTGCTTCGGGATCGCGGTTGCGTCTTCCCGGGGTGCGACATCCCGGGTCAGTGGGCCGAGCGCCACCACATCCGGCACTGGGCGGACGGAGGCCCGTCGGACTACGGCAACGGCTGCCTCCTCTGCCGCCGCCACCACAGCCTGGTCCACCAAGGTGACTGGGAAGTCCTCCTCGACACCGACGGGACAGCCAGGGTGAAACCGCCCGGATCCGTCGACCCGCAGCGACGACCGCTCCGCAACACCCTGCACCGACCTCCGGAGTTCCCGTGGCCGGGTCGGGGTGGGGGAGCGACTATTGCGTGACCTGTACAACGTGATCGTGCACAGCGTGATCGTGCACAGCGTGACCCTGTACAGCGAGGCCCCGATCGGCGTGGTGCCGGGTCGGCCGAGATCGACCCGCCCCGCTCAGGCGGGGATCTCCCAACGGCCGCGCAGGGTGTCGACCCATTCCCGGACGTCGGCCACCATGTCGATGGCCGGGCGGCCGTCCTCGCCCGGGGGCAACGCCAGCCACTGGATCTGCAGGCCGTCGAGCACGGCGATGGTCATCTGGACGATGCGATCCACCGGCGCATCGGCCCGCACCGTGCCGGCTGCCTGTCCTTCGTGCAGGGCTTCGGTCAGTGTCGCCGTCGTGGCCATGAGGTGGTCCTGCAACCAGGCGCGAGCGGGGTGGTCGGGTTCGATCGCCTCCCCGGCCATGGTGGTGTAGAGCTGCACCAGGCCCGGCCGCTCGGCGTTCACCCGCACCAGTTCGACCAGCAGCTCGAACCGGTCCCAACCGGACTTGCCGGGCCCGCGCAGGGCCAGGTCCTTGCCGTCCATCTCGTCGCGTCGACGCAGCACCTCGGCCAGCAGATGAAGCTTCGACGGGAAATGGTGGAGCAGACCGGCCTGGCTCAGACCGGCCCGCTCCGCGATCTTGCCGAGTGACGTCCCGCGGAACCCGGCCGCGGCGAACTGCTCCACCGCGGCGTCCAGCAAGTTCGACCGGGTGCGATCCCCGTCGCCGCCGCGTGGGCGGCCGGGCCCGCGGCGCGCGGGTACGGGGGTCGTCATGTTCGGCACCCTAGTTCACCCACTCCGGTCACAACTCGATCGTGGCTCTGATGTCGCCCAGACCCCTTGCGAGAAGCAACCTTCCGCGGCCCGACAGCGTGCTCCATCGATCGGCCGTCGAGTCCCATCGTCGCCACATTCGGGCGTCGGCCGTGATCTCGACGGTGGCCCGAGCGCCGGCGGTCACCAGCACCGCCGTCCACCCGACCAGCCGCACCGGTTGGTCGGCCTCCTCCGGCTGGAAGTAGACCTGGACCACCTCGCGGCTGTCCCGACCGCCCGTATTGGTCACCGTGGCCCGCAGTGTCGGCGGCGTCGTGGCGGTCAGCGTGACGTCGCTGTACTCCCAGGTGCTGTAGCCGAGCCCGTGGCCCAACCAGAACAGCGGAGCCGGAGCATGTCCGGCGGCGTGGCCGCGGTACCCGATGAAGGTGCCCTCGGTGTAGGCGACGGTGCCCTCGACCGGTGTCACGTTCCAGGCCGGGGTGGCGGCGTCGGCGGTCGGGAAGGTGGTGACCAACCGGCCGGCCGGTTCGATCAGGCCAGTCAGGGCGGCGGCGATGGCATGGCCACCCTCCTGCCCCGGCAACCCGGCCCAGAGCACCGCATCGACCTGGTCCAGCCACGGCATCAGCACCGGGGTGGCCGCGTTGACGACGACCACCGTCCGCCGGGCCGCGGCCGCCACCGCGGAGACCAGCGCGTCCTGGTCGCCGGGCAGCGCCAGCGTGGTCTTGTCGACCGACTCGGTCTCCTGCTCCTCGGTCAGCCCGACCACCACCACCGCCAGGTCGGCCTGCCGTGCCGCCTCCACGGCCGTCGCCAGGGCGGTGTCGAGGGGCAACGGGGCCGGCCGGGCGATGAGGCTCAGCAACCCGAAGGACAGCAGTTCGTGGCCGGCCCCGCCGCCCGGTTCGGGCCGCAGGTCGGCGACGGCGACGATCTCCAGCTCGCCGGCCGCCTGCATGGTGATGGTGTGGGCCGGGGGACGCAGCACCGCTTCGCCCGGGTCGGTGGAGGTGGCCTTCACGGTCACCGAGAAGTGCTCGCCGCCGGCCGTCACTTCCCAGCGGGCGATCCCCATGACGCCGATCTCCACCGGCCCGTCGGCGGTGATCTTGGCGCGGAACTCGGCCCGGGCAGCCGGGCGCGGGAGATCATCGTCGAGCCCGACCATGATCGTCGGGCGGTCGTACTCGATCAGCGTGCCGCCGTTCTCGTCGGTCAGGGTGACGTGCGCCCCCGGCTCACCGGTGAGGGGGTTGACGACGAACCCGGGCCGGGCCGCCACCGGGCGGTGGCGGACCTCCACACCGTCGGTCACCGTGACCCGATCGCCGAGCAGCTCGCGCAGTCCCTGGGCCGCGCTGACCTGGTAGGGCGGGTTGACCTGGGCGCTGCCGCCGCCCATGTCGATCGTCTCGACAGCGTGACGGCCGATCAGGGCCACGGACGTGGTGTCGGCCAACGGGAGCACTCCGTTGTTGGTGAGCACCGTCATGCCGTCGGCGGCCAGTCGGGTCAGCTGTGCGCGTCGGATCGGGCTGTCCGGGGTGGGTAGGTGCGCCGGGAAGTCACGGGGCTCACCCAGGGCGCCGACCCGCCGGGCCAGCACCAGGATGCGTCGTAGGTGATCGTCGATCACCGATTCCGCGACCTCGCCGGCCCGCACCGCGGCGGCCAGGACGGCACCCCACGGGCCATCCGGGCCGGGCATCACCAGATCGAGACCGCCGTTCGCGGCCGGACCGGCGGTCTTGGTGGCGAACCAGTCGGACATGATCAGCCCGTCGAACTTCCATTCGCCCTTGACGATCCCGTTCTGGACGTGATCCTGCTCGGTGGCGGCCACGCCGTTGACGTCGTTGTAGGCGGCCATGATCGACCACGGTTGGGACTCGGTGACGGCGATCTCGAACGGGAGCAGGTACAGCTCGCGAAGGGTGGTCTCGTCGAGCCGGCTGTTCATCGAGTTGCGCAGGGTCTCGGACTCGTTGGCCACCAGGTGCTTGAGACACGCGCCGATGCCGCGGCGCTGCAACCCGCGGACGTAGGCGGCGGCGATCTTGCCGGTCAGCAGCGGGTCCTCGGAATAGGCCTCGAACAGACGGCCGCCCAGCAGGGACCGGTGCAGGTTGATGGTCGGCCCGAGGACGACGTGGATGTGCTGGGTCATCGCCTCTTCGGCGAGCAGGCCACCGACCAGCTCAGCCGTCTCCTCGCTCCAGGCGGAGGCCAGGAGCGTGGCGTTGGGGAACAGCGACACCTGGCGGCCGCCGGTGAATTTCAGGCCGCGGACCCCGGTCGGGCCGTCGGACAGAGCGATCTCGCCGAGACCGATCGACGGCTCGGGTGTCATGGTGAAAGTGGTGTGCCCGGTCAGCAGTTCGACCTTGCGCTCCAGGGACAGGGTGGCGATGAGCGAATCCAGGTCGTCGGCGACGGATGGGGTGGTCGCGGTCATGGGCGGGCCTTCTCGGTGTGGGGCGCGGCTCCCGGCCGGCCGGGCGGGACGATCCCCGGAGCGGACCCGAACGTGGCGTCGGGTGAACGACGCAGCGTGGGTGCCGCTGGGGAGTGGATGCATTGTGTCCGACTAATAAACTGATCGCTAGGTTAGTTATGTGTTCGTTACATGCGATGCCTGTGGTGCCCGAGTTTCGCGACGGCGTCTGGGGCGGGGCGGGCGGCATGGCGGACGGGGGCGGGCGGCCGGCTGGACGGGGCGGGCGGCTGGCTGGACGGGGCGGGCGGCATGGTCGACGTGGCGGCCGGCTGGCGGGCAAGGCGGGCCTGGCGCCCTGCTCTGAGCTTCCGTCTTGCCCGGTTGTGCCCGTTACGGCCCGACTGAGGTACGACGAGCGTCCGATCTGCCCGTCCGCTTGCGCCGGGCGGGCCCACCACCCAGACTCAAACGGACCGGAACGGGCGCAAGTCCACCGATGCGGGCAGGGCAGCGCGGCAATGGCGACGGGAGCGTGGGCATGAGCGAGACGGACGGGATCCGTTACGCGGTCGAGCGCCGTCAGCAGATCCTGACGCTGGCCCGTCAGGACGGCCGGGTCGCGGTCAACGATCTGGCCGCGTCGCTCCGGGTGGCACCCGAGACCGTTCGTCGTGACCTGGCCGATCTGGAGAAACAGGGTCTGGTGCAACGGGTTCACGGCGGCGCGCTGCCGGTGGACCGGATCGGCTTCGAGGGCACGGTCAGTTCGCGGGCCGAGCGGAACCAGCCGGAGAAGGCCCGCATCGCCGCCAAGGCGTTGACCGAGATCCGCGACGCCGAGGTGATCTTCCTCGACGAGGGGTCGACCGCCGTCATGCTGGCCCGCGCGCTTGATCCCGAACGACCACTGACCGTGGTGACCGGATCCATCCCGGTCATCACCGAGCTCAGCGCCCATCCTCGGATCTCGGCCATCCTGCTGGGTGGCCCGCTCCGGTCCGGTTCGATGGCCGCGTCCGGTTCGTGGCCGGCTCGCATGCTGGCCGAGATCGTGGTCGACGTCGCCTTCATCGGCACCAACGGCCTGACCGTCGAGCGCGGGCTCACGTGCCCGGATCTGGGCGTGGCCACCGTCAAGCGTGCGGCCGTCGCCGCCGCCCGACGAAGCGTGCTGCTGGCCGACGCCACCAAGTTCGGCCGGGACTCGTTCGCGGTCTTCGCCAAGGTGCCCGAGATGGACCTCGTCATCTCGGAAACGTCGGCCCCCCGCATGGTTGTCGAGCAGATCAGAAAGCAGGGCACCCCAGTGATCCTCACGTGATCATCACCGTCACGCCGGCCCCCGGGTTGGACCGGACCTACCGGGCCACCGAGTTCGTCGAAGGACGCGTCAACCGGGCGACCTCGAGCGAGGTGGAAGCCAGCGGCAAGGGGGTCAACGTGTCCCGGGCCCTGGCCGCCGCGGCCGCGGCGACCGTGGCCGTCCTCCCGCTGGGCGGCCCCGAGGGCCGTCACCTGGCCGAGTTGCTGACTGCCGACGGTGTCCCGTTCCTCGCCGTTCAGACGGACGTGCCGACCCGGACGAACACCACCCTGGCCGTCGCCGGCCGTCGCACGACCAAGATGAACGCCCCGTCGCCGGCGCTGCCGGACCAGGTGTGGGCCGACATCGAGCGAATCGTCGACGACCTGCTGCTCCAGCATCCCGGAGCCTGGGTGCTGTGTTCCGGGTCGGTTCCCGCTGGGGCGCAACACGTCCCAGCTCGGTTGGTGGAACTTGCCCGTCGTCACGGGGCCCGGAGCGCGGTGGACTCCTCCGGGACGGCACTGGAACTCGCCCTGGCCGCGAAGCCCGACCTGATCGCCCCGAACCACCTGGAGCTGGCCGAACTGGTCGGCGTGGATCCGCACACCCTCGATCCGGACGGTGGAGCAACCGGCCTGGTCGACCTGGCGGCGGGCTGGGCCCAGCAGATGTCCGCGCGCATCGACGGTGCCGTGCTGGCCACCCTGGGCTCCAGTGGCGCTGTCTATGCCGACGCGTCCGGCCGCTGGCACGGCGTCGCCCCGCCGATCGTCCCGGTCAACACGGTCGGCGCCGGTGATGCGCTGCTGGCCGGCTTCCTATCGGTCGCCGGGTCCGTCCGGCCGGGCCACGTCGCCGACCCCGGCGGGGCGCTGGCCACCGCCGTCGCCTGGGGCACCGCCGCGTGTGCCATGGAGAGCACCTCTGGTGACGTGGCCGCCGGGGCCGACATCGCCGCCGTCACGATCACCCAACTGCGCACTACCTGAGGGGAAACATCATGTCCGACAAGACATCTGCTCTCGATCTGCTGATCGTCGGTGACGGGTTCATCCCGGTCGACGCCTACAGCGACGCGTTGGCCCAGCTGCCGGCGCCGGACGCGGCCCGACTCCACCTGCGGGGTATCGCCCTGGCCGGCACCAAGTCCGAACATCATGCGGCCCAAGCCATCATGGAGGTCAAGGGGGCGAACGGAGTACCGGCGTCACCCGAGTTGCTCGCCGCCGTGCCCGGCGCCGCGATCCTCGGTCTGCACTTCGCGCCGGTCGGCGCCGACGTCATCGAGGCCGGCACCGACCTCAAGCTCATCTCCGTGGCCCGCGCCGGCCTGGAGAACATCGACATCGCCGCGGCCACCGCCCGTGGCATCGGCGTCGTCCCGGCCATGGGCCGCAACGCCGGCGCCGTGGCCGAGTTGCAGATCGGTCTGATGCTGGCCGAGACGCGGAACATCGCCCGCGCCGACCAGTCCATCAAGTCCGGCGGCTGGCGCAAGGAGTTCCCGGGCAGCCGGGTCGAGATCGCCCACTCCACCGTCGGTATGGTCGGATTCGGGCACGTCGGGAAGGTCTTCTCCCAGCGGGTTTCCGGCTTCGGCCCGAAACTGATCGCCTACGATCCGTACGCCTCGGCCGAGCTGCTCGCCGAGTCCGGAGTCACCAAGGTCGAGAAACTCAACGATGTCTTCGAGCAGTCCGATTTCATTCTCGTCCTGGCCCGCCTGTCGCCGGAGACCTCGCGGTTCATCGGCAAGGAGCAGTTCGCGGCGATGAAACCGAGCGCCTACTTCATCAACGGCGCCCGCTCGCGACTGGTCGACTACGACGCCCTCTACGACGTGCTGGCCTCCGGTGCGATTTCCGGTGCCGCCCTTGACGTCTTCGACGACGAACCCCTGCCGGCCGACTCGCCGTGGCGCGCCCTGGACAACGTCACCATGACGACCCACTTCGGCGGCGACACCACCGGTACCAACATCACCTCGGCCCAGATGGTGGTCGGCGCAGCGGCCGAATTCGCCGCCACCGGCAAGGTCCTCAAGGCGGTCAACGCGAAAGACCTGGGCTGGGTGTGACCGCCGCTCTCATCGACCGCACCCACGCTGACCGACGAGGTTCTGGGATCGGTGTGGCCCACGTGGTCGTCCTTGTCGCGGCCGAACGGTCGGAAGCGGCATGAACGCGCCAGACGGCGCGAGCCGTGACTACCTGATCGGCATCGACGCCGGACACACCGTGATCAAGGCAGCCGTGTTCGACGTCCGGGGCGCCGAGATCGGCCGGGGCGCGCGCCCCACGGCCACGTTCAGCCTCCATCCGCGATGGCAGGAACGCGACATGGACGTCGTCTGGCAGTCGGCGGCCGGAGCCATCGCCGATGCCCTGGTCGACGCCGGGATCAGCGGCCGCCAGGTCGCCGCGGTCGGCATCGGCGCCCACGGTGACGGCCTCTACCTGGTCGACGCGGACCGGCGTCCGGTGCGGGCCGCGATCCTGGCCACCGACACCCGGGCCGCGGCCTACTCCGAGCGGTGGAACACCGGCGCGGTGGCCGACGAGCTGATCTCGATCACCGGACAGGTGCCGGCCCCGTACTCGCCGCCGGCCACGCTGAACTGGTTGCGGGACAACGAGCCGGAGAACTTCGCGCGGGCCGCGCACATGTTGTTCTGCAAGGATTGGCTGCGGTTGCAGCTGACCGGGGAAGTGGCCACCGATCCTACCGAGGCAGCCGCCGGCTTCTGCGACGTCCGCGCCCGGGCCTGGTCGGCGCGGGCCACCGAGATCTGCGGGCTGGCCGATGCCGCCCACCTGCTGCCGCCGATCCTGGACAGCGGGGCGATCGCCGGGCACGTGACCGAAGAAGCAGCAGCGGTCACGACTCTGGCCGTCGGCACGCCGGTGATCACCGGCAGCCACGACGTGCACGCGGCCGCCCTCGGCATCGGCGCCCTGACCCCGGGCAGCGTCAGCGCCATCCTCGGCACGTTCAACATCAACCAACTGGTGACCACCGAGGCCCTGCCGTCCTGGCAGTGGCAGGCCAGGGGTTCCCTGGCGCCGGACCGGTTCCTGGTGATGTCGACCTCCCCGGCCGGAGCGACGGCCGTCGACTGGGTACGGCAGGTGACGGCGCAGCCGTCCGGCCTGGTCGCCGACGCGGTCTCGGCCGCCCTGGCCGACCGCGACGGCGTCGGGGTGCACGAGGACGATCCGTACTTCCTGCCGTTCGTGTACGGCACCATGCTCAGCCCGGCCATTCGCGGTGCGTTCACCGGGCTCGGCAGCTGGCACGGTCCAACCGACCTGCTCCGGGCCGGGCTGGAAGGTGTGGTGTTCACCCACCGGTACCACCTGGAGGCGCTGCGCGGCGCCGGGCCGATCGACGTCCGTCCGGTGCGGCTTTCCGGGGGCGGCACGCGGAGCGAGGAGTGGACGCAGCTGTTCGCCGATGCCACCGGATTGTCGGTCCAGGTGACGGACGCGGTGGAGTCCGGGGCCCGCGGGTCGGCGATGTTGGCCGGGGTCGGGGTCGGGTTGTTCGTCGATGTCGACCAGGCGGCGCGGGCCTGTGTCACCGTGGTCCGGACCCAGCACCCCCGGGCAGATCGGAAGGCCCTGCTCGATCGGCGCTATCTCCAATGGAGCCGGATCGCCGCCGCCCTGCAGTCCGCCGCCTCGTGACGACGGTGCCCCGGTGCCTCATGCGGCCGCCCTTGTGCGCATACAGTTCTGCCCGGCGCGCATCGAACTGCCCGGAAAGCGCCGGAGATCCGGCGCGCCGGGCAGTTCGGTATGCGCATCCACGTCAGCCGCCCGCGCCGCCCGAGCACTGAACCGCACGAGCACTGAAACCCGCACGAGCACTGAAACCCGCATGAGCACTGAATCCCGAACGAAGGAGTCGCTGTGACCCTGTCCGACCCCCGCCCGCTGCTGGCCGCGGCCCGATCCGGTGGATACGCGATCGGCGCGTTCAACGTGATCCAGATCGAGCACGCCGAGGCCATCGTGGCCGGGGCCGAGCAGGCCGGCCTGCCGGTGGTCCTGCAGGTCTCGGAGAACACGGCCGCCTTCCACCGCGGGCTGGCCGGGATCGGTGCCGCCTCCCTCGCGATCGCCGCGGCGGCCACCGTCCCGGTCGTGGTGCACCTCGACCACGCCGAGAGCGAGGACCTCATCGACCAGGCGGTGGCGCTCGGGTTCACCTCGGTGATGTTCGACGGCGCCAAGCTCGACTACGCCGACAACCAGGCCCGGACGGCCGACGTGGTCGCCCGGTGCCACGCGGCCGGGGTGGCGGTGGAGGCCGAACTCGGTGAGGTCGGCGGCAAGGACGGCGCCCACGCGCCCGGCGTCCGGACCGACCCGATCGAGGCGGCCGCTTTCGTCGCCGCCACCGGCGTGGACAGCCTGGCCGTCGCGGTCGGTACCTCCCACGCCATGGCCAACCGCTCGGCGCAGGTCGACCTGGAACTGGTGCGGTCCCTGCGCGCCGGCGTACCGGTGCCGCTGGTGCTGCACGGATCGTCCGGCGTGGACGATCCGGGCCTGGTCACGGCGGTCAGGGCCGGTATGACGAAGGTCAACATCGCGACGCGGCTGAACCAGGTCATGACGGCCGTCGTCCGTGAGGTGCTGGCCGAGAACCCGGGCGTCACCGATCCCCGCAAGTACCTGGGCCCCGGTCGCGACGCCGTGGCGAACGAGGTCGCGTTGTTGCTGCGGCTGCTCCGCGGCTGACCGTTCTCGCCGCTGGTCACGCTCGGTCCACCCGGTCCGGTGGGGTCCACCCGGTCCGGTGCCCGCCGCCGGGCACCGCCGCCGCAACGCGGGCGACGCGCCTAGGATCGTCACCGACGGGAAGTAGTCGGACCGGCAGCGAGGCCGGCGGATCAGAGAGTGAGAATCATGTCCACCATCACCGCGTCGCGTATCTCCGAGGTCGTCGAAGCGGTCCCCACCGGGCTGTTCATCGGTGGGGCGTGGCTGGACGGGGACGGCGGGGTGCCGGTCGAGGATCCGTCCAACGGCTCCATCCTGGCCGAGGTGGCCGATGCCACTCCGGCCCAGGGGCTGCTGGCCCTCGACGCCGCCGTGGCGGCGCAGAAGGATTGGGCGGCAACGGATCCCCGGCAGCGGGGGGAGATCCTGCGGAAGGCGTACGAGCTGCTCGTCGCGCGGACCGAGGAGTTCGCCCTGCTGATGACGCTCGAGATGGGCAAGCCGCTGGCCGAGGCCAGGGGCGAGGTCGCCTACGGTGCCGAGTTCTTCCGCTGGTTCTCCGAGGAGGCGGTCCGGATCGCCGGCCGGTACGCGGTCGCTCCGTCCGGCGGAACCCGGCTGATGACCATGAAGCAGCCCGTCGGCCCGGTCTACGCCATCACCCCGTGGAACTTCCCGCTGGCCATGGGTACCCGCAAGATCGGGCCCGCCCTGGCCGCCGGCTGCACTGTCGTCATCAAGCCGGCCGCGCAGACCCCGCTCACCACTCTGGCCCTGGCCAAGTTGCTGACCGAGGCCGGCGTCCCGGGCGGGGTGGTCAACGTGATCACCACCTCGCGTTCGGGTGCGGTCTCGGAACCGATCATCCGCGACCCGCGGCTGCGGAAGCTCACCTTCACCGGGTCGACCCCGGTCGGGCAGCGGCTGATCGAGCAGTCGGCCCAGCAGGTGCTCAAGGTCAGCATGGAACTCGGCGGCAACGCGCCGTTCGTCGTCTTCGCCGACGCCAACCTCGACCGCGCGGTCGACGGGGCGATGCTGGCCAAGATGCGCAACATCGGCGAGGCCTGCACGGCGGCGAACCGCTTCATCGTCCACGAGTCGGTGGCGGCGGAGTTCTCCGAGCGGCTGGCCCAGCGGATGGGGGCGATGAAGATCGGCCCCGGCATCGACGACGGGGTCCAGGTCGGCCCGCTGGTCGACGCGGCCGCCGTGGCCAAGGTCTCCGAGCTCGTGGCCGACGCCCTTGACTCCGGGGCCAAGGTGCTGACCGGCGCGAAGACGGTGGGGGACAAGGGCTACTTCTACGCCCCGACCGTGCTGACCGACGTGCCGCCGACGGCCGACATGTTCCACCAGGAGATTTTCGGCCCGGTCGCCCCGATCACCACCTTCAGCACCGACGACGAGGGCATCCTGCTGGCCAACGACACCGAATACGGTCTGGTCGCCTACGCGTTCACCGAGAACCTGACCAGGGCGCTCACCGTGGCCGAGCGGTTGGAGACCGGCATGGTCGGCATCAACCAGGGCATCGTGTCCAACCCGGCCGCTCCGTTCGGCGGCGTCAAGGCCTCCGGTATCGGTCGCGAGGGTGGCCTCGAGGGCATCGAGGAGTACCTGGAGACCAAGTACGTCGGCATCGCCCTGTAGCCGGCCCGAGGCCGGCGCTGGCCCGGGTTCAGACCTGGCCCGGGGCCATCCCGTACCGGGCCAGCGGTTCGACCAGGGCCCGTTCCTCGTACGACAGGTGCGAGAGCAGGGTGTCGGTCAGCGAGTCGACGGCCCGCTGCAGCCCGGCGTGGGTCGACGGGTCGCGGATGAACATCACCAGGGCCGCGTCCACGTCCTCCAGCACGTCGTGGATCACCAGGTGTTCGGCCTGCAGGCGGTCGATGGTCGGGGCAACGGCGGCGTCGGCGTGGCGCAGGTGAGGGAAGATCCCGCTGTCCTCCAGCGAGTGGTGGGTGGTGACCAACCGGCAGTACGACGCGCAGAACGCCCCCACCGTCCACTCGTTCTGCCGCATGGTCATCGCGTTGATGGCCGAGCGGGCGACCCCGGGGTCCAGCAACCCCGCCCGGACCTGCGCGATGACGTCGCGGAGCTGCTCCAGCTCGGACCGCAGATGGTTGTGCACGTCGATCAGATGGCCGGCGACGGCCCGCCCTCGGTCGGAGTAACGGATGCCATCGGGAATCGGTGGGAACGGCCGGGCCGACTCGTCCCACCGCGTGGTCGGCAGCAGCCGGGCGCCGTCGTCCGGCGTCGGCGTCACACCCAATGCGGCCGGTACCGTGACCTCCCCCGTTACCGGCCGGGCGAACTCCCCCGTTACCGGCCCGGCGACCTCCACCGGTCCGTGCTCGGCGGGTGCCGGTTCCGGCGGCGGCGCCTGGGTGCGTGCCCGTTCGACCGACTCCCTGACCGCCGGGGCGATCTCGGCCGCGTAGTGCTCGATCGTGCGCAGGTCGTCGCCGGGGGCGATGAACACGCTGACCCCGTACTCCAGCGCCCAGTCGGCCAGCCGGTTGACGTCGACGTCCTCCGGCCGGATGTTCAGCAACCGCCTGATCCTTCGCGGATCGCGTCCCGCGGTGGCGGCAGCCTCGTCGATCTCGGCGTTGCCGTCGGCCAGCGCGCCGATCGACGGGAGATACCCGACCGACGGCAGCCAGCCGTCGGCCAGGGAGCCGACCAGCCGCAGCATCCGCGGCTTGTAGGCGCCCAACCAGATCGAGATGTCGTGCTGCGGAGCCGGTCCGCGCTTCGCGCCGTGGACCGGATAGTGCTCGCCCGAACGGAAGACGCCACCTTTCTCGGAGGTGTCCCAGATGGCCCGGATGACGCCGATCGCCTCCGCGAGCGCCTCCACCGACTCGCCGGGGGTGCGCCGGCGCCCGCCCATGGCGTCGATCGCGTCCCAGAAGGCGCCGCTCCCCAGCCCCAGCTCGACCCGGCCGCCGGACAGGCGATCGAGAGCGGCGGCGGCCCTGGCCAGCACGGCGGGTGGCCGGAGCGGCAGGTTGAGGACGTTGCCGGTGATGCGGATCCGGGTGGTGCGCGCGGCCACGTAGGACATCAGAGTCCAGGTGTCCAGCAGGGCCGGCTGGTAGGGGTGATCCTGGAATGTGACGAGGTCGAGGCCGGCTTCGTCGGCGGCGACGGCCAGTTCGACGGCGCCGTCCGGATCGGCGGACGAGGATGCCCCGAAGGTCCCGAAGAGCAGGTCGTGTTGATAGTCCGGCATGGCAGTCCCTCGTGAATCAGACGGCGGCCCAGTGGCGGGCCCGCGGTCAGAGGGAACGGTACCGGCCGGCTCTTCGCTCGCTGCGCCCGTGGACGGCCAGGTCGGTCACGGCATCGATCTCCACGGCGAGCACGTTCCCCAGCCGCCGGCAGAACGCGGCCACCTCGCCCCCCGCGTGCCCGTACTCCGGAACGATCCGGTCGACCAGGCCGGACGCGCGCAGGTCGACGGCCCTGACCCGTTGCCGCGCAGCCAGTTCCGCGGCGAAACGGGTGTCACCGTCGTGGACGATCGCACTGGCCCCCTCCGGCGGCAACGGCGACAACCAGGCATGACGGGCCGCGACCACCCGGTCGGCCGGCAGCAGCGCCAGCGCGGCTCCCCCGGAGCCCTGACCCAGCAGCAGACATACCGTGGGCGCGGCCAGCTCGACCAGATCGGCCAGACAGCGGGCGATCTCTCCGGCCAGGCCGCCCTCCTCGGCCTCCTTGGACAGTGCGGCCCCTGGGGTGTCGACCACCGACACCAGCGGCAGGTGCAGTTCGGCGGCCAGTCGCATCCCGCGTCGCGCCGTGCGCAGCGCGGCCGGACCGAGCAGGCTGCTGCCGGCCTGCACCGACCGGTCCTGCCCGAGCAGCACGCACGACCGGCCGGAGAACCGGGCCAGGACCAACTGCAGGCCGGCCTGCTGCTCGCCCTGCCCGGTACCGGAGAGCGGTACCACGTCGGTGGCCGCGAACCGCAGCAGCTCCCGTACCCCAGGTCGATCGGGCCGGCGGGTCAGCCCGATGGACTCCCAAGCGGGAACATTCGCCTGCCGGTCGTCGTCGATGGGGTCCACCGGCGGTACCGGCCCGGCCGGCTGCAGCACCGTCAGGGTCCGAGAGGCGATGTCGGCCAACCGATCCGGCGGCAACACGGCGTCCAGCAAACCGTGGGCCAACAGATTCTCCGCGGTCTGCACGCCGGACGGGAACGGGTCCCCGTACAGCGCGGCGTAAACCTTCGGGCCGAGAAACCCGATCAGCGCGCCCGGCTCGCCGACGCTGACGTGACCGAGTGAACCCCACGAGGCGAACACGCCGCCGGTGGTCGGATGCCGCAGGTAGACCAGGTAGGGCAGGCCGGCCGCCTTGTGGGCGCTGATCGCGTCCGTGATCCGCACCATCTGCACGAACGCCGGCGTGCCCTCCTGCATCCTGGTCCCACCCGACGCGGTGGCGGCCAACAGCGGCAACCGCTCCTTCGTGGCCCGCCGGATGGCCGACTCCAGACGGTCGGCCGCCGCCACCCCGATCGACCCGCCCAGGAAGCGGAACTCCCCGGCCAGCACCGCCACCGGACGCCCGCGCAGGCGGCCGGCGCCGGTCAGCACCGACTCGTCCGTGCCGGCCTTTCGCGCCGCTAGGAGCAGTTCCTCGGCGTAACCCGGATCGATGTCGACCGGCCGGGTGACCGGGGCGTCCCAGCTGACGAAGGAGCCGGGGTCGAGCACGGCGCTGATCAGGTCGACCGCCCCCAGGCGAGGCGTTCCGCTCATCGTCGCAACGTAGTCCACCCACCGGGAATCCGATCCGGCCCGGCGGGGTTGGACCGGAGGAAACGACCGACCATCGAGGAGCCCGACCCATGAGCGAACTGCTGGACCTGCCCGTCACCACCCTGTCCGGTGAACCGACCACCTTCGGTGCCCTGGCCGCCGGCCGCGCCGCGCTGGTGGTCAACGTGGCCAGCCGGTGCGGGCTCACCCCGCAGTACGGCAAGCTCGAAGCCCTGCACGAGGAATTCGTCGGGCGGGGACTGACCGTCATCGGATTCCCCACCAACCAGTTCGCCGGTCAGGAGCCGGGGACGGCCGAGGAGATCGCCGAGTTCTGCTCGACGACCTACGGGGTCACCTTCCCGATGACCGACAAGATCGACGTCAACGGTGAGGGGCGCGACCCGATCTACGCGACGCTCACCGAGGCTCCGGACGCCGATGGGCGGACCGGTGACATCCAGTGGAACTTCGAGAAGTTCCTGGTCGCCGCGGACGGCCGGGTGGTCGGCCGCTACGGCCCGCGCACGGAGCCCGACGCGCCGCAGATCCGGGCCGACATCGAAGCGCTGCTGGCCTGACGTAGGGCGGCCGGCCGGACGTATCACGTGCCGGCCGCGGGCCTCCTGATGGGCAGAGGAAACGGGGAGCAGGAACACAGAACGGCCACCCTGCACCATCTTCAGCGGCGACCGGCATGCCGCCGGTTGCCGCCGGACCTCCCGGTCCGCCGCTCCGCCACTGATCCGGCGCCGGATCAGCCAGTACCCCGACGCGGGTACGGCGGCGCCGCTGGAGATGGCATCACCCGCCGTACCGCATGGCTGCGGCCTCCCAGGCCGCGTCGGCCTCGGGATCGGGTTCCTCCTCGTCGTCGTCCGGGTTCATCAGGCCGTTGCCCATCAGATCCGGGTCGAGCAGCGCCTGCTCGTCCGGGCGGAACCGCAACACGTTGTCCACGTACGACTTCACCGCGTCCTCGATGGAAACCTCGTGGCCGGCCGCCTCGGACAGGAACCATCGGTGCTCCAGCACCTCGTGGAAAATCTCGGCCGGTTCCAGTTTGGCGGCCAGATCCGGGGGGACGGCCTCCAGGACCGGCTCGAACACGTCCGTCACCCAATGCCGGGCGACGGTGTCCTCGTCCACCTCGGTCTCCGGCATGACGGCCCGCGAGCGGTAGGTGTCCAGGTCGTTGAGGACCCGCCGGGCCTGGTTCTCCTGCATCTCCAGACCGGTCAGGTTGAACATGCGGCGACGGTGGTGTCCGGCCTCGACGACCTGCGTCTGCACCAGGATGTGCGGGTCGCCGTCCTTCTCGTTGATCTGGATCTGGGCCACGTCGTAACCGAGCTGATTGAGGCGGGCCAGCCGCTTCTCGATGCGCCACCACTCGTCCTCGCCCATGGTCTGCGGCTGGGTGAGTTCGGCCCACAGTCGCTCGTACTTCTCGATCACGGACACCGCGGTGGCCAGCGGATCCACCGACTCCGACAGCAACCCGGACATCTGCAGATCGAGCAACTCACCGGCCAGATTGGTCTCGGCGATGTCCAGGTCCTGCTGGCGCTGCCCGTCGGACAGAGAGGGCCGCATCTCGCCGGTCTCGGCGTCGACCAGGTAGGCGGCGAGGGCACCGGCGTCCCGGCGGAACAGCGTGTTCGACAGTGAGCAGTCCTTCCAGGCGAACCCGACCAGGTGGAGCCGCACCAGGAGCTCGGCCAGGGCGTCCAGCAGCTTCGGCTCGAGGTCGACGTCCAGCCGCCGGGAGAACAGCGCCCGGTAGGGCAGCGAGAACCGCAGGTGCTTGGTGACCAGGGCGGCATCCAGTGGCTCGCCCTCGGGGGTGGTGCGATTGGCGACCACGCCGACCGCCTGCACCACCGGGATGCCGGCCTTGGCCAGATCCCGCAGCAGCTCGTACTCGTGCTCGGCCAGGCCCTGGCTGATCTCCTTGATGGCGTAGACGATCCCGCCCATCCGGACGAACCGGACGACGTGTCGGGAGATGCCCCGGGGCAGGCTGACCAGTTTCTCCTTGGGCCAGTCCTCCAGCGGGGTTGACCACGGCAGGGTCAGCAGGTCCGTCGGGTCGGGGCCGGTCGCGAATTGCATACGCACGCGGCAAGCGTGGCACAGCTCGGCGCCCGGTGCCGCCACGACTCCACTAACGGGGTATTCGCACCATCGTCGAGTCGATCCGATCCAACCGTCCGGCGCCGCAGGCCGCCATCGTCTGCCGGAATTCGGCGATCAGCCGGGACAGCACCGAGGTGACGCCGGGCTCCCCGGCCGCGCCCAGACCCCACAGCACCGGACGGCCCACTCCGACCGCGGTGGCGCCTAACGCGATGGCCCGCAGCACATCCGCCCCGGTCCGGACACCGCCGTCGACCAGCACCGGAACGCGGCCGGCCACCGCCTCCACCACATCGGCCAGCACGGCGGCGGTGGACACCACTCCGGACGCCTGACGGCGACCGTGGTTGGAGACGATGACGCCGGCCGCTCCGGCGTCGACGGCGATACGGGCATCGTCCGGGTGCAGGATGCCCTTGACGTGTACCGGCAGCCCGCTGGCGGCGGCCAGCTCGGCGATGTGTTCGGGCCGCAGATCGGAGTCGATCTGGGACGACATCTGTTCCCAGACCAGGCCCGGGAAGTTGCCCGGGCGGGCCGACATCCGGGGCTGGGTCTCGGTGCGGAACGGTGCGTTGGCCACCGAACCGGCCAGATCCACGGTGAGCACCAGGGCGCTCGCCCCGGCCGCCACGGCCTGCGCGACATAGCGATCACTGAGCCGACGGTCCCGCATCAGGTACACCTGGGCCCACCACGGGCCGGGCGCGGCGGCGCCGAACGTCGTCACGTCGACGGTCGCCGAACTGGAGTAGACCATCAGGGCGCCGACCGAGGCCGCCGCCCGCGCGGTGGCGACCTCGCCGTCGTCGTTGGCCAACCCGTGACCGGCGGTCGCGGCGACCATGATCGGGGTCTTCAGGTGGGCCCCGCCGAGAGTGAGGGACTGATCGATCGTGGCCAGCCCCTGCATCACCCGCGGCACCAGAGCGATCTGCTGCCAGGCGATCTGGTCGGCCTCGGGGTCCCCGTCCGCGGTGCCCTGGTAGTAGCTCCAGGCCACCGGGTCCAGTTGCGCCTGCGCGGTGGCCCGCAGAGTGATGAAGTCCATGGGTCAACCCGCCGCCGCGGCCAACGCCTGGAACAACCGCATGTCGGACCCGGTCTCCGGATGCCATTGCACGGCAACGACGAACCGGTCGGTCACGGTCTCCATGGCCTCCGGGATGCCGTCGTCGGCGGCGGCGCTGAAGACGAAACCGGGGGCGTCGAGCACCGACTGGTGGTGGTGGCAGGGGACGGTCAGGTCCCGACCGACGATGCCGGCCAGCCTGGAACCGTCCACCGTGGTCACGGCGACCGGGCCGTATTCGCCCGGACCGGGGGAGTGCTTGTCGTGGCCCACCAGATCGGGAACGTGCTGACACAGGTGACCGCCGGCGCGCGCGGCCAGCACCTGCATGCCCCGGCAGATGCCCAGCACCGGCAGGCCGAGGTCCTCGGCCGCGTCGAGCAGGGCGTACTCGGAGACGTCCCGGTCGTCACGCCACCCGGAGGTGTGGGCCTCCGGGTGCTGCCCGTAGCGCGCCGGGTTGACGTCGGCGCCACCGGCGATGACCAGACCGTCGAGGCGGCTCACCAGTTGCGCCGCATCGTCGTTCGGCCCGAGGGGCGGCAGCAGCACCGGAGTGCCGCCGCCGGCCCGTACGGCGTCCACGTACCGGGCCGGGACCAGCGCGGCCGGCACCTGCTGCCACTGACCCCAGGTCGCCGGTTCGCGGTACGTGCTGATGCCGATGATCGGGCGCGTCATACCGACCATCGTCCCTCATGCCCGAACACGCCTGCGCGTCAGTCCAGGGGCGTGACGTAGGCGCCGGAGATGCCTCCGTCGACCAGGAACTGCGACGCGGTGATGAAGCTGGATTCGTCCGAGGCCAGGAACAGCACCGCGTTGGCGATCTCCTCGGCCTCGCCGAACCGGCCCATCGGGATGTGCACCAGGCGGCGGGCGGCGCGCTCCGGGTCCTTCGCGAACAGCTCCTGCAGCAGCGGCGTGTTCACCGGTCCGGGGCACAGGGCGTTGACCCGGATCCCCTTGCGGGCGAACTGGACGCCGAGTTCGCGGCTCATCGCCAGTACGCCGCCCTTGGAGGCGGTGTAGCTGATCTGCGACGTGGCCGCCCCGAGGACGGCGACGAACGACGCGGTGTTGATGATCGATCCCTTGCCCTGCTCGATCATGTAGGGCAGGGCCGCCTTGCAGCACAGGTACACGCTGGTCAGGTTGACCTCCTGCACCTTGCGCCAGGCGGCCAGGTCGGTGGTCAGGATGGAGTCGTCCTCCGGCGGGGAGATCCCGGCGTTGTTGAACGCGATGTCCACACTGCCGTAGGCGCTCTTGGCCAGCGCGAACAGGGCGTTCACCTCGTCCGGGTCGGTGACGTTCGTGCGCAGGTAGCGCCCGCCGAGTTCCTCCGCGACGACCGGCCCGCGGGCGTCGTCGATGTCACCGATGACGACCTTGGCGCCCTCGGTGACGAATTTCCTGGCGGTGGCCAGGCCCAGGCCGGAGCAGCCTCCGGTGATGACCGCGACCTTGCCGGCAAGACGACCAGACATGTTGGCGTTGATTTCCCTTCTTGGGTGGGGCGAAGCGTGGAGGGGTGGAGCGGGACCGCAGCGTCCGCGCTCGGTGGTCGCGGTTGCGACCCCGAGACGGGACGGCGCGAAGGTTCAGGTGGCGATGAAGACGTTCTTGACCTCGGAGAACGCGTCCGGCGCGTCCGGCCCGAGTTCGCGGCCGAGGCCGGACTGCTTGAAGCCGCCGAACGGCGTCCAGTAGCGGACGGACGAGTGCGAGTTGACCGAAAGGTTGCCGGCCTCCACCCCTCGCGAGACGCGGATCGCCCGGCCAACGTCGGAGGTGAAGATGGACCCCGAGAGGCCGAACTCGCTGTCGTTGGCCATCTGGATGGCCTCGTGCTCATCCGAGAACGGCAGCACCGCGACGACCGGGCCGAACACCTCTTCACGCCAGATGCGGTCCTGGGTGGAGGAGGGAAGGACGACGGTCGGCGGGAACCAGAAACCGTCCCCGCCCGGGGTCGAGCCCGCGAACGCGACGTTCGTGCCCTGGACGTAGGCGCTCACCGAGGCGTGCTGACCGGCGGTGATCAGCGGCCCCATCTCGGCCTCCGGGTCGGACGGCGGCCGCACCCGGAACCCGGTGACGGCCGGCTCCAGCAGTTCCAGGAAACGGTCGTACACGCTGCGCTGCACCAGGATCCGGGACCGGGCACAGCAGTCCTGCCCGGCGTTGTCGAACACCGACCCCGGCGCCGAGGCCGCGGCCAGCTCCAGATCGGCGTCGGCGAAGATGATGTTGGCGCTCTTGCCGCCCAGCTCCAGGGTGACCGGCTTGACCTGATCGGCCGCCCCGCGCATGACCCCCTTGCCCACGTCGGTCGAGCCGGTGAAGCAGACCTTGCGGACCAGGGGGTGGGTGACGAACCGCTCGCCGACGATCGAGCCCTTGCCCGGGATGACGGTGAAGACGCCGTCCGGGATCCCGGCCTCCAGGGCCAGCTCGGCCAGCCGGATCGCGGTCAGCGGCGTCACCTCGGCCGGCTTGAGGACCACGGTGTTGCCGGCGGCCAGGGCCGGCCCGAACCCCCAACCGGCGATGGGCATCGGGAAGTTCCACGGCACGATGATGCCGACCACGCCGAGCGGCTCGTGGAAGGTGATGTCGATGCCTCCGGCGACCGGGATCTGGCGGCCGAACTGCCGCTCGGGCGCGGCCGAGTAGTAGTGCAGGACGTCCCGGACGTTGCCGGCCTCCCAGGTCGCGTTGCCGATGGTGTGCCCGGCGTTGCGCACCTCCAGGTCGGCCAACTCGGACAGGTGCTCGTCGACCACGGTGGCGAACCGGCGCAGCAGCCGGGCCCGATCACCCGGTGCGACCGCCCGCCACGCCGGGAAGGCCCGATGGGCCTTCTCGATGGCGGCATCGGTCTCGGCCAGCGAGGCCCGGGGGAGGGTGGTCAGTTCCAGCGCGGTCGCCGGGTCGATCAGGGTGGTGGTGCCGCCGTCCCCGGACAGCGGACCGGAGTAGCGCAGGGCGGTGGAGTTGGCGTGGGTCACGTGCTCAGAACCTTTCGAAGCCGCGACGCAGCTCCCAGTCGGTGACGGTCGATTCGAAGGCGGCCAGCTCGACATCGGCGGCGTGCACGTAGTGTTCGACCACGTCATCGCCGAACGCGGCCCGGCCGATGGATGAGGCCGCGAACAGGTCGCGGGCCTCACGCAGGGTCGTCGGCACCGTCGGCTTCCCCGAGGTGTACGCGTTGCCGACCAGGGCCGGTTCCAGCTCCAGTTCGTTCTCGATCCCGTACAGGCCGCCGGCCATCATGGCCGCGATGGCCAGGTACGGGTTGACGTCGCCGCCGGGCAGGCGGTTCTCCAGCCGGGCCGAATTGCCCTGACCGACCAGCCGGACCGAGCAGGTCCGGTTGTCCAGCCCCCACGCCACGGCGGTCGGAGCGAACGAGCCGAGAGCGAACCGCTTGTAGGAGTTGACGTTCGGCGCGTACAGGAGGGTGAACTCACGCATGGTGTGCAGGATCCCGGCGATGAAGTGGTCGTACAGCGGCGTCCGCTCACCCTTGTCCTTGTCCCAGAACACCAGGCTGCCGTCGGTGCCCCGGAGGGAGAGGTGGATGTGGCAGGAGTTGCCCTCCCGCTCGTCGAACTTGGCCATGAAGGTCAACGCCCGGCCGTGCTGCTCGGCGATCTCCTTGGCCGTGTTCTTGTAGACCACGTGGTTGTCGGCGGTGGCCAGCACCTCCTCGAAGCGGAACGCGATCTCGTGCTGGCCGAGGTTGCACTCACCCTTCGCCGATTCGACGGTCAGGCCGGCCGCGTACATGGTGTTGCGGATGTCGCGCAGCAGCGGCTCGATCCGGGTGGTACCCAGGATCGAGTAGTCGATGTTGTACTGGTTGGCCGGAGTCAGGCCCTTGTAGCCGGCGTCCCAGGCGTCCTCGTAGGTGTCGTTGAACAGGATGAACTCCAGCTCGGTGCCGGCGAACGCGGTGAATCCGGCCGCCGCCGCCCTGGCCTGCTGGGCCTTGAGGATCGACCGGGGCGACTGGTGCACCAGTTCCCCGTCCAGCCAGGTCAGGTCGGTCTGGATCATCACCGACCCGGGCAGGTGCGGCAGATGGCGAATGGTGTCCAGGTCGAGGGCGAAGATCATGTCTCCGTAGCCCTTCTCCCAGGACGACATCTCGTAACCGGGCACGGTGTTCATGTCGACGTCGACCGACAGGAGGTAGTTGCACCCTTCGGTGCCGTGGGCCAGTGCCTCGTCCAGGAAGAACTGGGCGTGCAACCGTTTGCCCTGCAGCCGACCCTGCATGTCGGTGAAGGCGACCACCACCGTGTCCACCTCGCCGCTGCGGATCAGGTCCTTGAGGGCGTCGATGCTGAGCAATCGGGGATTTCGAGGATGGTCGGTCACGTCAACTTGCCCTTCGTTTGGCCGAGGGTCCCGGCGAATCTTCAGGCGCGCTTGCGGGCGCACCAAAGGAGCGTACAAACATCGATGGTCCAGGTCACGTCGGTGGGTGGCCGATGGCCGCCGTCGAGCCGCGGAACACGAAACCGCGGGGCGGGCCTCGGATCGGTAGATCCTCGGCCCGCCCCGCGGGAGACGCCAGGTCTACTGCTCGCTCAGTTCCGCGAGCGCCTCGACCTGCTTGATCGGTCCGGTGAACCACTTCTTCACGCTGACGTGCCAGAAGATCCAGAGCAGGATCAGCACCCCGCCGACCAGGATCGGCGTGTAGTTGACGAACTTCCACGAGAAGCTCGGGTCCCACGGCATGCCGCCGAGTGAGTACGGGAACAGGGCGATGATCGACGTGAGGACGATCTCGATCAACGCCAGCGGGGCCATCCACTTGTACTTGCGGCCCAGGTTCCAGCTCCCGACCTTGAAGTTGTCGCCCTGGCGCCACCGGTAGTAGATGGGGATCGCGAAGGCGAGGTACAGCCCGACCACGCCGATGGATACGACGGCGCCGAAGGCGACCGGAGTCGGAACGCCGTTGATGTCCACCGGGACCAGTGCCGGAAGGGTGATCAGGATGGCGATGACGGCGGACAACATGACGCCGTTGGCCGGTACCTTCCGGCTGCTCAGCTTGGACCACAGCTTGGCGCCGGGGACGGCGCGGTCGCGGCTGAACGCGAACAGCATTCGCGACGAGCTGGTGAGGCAGGCGGTCGCACAGAAGAACTGGCCGGCCGTGGAAACCAGCAGAATCGTTCCGCCCCAACCGGAATTGAGGGCCTGGGCGATGATGGCGCCCGCGCCGCCACCGGCCGCGCTGATCTTGTCCGAGTCCTGCACGGCGAACAGCAGGGCGAGAAGCAGGATCCATCCGCCGAGGGCCGAGTACAGGATCGACTGCCAGATGCCCTTGGCGGCGGCGTTCGAAGCGCCCTTGGTCTCTTCGGAGAGGTGCGCCGAGGCGTCGTACCCGGTGATCGTGTACTGGGTCAGGATTGCGGAGATGGGCAGGACGAACAGGATGAAGGCGAATCCCTTGTTCCCACTGAAGATGCCCGTGTTGTTGATGACCTTGGTGAAGACGTCGCCGATGGTGGCGTGGTGGCTGGGGACGAGCACCAGGATGAGGATGATCGCCGCGGCCCCGAACACGTGCCACCAGACGGAGACGTTGTTGATGACGGCGAGCAGATGGCTGGAGAAGATGTTCACCAGCGCGGCGATCACCAGGATGGCCAGGAAGTAGATGAAGATGCGGCCCAGCTTGCCTGAGGTGTAGCCGGAATCGAAGACCCCGATGGTGATGTCGAGGAAGGTTGCGCACCCGTAGGCGACCGAAGCCACGATGGCGATCAGGCCAATCAGGTTGAGCCAGCCGGTGTAGTAACCGGCCTTGGCGCCCCCGAGCTTGCTGGCCCACCAGTAGATACCGCCGGATGTCGGGTAGGCCGATACCAGTTCGGACATGCACAGACCGATGATGAGGATGAACGCCGCCACAATGGGCCAGCCCCACGCGATGGCCGCCGGGCCGCCGTTGTTCCACCCCAGGAAGAACGACGTGAAACAACCGGCCAGGATGGAGATGATCGAGAACGAGATGGCGAAATTCGAGAACCCGGACCAGGAACGGGACAGCTCCTGGGTGTAACCGAGTTCGGCGAGCTGGCGCTCGTCCTCGTTCAGGTGATGGGTGGCCGTCACTGTGGATCTCCTTCAATGGTGGGGCAAGGCAGGGGAGGTGAGGACTGACGCGACATGGTACGGACAGGGCCACTCACGGCGGTGCCGCGGCGGCCAGAAGGCGCTCGAAATCCGGCGAGCCGAATGTCGCGACCGCGCGGACGTACTTCTGGATCGCCCAGTCCCAGAAATCGAAGTCGATCTCGCTGACCGAGTTCTGGATGACGCCCCAGAGGGTCCATCCGTATTGCGATGCCAGGGCCTGCAGCCGGCAGCGGGCCAGGAAGGTCTCGTCGTGGCGGCCGAGGTAGGCATCGGCCAACACTCCGAGGTGTTCGGGGGGCAGCGCCGCCTCGCTCCAGATGTTCCCCAGTTCGAAGCTGGGATCGTTGTTGCCGGAATATTCGTAGTCGATCAACCAGGTCTGGGTGCCGTCGTCGATCAGGTTGGCGGCCAGCAGGTCGTTGTGGCACGGAACCGTGACCGCGGGATGCATGGAGAGCACCGTAGCGACCCGGTCGAACGCCGGTATGAAATCCAGATACCGATCGGGTAACCGAAATCCGTGCGTCCTGGCCGTGTGGAGGTACTGTCGCTGCATATCGAACATGTTGAAGTCCGAGACGAAACGTGGCGAAGCATGCAGGCGCCGGCAGGAGCGGGCGATGCCGGCCAGTACAGCTGGTTCCCGGAGATCGGTCGGCTCCAGAGTGTGGCCCTTCACCCACTCGATCACCAGAACCCCGGCGCTGGCGACGTATTCGACAACTTGTGGGGCAATACCGGTGGAGGCTGCGGCAACCGAGTTACGGAATTCGGCCTCGCGGTCGATCGACAGGAAATCCGCGGACGGCCGGGACAACCGGGCCACGTAAGTCCCGGATGTCGTGGTGACCTTGCAATTGGTGTTGGTCAGGCCGCCGGGAAGTGGTTCCACCACGCGGGCCGGATCGGCGAGAGCAGCCACCTGATCGAGCCGTTCCTCCACGGAAGGCGTCCCGTCCCGCAACCAGGCGCCGTCGTCTGCGGGATCGGTCAACGTCGGCACCTCCAGCTCTGATTGCGCAAGTGACCCGGACGGCAGTCCGAGCGGGCCACCGACGTCTCCCGCAACACTGGGGATGGCGAGATGGTAGGGCAAAGGGACCCACACGGTCTAGACCGAACACGGAGTGACCGCTACGTTGGGCGTGCTCGAGCCGCCGACCGGAAGGCCAATTTCCATGACCACGATCGGCCGGACGCAAGTCCGTCAACCGTCATTGCCCGCGCGGGCCCGTGTCGTCGTCATCGGGGGCGGGGTAGGCGGTGCGAGCATCGCCTATCACCTGGCCGAGCTGGGCGAGCGGGATGTGCTGCTGCTGGACCGGGGTGAACTGACCAGCGGCTCGACCTTCCATTCGGCCGGGTTAGTCGGACAGCTGCGTTCGGATCCGACGCTGACCCGGATGAACATGTACTCGGTCGAGCTGTACCGCAAGCTCCAGCGGAGTGACGCGCCGCCGAGCTGGGTGGAGAGCGGGAGCATCCGGCTCGCCTCGAGCCCGGAGCGGCTCCTGGAATTGCGGCGACAGTTGGCCTGGGCCAACGTGTTCGGGCTGCCGATGGAGGAGATCTCGGCCGCCCGGGCGCAGGAGCTCTTTCCCCTGATGAGCACCGATGGCGTGCTCGGCGGCGTCTACCTTCCCTCCGACGGCCAGGTCGATCCCTCGCAGTTGTGTTATTCATTGGCCGCCGGTGCGCGGGCCGGGGGTGTGCAGATCGTGCAGCAGGTCCGGGTCACCGGGATCGTGGTGGACGGCGGGCGGGTCCGTGGGGTCCGGACCGACGGCGGCGACGTCGAGGCCGAGATCGTGGTGAACTGCGGCGGCATCTACGCGGCCGAGATCGGTCGGCTGGCCGGCCTCCGGATCCCGGTGGTGCCGATGTCCCACCAGTACGTGGTCACCGAGCCGATGTCCGGTGTGCCGGAGCCGGGCGGCCCCGTCCTGCCCAGCCTGCGGGATCCGGACCTGCTGGTCTACTACCGCCAGGAGGGCCGCGGCCTGCTGATGGGCGGGTACGAACGGAACCCGCTGCCGTTCACCGCCGACGCCACCCACTACGACCGGGTGCCGGCCGACTTCAACGCCAAACTCCTACCCGACGACTGGGACCGGTTCACCGAGATCGCCGACAACTCCGCGATTCGCGTTCCGGCCATGGGTGACGCCCGGATCCGTCGTCTGATCAACGGCCCGGAGGCGTTCACTCACGACAACGAGTTCTGCCTGGGCCAGACCGAGGTCGACGGCCTGTTCGTCTCGGCCGGCTTCTGCGCCCACGGTATCGCCGGGGCGGGCGGGGTCGGGAAGCTGATGGCGGAATGGATCGTCAGCGGTGAGCCGTCGATGGAAGTGGCGCACATGGACATCAACCGGTTCGGGCGTCAATACACCTCGCCGTCGTTCACCCTGAAGCGGGTGCTGGAGAACTACCGGACCTACTACGACATCCGCTATCCCGGTGACGAGAGGCAGGCCGGTCGTCCGCTGCGCCGCTCACCGGCGTACGCCTGGCACGTTGCGCACGGGGCCTCCTTCGGGGAGAAGAGTGGCTGGGAGCGGGTGAACTTCTACGCGAGCAACGAAGCGGCCGGCGACCGCCTCGCTCGGCCGAAAGGCTGGGCTGGGCAGAACTTCTCGCCGGCCGTCTCGGCCGAACACCGGGCCGCGCGGGAGTCGGTGGCGATGTTCGACCAGTCGTCGTTCAGCAAGATCACCGTCACCGGGCCGGACGCCGCGAAGTTCCTCGAATGGGTGTGCGACAACAAGGTGGCCCGCGGGGTCGGTCGGGTCACGTACACGCAGATGCTCAACCACCGCGGCGGTATCGAGGCCGATGTCACCGTCACCCGGCTCGGCCCGGAGACGTTCTGGGTCGTCACCGGAACCGCGTTCGGTTCTCGCGACGGTGCGTGGCTCCGCCGCCAGGCCAGAGCCGGGGCGAGCGGAGCGACGGGGGATGGGACCGGGGCGAGCGGAGCGACGGGGGATGTGTCCGGGGCGAGCGGAGCGACGCCCCGGCCGTTCGACGTGACGATCACCGACGTCAGCGGCGGGTATGTGTGTTTCGCCGTCTGGGGCCCGCGGGCGCGGGACCTGCTGGCCACCCTCACCGCGGCCGACCTGAGCCACACCGCCTTTCCGTTCATGACATCGCAGGAACTGCCCGTCGGCGACATCCCGTTGCGGGCGCAGCGGGTGACGTTCGTGGGCGAGCTGGGCTGGGAGCTGTACGCGCCGGCCGAGTACGGCGCGACCCTGTGGGAGTTGTTGTGGGACGCGGGCGCCGAGTTCGGCATCCGGGCCGCGGGCTATCGGGCCATCGAGAGCCTGCGTCTGGAGAAGGCCTACCGGGTCTGGGGTGCCGACATCACGGGGGAGACCGATCCGCTGTCGGCCGGACTGGGCTTCTGCGTGTCGTGGGACAAGGAATTCCTCGGCCGGGAGGCGGTGGAGCGGGTCCGCACGGCCGGACCGTCCCGGAAGCTCTGCTGTCTGACCCTGGACGACCCGTCCCGGCTGGTGCTCGGCGGCGAACCGGTCCGGATCAACGGCGAACTGGCCGGGCGCGTCACCTCCGGCGGCTTCGGCTACACGGTGGGCCGATCCATCGCGTTCGCCTACCTTCCGGTGGCTCTGACCATCCCCGGGACCAGGCTCGAGGTCGACCTGTTCGGCGAGTGGCTCTCCGGGCAGGTCGCCGACGACGTGCTGCACGACCCGTCGGGGGCGAACATCCGGCGGTGAGGGTCACACCGTGCCGCAGGCGCACCACGCCTGGGCGGTCGAGCGGAACGGGCCGTCGGGTGCGCCAAGGGCGTCCCGGGCCAACTCCCGCCATTGCTCGCGCTGGACCTCGTCGAGCGACCGGTAGAACAGGCCCATCGGTCCCACCCCGAGCGGCACCGGGCTCCACCAGTCGTCGAATCCGTCATACTCGGCGGTGGCCTGGATGATCTGTTGATGTGGATCGGCGACGCCGGCCGCCCGGAGGACCGAGACCAGCTCACCGTCCCTGGTCCCCAGCCGTCGATCTTCGGCTCCCTGGGCCGGGTCGAACCGGGCCGCGGTGGTGAACAGGGTGCGCAGCAGCGGCATCTCGGCGTAGTTCCAGAAGCACAGGGCCACGGTGCCACCGGGCCTGGTCACCCGCGCCATCTCGCGGACGCCGGCGATCGGGTCGGTCATGAAACCGACCACCAGGCTGGCCAGGGTGACATCGAATGTCGCGTCCTCGAAGGGCAGTTCCTCGGCCACGCCGAGCCGGACGTCGACCCCCGGGTTGGCCGCCGCGCACGCCTGCACGAACGATTCGGAGGGGTCCAATGCGCTGACCGCGGCCGGGCCGGCGCGACGGGCCAGCTCGCGGGTCAGCCCGCCGGGCCCGCAGCCCACGTCCAGCACCCGGAGACCGCCCACGACGCCGGCCGCGTCGGCGAACGCCGGGGCCAGGGTGCCGAGGTAACGGCCGATCAGCTTCTGGTAGGCCGTCGCCGGAACGTCGAAGGCCGCGCGCGTGCGGTTCGTCTCGTCATTGGTCACGTCTTGCCTCTCCTGTCTTGTAGGGGTCCAACGTTTCTCCCCGCGGTCAGGCCCGCGGATCCGCGGTCCAGTGGCTGCGCACCGAGATGCGGATGCGGTCGGGGCGGAACAGGTCGGTGGCGTACTCGACGGCCAGACCGGCCGCCGTGTGCGCGGTGCGCTCGATCCGCATGACGGCCGATCCCGGGGCCACGCCGAGGTGACCGGCTTGTTCGTCGTCGACGGTGGCCGGCTCAAGGTGTTCCACCGCGGTGTGCGGGCGCTGTCGATAGCGATTGCCGAGCAGGCCGTACAGCGACCCGGTGAGGCGCCGGTCGAGCAGATCGGGGAACACCTCGGCCGGAAACCACGAATGCTCGAGAGCCAGTGGAACCGCGCCGCCGAAACGGATCCGCACGATCTCGTGGACCGGGCCGCCTCGGCGCAATCCCAGCGCCGCGGCGACCGGGACGCCGGCCGGGACGGTTGCCGCCAGCAGCACTTTGGCCCGGGCCCTGACCTCGGCCCGCCGGAGTTGCTCGGTGAATCCGGTGAGGCCGGTGACGTCGCAGTCGATGACCGGCTCGACGATGTAGGTCCCGCCCGAACGGCCAGGCACTCGCTCCAGTAGTCCACGGGCATCCAGGCCGGACAGGGCTTGCCGCAACGTCATCCGGCTCACTCCGAAGAAGCGTGCGACTTCCGCCTCGGCCGGCAACCGGTCACCGGGCGAGAGGTGTCCGTCCCGCAGGGCATCGGTGAACCACCGTTGGATCTCCTGGTGGGCGGGGGACCCGGGATGCCGGGTCAGGGTCGCCCGGCCGTCGAAGAGATCCATGGACAACCTCCCTCCAGCTCCGGGCCGACCCCTGAATCAAACCCCATCGGAGCCGCGGCGGAGATCCGGTCCCGGAAATTGCTTGACAGCCGGGGCCAGCGGCGAGATAGTCAGAACATGACTAGTGAGGGCATGACGCGGGCGCGGCGCCCGGCTGTCAAGCCGACCCCACTGGCCCTGATGGTGCTCGGGCTACTGGCCGAACGTCCGATGCACCCGTACGAGATGCAGCGTCTGATGATCGAGCGCGCCAAGGACAAGGTCATCAACGTCCAGCGTGGGTCGCTCTATCCAGCGGTCGAGCGTCTGGTCAAGGCCCGTCTGGTGGAGCCGGCCGAGACCAGTCGTGAAGGACGCCGGCCCGAGCGCACCACCTACCAGCTCACGCCCGATGGCCGGGACACCGTTGCCGAATGGATGGTGTCCATGCTCAGGACACCGAAGGTGGAGTATCCGGAATTCGCCGCCGCCCTGGCCTTTCTGCCCCTGGTGACGCACGCCGATGCGCTCGCCGCCCTGGACGCCCGCAATCGCCGGCTCACGGCCGAACTCGCCGCACTCGAGGCCACCCTGGGCCTGCTGCCGACCGACTTCCCGCGCCTCTTCCTGGTCGAGACCGAGTATCAGCTGGCCATGTTGCGAGCCGAGAAGAACTGGGTCACCGGAATCCTCGACGATCTGAGGTCGGGTCGCCTGGCCTGGGATCTCGATCGGATCCGGGCCTGGTCGGAGCAGCTGGGGGCGGCCGGTGTCATCGCCCCGCCGACCTGATCGGCGGTACACACCTTCCGTTGGAGAAAGCTCCCGTAGGAGAAAAAAATGTCCGAACCGTCAGTATTGACGACCGCCACCGGTGTGCCGATCCGTGGTCACCGTCCGGTGCGTCCGGGCCTGATCATCGCCGTATTCTGTCTCGGTCTGTTCATGACCTTGCTCGACATCACCATCGTCAACATCGCCATTCCCGATATCGTCACCGAATTGCGGGCCAGCCTCGACACCGTGCTGTGGATCGGTTCGGCCTATTCGCTGGTGTATGCCGTGCTGCTGATCACGGCCGGGCGGGTCGGCGACATCCTCGGGCCGCGGACCATGTTCCTGGCCGGGATCGCGCTGTTCACCGTGGCCAGCTTCGCATCCGGCCTGTCGAGCGATTCCGCACAGCTCATCGCGTTCCGCGCCCTGCAGGGATTGGGCGCCGCACTCCTTGCACCGCAAGGGCTTCCGATCATCACGTCCACGCTGCCCGCGGCCCGACGCGGTCCGGCGTTCGCTGCCACCGGGATCATGTCGGGGCTCGGTGTCCTGCTCGGGCCGACCCTCGGCGGCTTCATCGTGACGCATTTCGGTTGGCGGTGGATCTTCTTCATCAACATCCCGGTCGGGGCGGCCACCCTGGTGCTGGCCTTCGCGTTCATGCCGGACATCCGGCCGGGGCTACGCCACCGACTCGACATCGCCGGCGTCGGCCTGCTGACGCTCGCCCTGCTGGGCATGGTCTTCGGGTTGATCGAGGGGCAGCGGTACGGCTGGGGCACCATTTCCGGACCCATTTCCATTCCGCTGGTCATCGCTGTCGGCGCGGTGTTCCTGGGGCTTTTCGTGTGGCGTCAGATTCGGCGGCAGAAGCTGGAGCCGTTGCTGCCGTTCTCGATCTTCCGCGACCGGACGTTCACCATCATGACGTTGGTGCTGCTGGCCATGGGTTTCGCCATGGTCGGCGTGTTCCTCCCGATGACCATCTTTTACCAATCGGTGCTCGGGTTGTCCGCGGTGGCCGCCGGCGTGGTGATCGGCACGCAGTCGCTGGCCATGATGATCACCTCCGGCATCGTCGGCGGCGCCGGCGGCTCGGGTCGGCTCAACCTGAAGTGGGTGCTGTTCACCGGGCTGGTGTTGTTCGCCCTCGGCGTCTCCTACGTTCTGCTGGTCGCTGCCCCGGACGTCTCCCGGTGGGCGTTCGTTCCCGGACTGGTCGTCTCTGGCCTCGGGCTGGGGTGC